>JAOZOO010000009.1:4658-5932 GCA_029933225.1 Bacteroidales bacterium | reverse complement strand
TTTGTGGATGAAGCCACCTTCAGGCAAACGATTAAGCTGACATCCGACAAGGATGAAATTCCGGTTGTCGGTGAAATTGCTTACATGGTCTGTAACGAAACGGGATGTGTGGCGCTTTATGAAGATATTGACCTGAAATTTAACGGGAAGACTGGTGAACTGATTTCAGAGATCAGTAAACCGGAAAAAACACAGCAAATTGAAGAATCCGCCGTCGGTGCTTCTGATATTCAGGGCAAAAAAAAGTCGCTCTGGGGGTTTTTCCTCCTTTCCTTTATTGGCGGGCTGATCGCTATTTTAACCCCTTGTGTTTTCCCGATGATCCCGATGACCATTTCGTTTTTCATGAAAGACGGGCAAAGCAAGGCAAAAGGCAGGGCGCAGGCTCTGTTTTACGGATTGAGCATCATCCTGATCTATACTTTTATCGGGTCGGTGCTGGCGGTGATTGCCGGGCCGGGAATTGCCAACTGGCTGAGCACGCACTGGCTACCCAACATTTTATTCTTCCTGATCTTTGTCATTTTCGCCGCATCTTTTTTCGGGATGTTCGAGATCACACTACCTCACTGGCTGATCAACAAATCGGATGAAAGTGCGGACAAAGGCGGTGTTATGGGGCCGTTGTTTATGGCTTTGACACTTGTGCTTGTGTCTTTCAGTTGTACGGGCCCTATCGTGGGAACCATCCTGGTTGAGTCGGCAGGGGGACACATTCTGAAACCCATCGTCGGGATGTTTGGCTTTTCGCTGGCGTTTGCCTTACCGTTTACCTTTTTCGCTTTTTTCCCGTCATTGCTGGCCAACCTGCCCAAGTCTGGTGGCTGGCTGAACTCGGTGAAGGTGGTATTGGGTTTCCTGGAGCTTGCCCTCGGATTAAAATTCCTCAGTATTGCCGATCAGACCTACCACTGGCATATCCTTGACCGTGAGGTTTACCTGGCGTTCTGGATTGTCATTTTTGCGTTAATGGGATTTTATTTGCTCGGTAAGATCAAATTTGCTCACGACTCGGAGGTGCCGTATGTTTCCGTTCCCCGGCTTATATTGGCCATCATCACTTTTTCATTTGTGGTTTACCTTATTCCCGGAATGGTCGGAGCGCCGCTGAAAGCGTTGTCCGGTTATCTGCCTCCGCAAACAACCATCGATTTCGACCTGAATGCCATCATACGCGACAATGTAAAACTCTATTCCGGATCGGGGGGAGGCGGCGATGAAAATGCCGAAGTGTGTGACACACCCAAATACCATGAGTTCCTTCATCTCCCGCA
>JAOZOO010000009.1:0-4558 GCA_029933225.1 Bacteroidales bacterium | reverse complement strand
TTCCTGAAAACCGGACTAAAAAATTATAAGGAAAGAAAGTATGTTTTTAAGATAGAGTAGTCTTAACATCATACGCATTTGGAGAAAATGCGATGCAAAAGAAAAACATTTACAAAAAAAAGGAGGGCTATTATTTCTGGCCCGGCTTACGCTTTTTAGGCTTTTTTTTCATTGGTTTCCCCGTTGTTAATATTTTTAATAATGGTGTTGTCTTTTATGGTGCTGAATTCATAATTGCAGGAATGGGTCTATTGCTTGTCCTGACAACTATCGGTTATCAAATTGATTTCAAAAATAAGCTACACCGGGAATATGTGTCCTTTGGGAACTATTATTACGGGAAATGGACTTCTATATCTGAACCTGATTATGTAACAGTGTTTGTGGAAAACGTTGTGGAAACAGGTGGAACTCTGTCGGTACGTTATCATGCGCGCTACCCGATGATGAGGGTAAGAATTATCAGCAAATCACAAATGAGATACGATGTCGGTACTTTTCCCAAAAAAGAAGAGGCTTTTAAAGTTGGCAGAATGTGTGCCTCAAAATTAAATATCCGACTACTTGATTATACCGAACAGGAACCGAAATGGGTTAAAATTTAATAATTATTTTTCAATCAATTATCCCTTGAATTATATCTTTCCGGATGATTCGGTAAGGCAGGAATTAACAGGCGCAGACTTGTTTATTTTGCTCAAATACTTCACGATTGAAAGGAAACCCATCACAATTTCTATCGTATAGAAATCTGACAGAAAAAGAGATGTTTTAAAAACAAAGAGATATGTTCAAATTCTTTTCCGGTATTATCATTTTCCTGATGTTGTTTTCTTTGTGGTCCTGTTGCGGGAGCAAACCGCCCGAACCGGAGGCAGCCGTAACGGTAAAGTTCGAAGGATATACTGATTCTGATCAGGCGAATGCATGGGTGATTGAAACGGAACCGGGAAAACCTGAAAACAGGCTGGATTCAGTTTTTTACGGCCCCCTGCATCATATCACGGGTTATTCTTTCCTCCTGCAGTTTAGAAAGAACGGTGCCAACGGTGATTATCATATTCATGCCGATTTGTTGAGGGGTTCACATGTTATTACTAATGTGGTTGTCAATACGGAAGAGGACAAATGCGGAAACGAGGTATTGACGTACAGTTACCGTTTAAACGGCAATTATTATGATCAGAGAACTTATGAGATAAGGATTCATAAATGATCTTAAAAACTTTTCCAAAGTTTAAACTTTGGAAAAGTTGTCCGGTTAACTTTTCAACACAGTAGCTGATATCCTTTTGAATTTCCTACTTTTGTTTACATGAGCCGGACGACTTTGTTTGCTGATGTGTTATTGCCTTTGCCTGTAAGGGGAACGTTCACTTACCGTGTGCCTTACGAGTTGAATGAGTTTGTGAAGCCGGGGCAACGCGTGGCTGTTCAGTTTGGGAAAAAGAAAGTGTATTCGGGTCTGATCCGCAGACTTCACGAAGAAGTACCCGATTACACTCCGAAATATATTCTGCATCTGTTGGATGAAAAACCGCTGGTGAACGAAATTCAGTTCCGTTTCTGGGAATGGATCGCATCCTATTACATGAGCACACTTGGCGAGGTGATGAACGTGGCATTGCCTTCCGCCTTCAAGCTGGCCAGCGAATCGAAAGTGCTGTTGTCCGATGCCTTTCAGCCCGACCGGGATATCCTGGATGAATATGAATTCAAGATCACGGAAGCGCTGCTGGCAAAAAAACGGTTGACCATTGATGAAATCGGCAAAACGCTGGGCTTTCAGAATGTGCTTCCTTTCCTGAAAAGGATGATCGAAAAAAAGATGATCGTCATGGAAGAAGAACTGGAAGAGGGCTACCGGCAAAAGAAAGAGAAGTTCATCCGGCTGGGAAAAGATTACCGGGATGAAGAAGCCATCCGGCTCGCGATGGAGGAATTGGGTAAAAGGGCGCACAAACAACTGGAACTGCTCATGGCTTTTCTGGCGATGTCGGGTTACATGCAGGATAATGAAGATGCGGAAATTAAAAAAAGCGATCTGCTGAAAAAAGCCAACGTAAGCGCTGCCGTGCTGAAAGGACTGGTGGAAAAGGGTGTTTTTGAAGAGTTTGAAAAAGCCGTAACCCGCCTTGATTTTGATCCTGAACGCGATAAGACAAAAGAAGTGAAGCTGACTTCACATCAGGAAGAAGCTTATGATCTGATTCATCAAAAATTTGAGGATCATCGTGTGGTGTTGCTTCATGGAGTTACATCCGGAGGAAAGACCGAGCTGTACATCAAGCTGATCAGGGAAACACTCGATCGTGGCAAACAGGTGCTCTATCTTCTTCCGGAGATTGCGCTCACCACCCAGATCATTACACGGCTGCGCCGGTATTTCGGCAATGAAGTGGGTATTTACCACTCCCGTTACAGCCGCAATGAACGGGCGGAGGTGTGGAAAAATATTGCAGGGCAAAGGGATACGGAAGATGCCACTCAATACCGCATCATTCTGGGGCCGAGGTCTTCCATCTTCCTGCCTTTTACCGACCTGGGGCTGATCATTGTGGATGAGGAGCATGATCATTCTTACAAACAGTTTAACCCGGCGCCGCGGTATCATGCACGCGACTCGGCTGTTTACCTCTCCACGCTGCACGATGCCAAAGTGCTGATCGGCTCCGCCACACCGGCCATCGAAAGTTATTACAATGCCCTGCAGGGGAAATACGGGCTGGTGGAGCTCTCACAGCGTTACGGCGGGATGAAACTCCCGGAAATCGAAGTGGTTGATATGCGGGATGAACACCGTCGGCGGTTGGTGAAGTCCCATTTTTCATCGGTGCTGATGAATGCGATGAAAGAAGCACTTGAGGAACAAAACCAGATTATTCTTTTTCAGAACCGGCGCGGCTTTTCATTGCGGATAGAGTGTGAAAGCTGTCACTGGGTTCCCATGTGTAAGAATTGTGATGTGACGCTGACTTATCATAAGCAAAGCGAACTGTTGAAATGCCATTATTGCGGATATTCAACCCATGTTCCGCCATCCTGCGAAAACTGCGGAAGCACCCATTTGAAGATGCAGGGATTCGGAACGGAAAAAGTGGAGGAGGAGCTATCCATCCTGCTGCCGGGCGCACGCATCAGCCGCATGGACCTGGATTCTACGAGGTCGAAAAAAGCATACCACAGAATTATTAACGATTTTGCCGAGCGTAAAACCGATATCCTTGTGGGAACACAAATGGTCACCAAAGGACTGGATTTTGACCACGTACGTGTTGTCGGCATTTTGAGTGCTGATAATATGTTAAGCTTTCCCGATTTCAGGGCACACGAACGCAGTTTCCAGTTGATGGCACAGGTGAGCGGACGGTCAGGAAGAAAATACCGCCAGGGAAAAGTGATCATCCAGACGTGGCAGCCCGAACATCCCATCATCCGGTTTGTGGTGAAACATGATTACCGTGGTATGTTCGACCAGCAACTCGCCGAAAGGAATAAATTCAGGTATCCGCCATTTTACCGGCTGATCATCATCCGAATGAAGCACAGAAAGTCAAATGTATTGCAGGAAGCGTCCGAGCTGTTCGCCATCGAATTGCGAAAAATATTCGGCAGCCGGGTCATGGGACCCGAATATCCACTGGTGGGACGGGTGCGGAATTATTATATCAAGCATATTATCATCAAAAGCCCCCGCAATGACAAGATTCAACTGGTGAAGAAAGAAATATATAATGTGTATGAAAATTTCAGAAAAAGAGGTAGTTACAAATCTGTGATCGTTCAGTTTGATGTTGATCCCCAATAATTGACATCCCGCTTTTAGCGTCTTCGCTAAAAGCTGTAATTGAACGGTTTATATTGTTTAAAATGCTTCAAGGGAAGACCCTTGAAGCAAGATTCAGGTTGTAATTAAAAAGAAAATGATGAAAACCCGGGTATTTTCTTTCAGACTTCATTTTACCAATGTCTATCTGATAGAGCAGGACAGAAAGTTGTTGCTGGTGGACACGGGTAACAGAGGACAGGTTGGAAAAGCATTAAAAGCTATCCGTAGGTTGGGATTTGATTTAAAAGACCTGAAATATATTTTCCTGACGCATACCCATTACGATCATGCAGGCAGTGTAGCAGGAATAAAGGAACAGACTGGCGCTAAAGTGATCGTGAATGAAAGCGAGGCCGGGAATTTACGGGATGGATTTACACCTATTCCTTTTGGAGTCACACCGTTGTTCAGGGTCATTTCGTACCTCGGCAGGAAAGGGCCCGGCATCGAAAGGAGGATAGCCTGGTACGAACCGGTAGATCCTGATATTGTTTTCGACGACCGGCTCGACCTGAAAAATATGGGTTTTGAGGCAACCATCATTCATACCCCCGGCCACACTGAAGGCTCATCTTCCCTTATCCTTGGAGACAAAGCATTTGTGGGAGATGCCCTGTTCAATTTTCGTGGGATGATCTTCCCCGGCTTTGCAAACGATGAAAAACAGGTTGGCGAGTCATGGAAGAAACTGCTTGCCCTCGATGTCAAATGGTTTTATCCGGCACACGG
>JAOZOO010000175.1 GCA_029933225.1 Bacteroidales bacterium | reverse complement strand
AATCCCGCCCGGATCACAAATAATACCGCATACACATTCAATATAGTTCAATTTCATAACTTCAATTGAACTATTTTCATGTTAGCTGCGGCATTAACCATTCTAAAATAAAAAATGTCCTTCGGACAATTTTTTATTAAGAATTGATATAAGAACGAAAGCCCTTCATGATAATGGAGGGCTTTTTTAATGCGAAGGCAAGAAAACTTGTTTTCGATAGCCGGAGCATTAAAAAAGACAAGGATCCGCATAAGCGAAGCAGGCTTTCGTTTTTTCAACATGGAGCCACAAGGGATCGTGAAACAATCCCGCCCATGACCCTGACGGGCTGTCTCAAAAGTTTGATTCTACGGATTCTATGATATAATATCAACTCTGTGTTTCTTTGCGATTTCTTCGCGAACCTCTGTGTAACAGTTTTTTAATTTCTGGCACAGAAATACTCTTCCAAGGGAATGCCTGTGGCAAAAGAAGACACGGAGAGACAAGGAGGGCTTTTGAGACAGCCCCATATTTTACCATCAAACAAATGATGTGTAAAACCGGAACAAAAAAAATAGTACTTTTCAGGAAAATTAAAAACACATCATGCACCAGGAAACCCTCATTGATTTTTTCCAGAAAAGTATTGTTGACAACTGGGACAAGCCTGCATTAAGTGACTATCAGGGTGAAGGCCACACTTACGGCGAAGTGGCCCGTTACATCAAAAAATTCCACATTCTGTTTGAGGAAGGAGGGATCAAAGAAGGAGACCGCATTGCACTGATCGGTAAAAACTCGGCCAACTGGGCCGTGATGTTTCTTGCCACGGTAACTTATGGCGCCGTGATCGTTCCTATTCTTCCCGACTTCAAACCGAAGGATGTGCATTACATTGTCAGCCATTCCGGTTCTAAAATATTATTTGCTTCCGAGGGTATTTTCAAAACGCTCGATGTGAAAGAGATGAAATCGCTGGAAGCTGTTTTCCTGCTCGAGAACATTTCGCTGGAATATGCTGTCCGAAAATCTTTCGAAAAAACTTTTCATTCGCTGGAAAAGCTTTGCAATAAAAAGTTTCCGGAAAAGCTCTACCCGGAACAGTTTGACCTGCCGAAAATGAACAATGACGAACTGGCGGCCATCAATTATACATCCGGAACCACAGGATTCTCGAAAGGAGTGATGCTGAATCATCTGTCACTGGTATCCAATGTCAAATTCGCCCAGGACAATATGCCGCTGGAAAAAGGGGACGACATCGTATCGTTTCTTCCGCTTGCCCATGCTTACGGGTTGGCTTTTGAGTTTCTCTTCCCGTTTTCTTTGGGGTGTCATATTACTTTTCTCACAAAGACCCCTTCACCGCAGATCATTACAAAGGCCTTCAATGAAATACGGCCCCGGCTGATCCTTTCGGTGCCACTGGTGATTGAAAAAGTTTTCAAGAAGAAGATCAAGCCGGAGATTGAAAAACAACCGGTTGCTTTACTTTTGAAATTACCGTTGATCAACAAAATGATACATAAAAAAGTCCTTGAAGGGCTGAATAAAGGTTTCGGTGATAATTTCAGGGAGGTAGTCATTGGTGGTGCCGCGCTGGCCGAAGAGATAGAAACATTTTTCAAAAAGATCGGCTTCCGTTTTACGATCGGATACGGGATGACCGAATGCGGGCCGCTGATCGCCTATGCGCCGTGGACGGAGTTCCGCATAGGCAGTTGCGGAAGGGTGGTTGACCGCATGGAAGCAAAGATCGACTCGACGGATCCTGCGAATGAAGCAGGAGAGATCCTCGTAAAAGGTGATAACGTCATGATGGGTTACTATAAAAACAAAGAAGCGACTGAACAGGCGATTGACAAAGAGGGCTGGCTGCATACCGGTGATCTGGGTGTGATGGACAAAGACGGTTTCATTTACATCAAAGGAAGAAGTAAAAATATGATCCTGGGGCCTTCGGGACAGAATATTTACCCGGAAGAGATCGAATCAATCCTGAATACCCGTTCCTGTGTAGCCGAATCCATCGTTGTTGAAAAAGACGGTAAATTATATGCACTCGTCTATCCTGATTATGAATATATTAAAGCCGCAGGCATTGATGAAAAAGGGCTTGAAAAGATATTTGAAAAATACCTGAAAGAAACCAACGAACACTTGCCTGCTTATATGCGGCTGGCAAAGCTGATTGTGCATCCCGAAGAATTTGAAAAAACCCCGAAACAGAGCATCAAACGGTATTTGTATCAAAATGTAAAAATATAGTTCAGAAGAATACTTAGCTGTTTTACCCATAAATTTGTCTCATGATTCAGGCGACATTGAAAACGGTAAAAATTCATTTTGCGGGAGGGGAGGTGCTGGAAATCAAGTTACATTTTATCCCGTTAAATAAAACCTGGATTGAGATCAGATCCGTTTTACAGAAATCTCCAAACGGCTTTCTGGCGGAGCGCAAACACAGGTTCCTGCAAACACAGTTTATCCTTGATGGTACGGATGATTGTGTTTTGATTGGGTTTGATGAGCATGGGAAGTTTGTGAGCAGTAAACCATTTTATAACCACAAGAATGCCCCTTTCTCCTATCTGATCTCTGATCCGGTTGTGATCGTGCTGCCCGCGGGTACAAGATTACCCTCTGACAGGTTAATTTCAATGGAGGTTTAGTATTATTTCCTAAAAAACGAAAGGGCCGGTCAGCATCTTGCTGACCGAACCCCTTCTCTCCCAATTGCAACAGATTTTTTAAACTGTTATAATCGCCTACTACATCTTTATAAATTTTCTGTGTCCGGTAAATGTCCCTTTGCCGGTGTTTGTCTGAACATTGATTACGTAAAATCCGCTTGAAAGTTTCCCGGCAGGGAAAATAACCGTATGGTTTCCTTTGGTGGCAAAACGGTTGGCTATTCTTGCCACTTCATGCCCGCTGATGTCGGAGATGATAATGGTTGCTTCTCCGGCGGGGCTGTTGAAAGCAATGGCCAGCCTGTCCTGTACAGGATTAGGATAGCAATTCAACTCGATAACCTGGGCCATGCTTTCTGCCATACCCGAAACCGTTCCTGTCAGCGAGCAGACATAGGTGTCGAACGGATGATATTCAGCAGCACCTGCTATTTCTATATCCTCAAGTTCGACAGGGTTGTTCATGTGTGTACTCATGTATTTGAATGTAAGTGTATTCCCCGGTATATATCCGTCAAGTTCTTCGGTTGTGGGGTCGTCCATGGCTGCCGTGATCATTGCGTACGTTCCCTGTTCATCACGTGCTACCACTCCTGCACCCACGCAAATGCCGTTATCGAATACGGCGATTTCATCTCCTTCGTTTACGGCCATGTTGTCGATGCTGATGTCGTTTGCAACGATGTTCATAGGCCGGTAAGGATTGCCTTTGAACGGTACGTTGAACAGTACCGGTTCGGGCGCAGTGCCATTATTAACGATCATATTTGAAGCGGCAGGATAATCCAGTGTGAGGATTGCGCTGTCGGTTACTTTGATATAATATCCTTCACCCGGTGCAAAATTACCGATGGTGTTTATCCAGCCATATCCGTCAATATTTTGAATAAAGCCACCTGTCTCGTCTATTACCTTGACCAGCAGGCCGGCATCAATGAGTGGCTGCACGGCTGTGATGGCATCCTGGCTTTCATTCAGCGGGTAGCCCATGATGTTCCATCCGGTGATCAAAGGAATATCGTAAGATGACAGTTGAGGCATTCCCGTAACCTGCAACTCGGTAGCTGTGTCAACTTTTACATAATAACCTTCGGTCAGCGCCATGTCACCCACGGAGTTGATCCAGCCGATGCCCGGAATATTTTGTACAAATCCACCCACTTCATCAATGATCTTTATCAGATCTCCCGAACTGACAAGCGGGTCATAGATATCCAGCATATCTAACGAATCGGGTGTGACAAAGAATGAATTGATGTTCCATCCTGCAATCAACTGGATGGTCTGTGTGGTATCTTCCGGCAGGGTAGTGAACGTTACCGGGCCAACCCAGTTACTGTAATATCCCCATTCGTTGGCTGATCTAACATACCAGTCATAAGAAGTATAACCACTCAGTCCGGTGTATGTATAAGGGTTATCCGTGACGGTAACCGGCGAAAATCCGGTTGTGTCAAAGCCTGACACGTCAAGCATGATCTGCCAGGTGGTATTGGTTCCGTTTTCCGTCCAGGACAGATCGGCTGACGAAGCCGTGATGTTGTCGGCCAGCAGCGCGGAAGGATCGGGGCAGGACATGTCAACAGGTCCCGGCATGATCGAATCCAGGAAAAGCAAAGTTTCATTTTTATAAGAGGTTGGCATGGAGTGGCTACCTCCGGTAACACTGATAAATTGATAATCCAGCCCCAGATCGTCAAGTGTGTCTTTCAACGCCAGGTTGGGCTGATAAAAATAGAGCTGGTCACTGCTGCCGCAACCGAACAGAATTGCAACGCTGTCGGAAGGGGTTAACGACTGGACAAGTGTTGTCACCTGTCCGGGATACCATTTCTCAAAAACCGTGTCGATGAGGTCTCCCTGCTGGTCGAACGGAAATTCCACGATCTGTGGTGTGACGTAATCCTGCGGGCTGTTCAGGTTCGGTGACCAGGCGCCTGATCCGAGGAACATCATTTTGGTATAACTGCCTGTGTTGTTGTAATCATACGAATAAGGAGGGCCTGAATTTTCCGATTTTACTTTGGTCTGATAATCGTCAATGATCAGCTCCATATTGGCCGGAGCAGCATAAGATGACAGGGCGCAAAATTTATCAGGGTGTAAACTCCCGTATCTGAATACGCCGTATCCGCCCATCGAATGACCGAATAAACTGCGGTAATCCCTCGACGGAACTGTCCGGTAAGTGGTATCAAGCCATGTGATCAGGTCATTGATCATGTAATCCTCAAAATTTCCCCATACGGGTGAGTTAACGTACATGCTTCCATCAAACGGAGAAGTATAGTTGCTTGCGCAAACCATAATCACGGGATCAATCTCCCCGTTGTTAATTTTTGTTTCGGCGTAGCTGACAATGGTTGACAGGTCATTCTGGCTCCCGCCCCAGCCGTGCAGATAAAAGATGACAGGATAATGCATGTCAGGGTTATTGTTGTAACCCGGAGGCAGGTAAACATCAACATATCTGGTCTGGTCCAGTGAAGGACTGTAGAATGAGTCGTCTATTACGGTTTGTCCGGTAACTGTACCCTGAACAAAGACTCCCGAAACCAGAGCGGGGATCAATAACCGTAAAAATATTTTATGTAACATGGCCGTTTCTTTTTTAAGGTTGTTACTTTCAAATAGTTCATACGATTATTTGGCAAGAAGGTTTCTAAAAATCCGGGATAAATGATAAAATTTCTGAAAAGGAAAAAATATTGTAAAACAATTAGTTAGTGAAATTGTTTAAAGTCTCCGATGAATCATCTTGTTTAGAGATTGTAAATCAAAAAATAAATGTCTTTTT
>JAOZOO010000008.1 GCA_029933225.1 Bacteroidales bacterium | reverse complement strand
TTAATATTTTCTGATCTTAACCGCTTTGCTAAAATGCCCGCCCGTCGTGTTAAAACCCTCAATACGGAAGATATACATGCCATCGGGAAGACTGCCCTTGGGCGGCCCCCAACTAAAGTCATGCCGACCCGGAGCCTGCCTGCCCAAATCAACATTCTCTATGAGCTGACCCGAAGTGTTGTAAACACTAAGCTGCAAATCATAATTATCAAGCAAATCATAGGACATATTAATCCTGCTCGAAAACGGATTAGGACCGTACTTGATAATCAAATCATCAATGCTGTGCTCATCCTCACCAACAGCAACAGCAGTAAAATCAACACTGAAATCCTCAGTGGAAACAGCAGAACCAGCCCTGAAAACAACATCAACCCTGTACCTCAAAGAATCAATCTTCGTGGTGTAAACAGTATCAACCGTCAGATTAGGAGACAAACCCTCAAAATCAAGAACAGGCATCGTGCCAGGATCATCCATGGTCACAGTATAAGTATGACAGAACAAAGAACTGGTATCAATCACCTGATCAGTGCCAAGAGGAGGATCAAAAACCATATCAGACCCTGAAGCCCACCGCTCAAGCTGCCTCGAAGGAGAAACAACAGGCGAAGACTTCTTATCACCAAAATCAACCATATCAACACCAACACCAATGGGATGGGGCTCAGTGGTGGTCCCAAGATTCTCAACCAACTTCCTGTACAAAGCCTCTTCCTCAGCCCAGTTCAAGTGATTGACATTTCGCTGGTCAACCTTGATATCCATGGAATCAGAATCAGAATCAAAAAGATCACCCAAATTAACCATGGCATCATGAAATTCAACAGGATTATTCAAATCATCCAAACCATAGGACTCATAGAAAGGAATGGGCTGCTCCCAACCAAAAACATGGGCGGTGGCAGAATTAGGAGAATAGAAATAACTGGCATAGGACTGACCATTCTCAACATAGGTAACAATGATCTTAGAGCGATAATAATCAAACTCGTCAAAAATAACCTGCAAAGCACCATTAGGACCGCCAGTTACTGAATTGGCACGGACAGTGAAGGTGTAGTCCTTGCCTGCCATCTCGTCGGTTATTGCACCTGTAGTGTAAAATGTATTTCCTAAGATGGCAGGGTCAAGTGTCATGGTGGCAGCATCAGTGTTGATTAATGACCAATCACCATCCTGGCTCGAATGTTGTTCATCAAACAGGTATATGGCAAGAGGTCCACCGTTATAGGTAAAATCAACATGTGGAGTCTTAAGAGTCTTGGTGGTCTGGTTTACCGTATCTACAGTAACAGTGGCGTTGTCAGTTGCGAGAAGGATCCTTTCTGTGTCCCTGCCCGTCTGCTGGGCGCAGGCGGATATACCCACCCAAAAAGCAATCAGGGTCAGTATTGTTTTAACATCAGGCGATTTCATGGTTTTCAAGAGTTTTATTCCGTGTACTTTTAAGTATTTTGTTTCAATGAGTATCAAAGTTTCTGTCAATCTCACGATGCCCTACAACTCTTAATGTCATTAATTCTCAAATATACAAAAAAACAGACTGTTGGGAATTTTGTTTCAATAAATATAAATAAACCCTGTTCCTGATTGCAAAGAGGAGGTTTTGTATCAGGCATTTATATCAAGTGAGGTGTGTTGTAATTTAAGCCTTTTTCCGGGATTTTCCTCTGGTATGGTATCAAAACGGAGACAGAAGACATGATAAATATGCAACGGCAAATCAGGTTGCTTCTTCTCTGAAGATCAAGACTGTGGCAAAAGCGGAAACACCTTCTTCGCGTCCCACGAAGCCCAGCCGCTCGGAAGTTTTGGCTTTAATGGAAACATCGGATTCTTCCACTTTCAATAAACCGGCAATTTTCTTTTTCATCCGGGGGATATATGCACCAATCTTCGGCGACTGCAAAACGAGGGTAGCGTCCAGGTTACCCACACGATAACCGTTTATCTCTATCATTTCCACCACTTCCGAAAGCATCACGGAGCTGTCCATATCTTTAAATGCGGGATCGTCATCCGGGAAGAACAAACCGATATCTCCCAGATTGGCGGCGCCGAGCAAAGCATCGGCAATGGCATGCAGCAGCACGTCCGCATCGGAATGGCCAAGCAGGCCCTGTGAATGGGGAATGGTAACTCCGCCGAGGATCAGCGGGCGGTTTTCAGCAAAACGGTGAACATCGTATCCGAAACCGACTTTAAAACCGATCATTAGCCCGCAGGTGTAACACTTGTGGTTTTCGGCTTGCCGAAATTAAACAGCAGACTGAACCGTAAGGTATTCTGTAACGGATTCTGCACACCGGATGTCGGTATCAGGTAAGAAAAATCCAGCCCGAAAACATTATACCTCAGGCCAACGCCGAGCGTAACATACTGACGGGCACCTTTTGTCTTGTCTTCCCAGAAATAACCGGCCCTGACAGAAAACAGGTTATTATACCAGTATTCAACACCCACTGCTAAACTAAATTCACGAAGCTCTTCCGAGAATCCGCCGGGAGCATCATACCATGATTGTATCATACCTGCGATTACACCTACATCAGGATCCCTTCCGGCGCAAATCTGGTTTTTATTGTTATTGCCCGGGTCAGGAATGGGGTTTCCGGCAGAATCGGTACAATAGATCGGAGGTGTGGGCACAAGCAGTTTGTTGATGTCCACCTGGAATGAAAGTGAATTATAATCGTCGAGGTCGAGTGTCAGTCGGGGACCAATCCGAAGGTTGGTAGGAATAAAGTCCCGTTCGATATTCGACTTTGTATAGGACATCTTGTTGCCGATGTTAGAGATATTAACACCCCAGGCAAATTGTGCATCCATGTTTTTAAACCAGTCCACATCCTTTTCCCAGTACAAAGCAATATCAGCTCCTACTGAAATACCGGCTGTTGTTTCAACGCCCTGAACAGTTTGTCCTGCAGTCAGGTTTGAATAGATAAACCGTCCGGCAACTGCGAGTGAAAGATTATCGGTCAGCAAACGCGAATAAGTCGCATCCAAAGCAAACTCATTGGGTTTAAAATAACCAAGACTTTGTCCGTTCTGATCGGTAAACTGAATCTCACCGAGCGAAAAATACCGCATGGTGAATGCAATGGCATTCATCCGGTCGAGCTTGTTGTAATACGAAACATAAGCCAGGTTGATATCATTGACCAGGTTTCTCAGCCAGGGGGTATAAGAGATTGCAAATCCCTGTTTGTTTTCTGAAAACACATATTTGGCAGGATTCCAGTGCATCGAGTTGGCATCGGCTGATGAAGCTACGCCGCCGTCACCCATACCGCCCGCACGGGCATCAGGTCCAATCATCAAAAAAGGAACAGCCGTGGTAATCACATTTACTCCGCTGGCCTGTCCATTCAGATTATTATAATTTTGAGCATTAGCCGTAAAAAAAACAGAGGCCAACGCCCCAATCAACAGAATTTTAAATTTCATAAATCAGGATTAAAAAATGGTTTGCAAAAGTAACGAATTTAATACAGTATTATTATGCAAAAATTGATCAGTTAGTCATTTTCATCATTTTTTGATATTGAACGGTTTCGTTACCATAAATGTCGGTAACCGTCATCGTATAAAAATAAATGCCCGCCGGGATGATGCTTCCATTATAATTTGTTCCGTCCCAGGTTATTACGACTGAGCGGACTGATTCGGGATTTGTTTTTTGGTACAGGTTGCGGATGAACCGGCCATTGATATCAAAAATGTCGATATTTACCTCAAGGATTTCACCGTTTTTATTGTGCGTAAAACTGAAATGTGTTTCGTCCTGAAAGGGGTTGGGATAATTCATGACATGCATCAAAGTGATATTGGCAGACTCGTCCACATAAAACTCGATTGCTTTTTCAGATGAATTGTTTTCAAGATCCCAGGCTTTCAGGGTTACACTATGCCAGCCCCTGGGCAATGAATTAAGCTGATAAGTGAGGCTCCCGCTTTTATAAGTGTCAACATCCAGTTTAAAATAATCATTCATCACCAGTGTATTGGCCTGATCTCCATCTATTACGAGCGTAATGTCCCGTCCAAGGCTATGGCCGGTAAAATTGATTCCCTGCTCGTCACGTATTTCGGCAAACAACCTGGGATGGGAAGAAACAATGTCGCCGGATTCAAAGCTTTTGTCGTTCAGATAAAGGTCGATCTCCGGGCCTTCCCCGTCATTTTCCGCACTATCGTCATAACCGCCAATGAGGAGGTCATCATAAGCGCCCCAGGCATCAATGAATTTGACGGTGTCCACTGCATAATAGCTGATCTTTCCAAAACCGTAATTGTAAGAAATATCACGCGGAACCATAAAGGTAAAGTCGAACTTCCCGTTTTTAACGGAAATTACCCCGCTGTAAAGTATTTTGTCCGACAGCGTAAATTCAGCGGGAATACTGCCGTCGTCCGTTCCGAGCGTCATGTACACACTGGGTTTGTCATAAACCTTGGGGTAAATGTACCCGTTAAAATGCTCAACCCTGTTTCCCGATTCATCAATCACTTCACCGCTGACACTTACCTTTGATAATGCACTTACCGTATCGGCAACTCCACCTGTGGATTTGTTTGTCAGCGAAGTGGTCGTAATATCATAGTGCGGATAGGCGAGCCGGAGGGCGGGGTCGCCAAGCAGCACGAAGTTGAGGAAATTCTTGTTCGACGGTATTTTCGACATTCTGACGATGTCTCCCAACCGAGGCCTTTCGCCGTCTTCGCGGGTGAGCAGATTTTTATAAACCCGCATGTTGACCTGAATATTGGCATGGGCATACGCCAGACGGGTTGTCGTCAGCAGTCCGATGCCTCCGCCCTTTTCATTCAGGATAACATATTCGCCGGCAGAAACGAACTCGGGATTGTCAAAACGGCTGAACTCACAGGTGGCCGTGATGAACAGCGGTAAATTGTCAATGTTGTCGTAAGAACGGATGGTGGGCACGTCGAGGATCAATTCGTTCGACCAGCCGATCAGCCCGCCATGCCCTGTGTAGTTCATGATCAGGGAACCGGACTCCACCTGCTTGTTGATCTGCTTGTTCACCTCCGGAAAGCGTTCTCCTCCCGGTATCTTTACTTTGGGGAAGGCATCCGAAAATATTTTGTTGATATTAATTCCGGGATGAAGTGTATCGGCAATGCTGATCAGGTTTTTGGCCTGTTTGAGGTGCAGGTTTTTATCTCCGTCATCGGCAACAAAACACAGCTTTGTCCGCCAGTCTCTCATCACCGAAAGATCTTTCGACATGTAATGTTCTATCTTATTTACAACGGTAGCGGCCTGTTCGGGAGAAGAAACCGGGAACCTTCCGATGCCAATATCGAGGTCGCCCGAGGAAGCAGCGCCCTCATCATCATCCAGCAAGCCGAAATAATCATCCGTTACGAAAGACTGGGTTTCGCGCAAAGAGTTTTCCGACTCATACGTCGGTACCAGGTTCGTATTTTCCGGCACCCTGTATTTATAATCAAATGAAGCATCTCCGAACAAAAACAAATAGCCGGGGCTGCTGTCAAAAGCATCCCTTTTCCAAAGCATTCGCATAAAATTACGGATGGCCGAGATGTCCTGCGAACCTGAAGAAAACTCATTATAAACCTGTCCGGGAGTCACAATAACGTATTGAAGGCCGTCGTTTTCCCTGTGCAGTTCGGCAATCTTCTGTGCCTGGGGCAAAAGCATCTCCGGGCTGATGATCACCAGATTTACCGAGCTGATACCATGCAGATTCTGATTCGGAACGGGCACATATTCCACCGGCGTGTAAAATTCCGAACCGTCAAAAATGATGAAATCTTTCAATTCGTCGGCATGTTGCGTAAAACAGAGGGTATCGGCATGGATGTCAAATTCCGCTTCTTTGGGATTATGAATATCAGAAACATCCCAAACACTGGCATTCTGTATGTTTCCCCGCACATTGAACCGGGCAATGTTACCTGATGCCGAAGCATGAGGATCCCTGAATCCCATCTGTCCTCCGCTGAAAATAAGTTCTCTTTCGGCATTTAGCTCGATGAAGTTCAGCCAGGCAATTGAGTTGGGGTCGTCAGAATAATACTTTACTTTGATAACGATCTTTTCATCATTGGTCAGAAATGTGGTTTTTCGCTTTTGCAAAATGGCATAATTGGCGCTGGAAGGGCTGACCCTGTTGAGTACGACAGAATCCAGAACACGTTTATTCCCCGCAAAGACATCAAAATAAGACTCCACAAAGTTTCTGCCTGCCATTTGAAAATGTAAATAAACAGGACGGTCTTTTCTGATATTGGGAAACTCAAACGAGAAGGAGCGTTCCGTGGTATCACCGGTAAATCGTTCGCCAAACCATTCTTTTCCTGATTTCAACAGGTTCTCCAGTTCTTCTTCATGCAACCCGTAATCAATGAATGAATTGACAGTTACCGTGGGCTCTATCGACAGGTTTTCCTCTTTGACAATCCGTTTTCCCGTTCCCCTGTCAGGTGTAAAAAAATAGTAAACCGTGTCGGCATATATATTTGTGGTATGATCAAAGCGTCCTGTGAAGATATTGTACCTCCAGGTCAGGGCCGCATTGGCATAAAACAGGATGTAATCTTCTTTGTTGAATTTTCCGTCAGATTCACCTTTAATAAAAATGGAATTTTCATCCAGATCATCGGGTGCCGGTTTTTCGTTGGCTTCGGGTAACAGACCGTTATAATTACCATAAATGCCAATCTTTGCAGGATCAAGCTGTGAGGGATCAACTCCCATTTCAATCAGGTCATCGTAAGTCAGCTTGTAAACACCTGTTTTGACGATTCCCATTTTGAACCAGGTTCCCGAACTCAATACCGAGGAAGTGGCATATTCCACGGCAGCCGTTGATTTTTTTTCTTCCGGCTCATAAGGGATAAAATCGATGAAAAGCCGGAACTTTTTCAGGCGTACAACACGTTCCCCGATATCATCTTTTATTTTATACATGGGTATCAGATAGACCAGCGCTTTTGGCCCGTGATATTCCACGAAATAAGATACGCTATCGGCAAGCAGGTCATTATCTGTTAGTTGTTCCGTTTCCTCATAAGACAAAGTGTCGGCATCAGTCACTTTATATTCTATCTGACAATGAAAATAATCGGCAGGCAGGGCAGCCTCGTAACTGAACACAGGCAAAGCGCCAAAATCCATCACATTGGTTGATCCGTCAAAAGAATAATAATTGATGCTCCCTCCGGTTACTGAAGAGGGTACGGATTCCAATTCCGACCAGTTCAGGCTGACCGGCACAACAGTTTGTCCCGTTAGGATCAACGGAACAATAAATCCTATCAAAAGTATAAATCGCTTCATTTTCTGTTGTGCAAAGTTCAGAATAATTTGCTTCTCCCTGTACTATTTACGGGTAAAAACCATTTTCCCGTGTTTTTCGGCTGTGGAGCCATTTTGATTTCTGACGATCACCTGGTAGAGATAAAATCCCCGGCTGATGATATCGCCTGTTCCGGTTGTGGCATTCCACCTGAGTGGCGGTGACCTGTAGCCCTCCGGTGTAAATGTTGTTTCTAATGTCGTGACAAGGGCTCCTGCCAGGGTATAGATATTTATTTTCACGCTCAGTTCCTGCCCCGACTGGTTATGATCGAAAACGAAATTTGTGAAGGTCGAAAACGGATTGGGATAATTCATCAGATTATCAATAATGACATTTTCGGATGGTGTCACGACAAATTCCAGTTGCGCCGTTGAAGAATTGTTGTAAATATCCCACACTTTCAGCGAAAGCGTATGTTTTCCCGGATTAAGACCTTTAAACGGATAGGTTATGCGGCCACTGTTGTAACTGTTTTCGTCGGCTGCATAAAACTGGTTCAGCGTAAAAGTTTGTGTATCATCGCCATCGAGGGTGGCAATGATGTCGTGGCCAATTCCGTTTCCGGTGGTGTTGATCCCGCTTTCGTCCCACACCCTGGCAAGCAAAACCGGGTTCTGATCGGTAATGTCACCGGAGTTGAAAGTGGTGTCATTCATAAACAACCTGATTTCAGGTCCTGTTACATCTTCCATGGCCGTTTCATCATACCCGCCGATGATCACTCCTTCATAATAGCCGGAGCCGTCAATGGAATCGTTGTTTGTGTAATAACTGATACGTCCCTCACCAAATTTATAGGCAATGTCTTTGGGCACAATGAATTCAAAATCAAACTGTCCGTTTCGGACAGTGGCTTTGCCATTGAACAATATATTTTTCCGCACATAAAAAGTATAAACCGGATTGTCATCACCCAGCGTCCTGATCTCCGAATATTTATCGTAAACCAAAGGGTAAAGCATCCCGTTATAAAAATCCACCAGGTTGCCCTGCTGATCGGTGATGATCCCCTCGACCCTTACTTTTGAAAGCGCCCTTAACGTGTCGGGCTCTTCTTCATTGCTCACCTCGTGATTTATTTTTGTCGTTTCAACGCGGTATTTGGTGTAAGCCAGCTTCAAAGCAGGATCGCCCAGCAAGACGAATTTTTTGTCATTGTCGCCGCCCAGCACTTTGGATCGCCTGATCACATCACCGAAACAGGGATCTTCCCCGTCAATTTTTGTGAAAATGTTATCCTTGAAGATCGCCATGTTCAGCGCCAGGTTTGCACTGGCAAAAGTGGCCCGTGAGGTGGAAAACATGGCTATGGCCCCGCCGTGGTCACTCAGAAAAGTGATCTCCCCTGCCGATATCCTTGTGGGGTCGTCAAAACGGCTGAACTCACAGGTGGCGGTAATAAAAATGGGTAATTTGTCGTAGTTCTCCCACGACTGAATGTCAGCTATCTGAAGAAACTGTTCATGGCCGAGCCCTATTTCACCGCCATGACCACTGTAGTTAAAGATCAACGTTCCTTTTTCAATACGGTCGGTTATGGCTTTGTTCACACTCGGCGCCCGTTGTCCCGAAGGAGTAGATATCTGCTGATAGGCATCCACATATATTTTTTCAATATTATAAACCGGATCATTTGATTCGATGTAATTGGCTATGGTTTCGGCATGTTTCAGGTGTATATTGTTATCGCCGTCGTCCGCAAGAAAAGTAACGATGTTCCTCCAGGGTCCCATCACTTTTTTTGTGTTGGTTCCGTAATGTACCACCTTGTCAACTGCCGTTTTGGCTTCTTCGGGACTGATCACAACAAATCTTCCGATACCGATGTCCACGTTATCGTCATCTGAAACCCCCTCGCCGTCGTCGAGGTAACCAAAATAGTCGTCCGAAGCCACCGACCATACAATATTCAGCGAATTCACCGACTCCCAGCAGGGGACATAATTTGTATTGGCCTCCATTATATCCTTATAATCATAAGACGCATCGCCAAAAAGGAGCAGGTATTTAAGCTCTTTTCCGGCATCACTGTTTTCGTACAGATGTTTGGCAAAATTGCGTATGGCCGAAACATCCTGGGAACCGGAGGAAAACTCATTGTAAATTTTCTGTGGTGTGGTTACATAAACCGACATGCCCTCTTCGGAATGAAACAAAGCCAGGCGCCGGGCCTGCTCCATAAAATCGGGATGCGTCACAATAAGATAGTCAATGTTCTTTACGGCATGCAGGTTTTGATTTCCCACTTTTCCGACAATGGTCGTCGTGTAATACTCATCGCCTGTGAAAGCAATAAACTGGCGCAGGCTGTCGGAAGATGCAGAAAAGATCAGGCTGTTTCCTGACGTCTGTGTTTTTATTTTACGGGCATTGACCGGGACCGTGATATCCCAGATTGTCACACCGTTACCGGCATTGCCCAGGGTATATCTCACTTTACCCACTTCACTCAAAGGTTTGCGGAACATCATCTGATCGCCGGCCATTTTAAGCTGACGCGGAACATTGATCTCTATAAAATTCAAATACGACGAAGCATTGCCGGAATTCCTCTGATAGACGAGTTTTACGTTAAGCTTATCCTGGCCTGCAAAAAACGGAAACTGTGTGTCTTTTTCTTTTCCTTTCTGATAAGGGCTGTTCACCGGAATCACCGGCATGGGCAGGGTTTTTTGAAGCTGTCCGTTGACATAGATCAAAAACTGGCTGGGTGTGGAAGAAACGGATGCAAAGTCTGCACTGAAATGCGCTTCTTTGCCACTGATGATATTGGGAAAGTTAAAAGTAAAATCATAAGTGGAATTGAAATCGAACAATTCACCATACCACGTTCTTCCCGTTCCCGCAATGTTTACGAGATCCTGTTCGTGATAATCGTAATCCAGAAAATCATCGACTTCAAAATCGACCGGGCCACCGGGTTCGGGTGCTTCCGTAATCCGTTTACCCGGGCTCGTTTTCAGTGTGATGAAATAACAGGAATAATCATCATAATAATTGTTCTGATGGAAAAAGGCGTTCGACAGTTTATTGTATTTCCACAGTACCGGGCCCTCACCATAAAATAAGATGTAGTCGGAAGGGTCAAATTTTCCATCACTTTCGCCAACGACGACAATGGGATTTTCCACCAGGTCATCATACCAAAAGTCATCATTCTTTTCAGGGAGTATGCCGCCACCATTACCGTAAACGGCAATATTCCGGGGATTTCCCGAAACATTGAATCCCATTTCCTGCAACTCCTGATAGGTAATTTTGAAAATACCGCTTTGGTCGATTTTCACTTTAAACCAGTCACCCGTAGCCAGCACCGAACTGGATTTGGTAAGCACACCTGTCGTTTGCGGAGTTTCAATGTCTTCAACCTCTATTTCAATATCAAACGTCAGCAGTTTTTCGTAAACCTTTTCCCTGTCATTCCATCTTACCGGAAATATTTTCACTTTGGCATAAGGCGATTTTCGGATAAAACTCATGGATACGGTGCTCAAAAATGAAGTATCCTGTATGGATTGTTCCCTGATGATCTCTGTTTCTTCAGGTGTCAGCGGGACGGTTTTGGTATTCATCAGCTTTACCGTAAGCAAAGCATCGGAAGTATGTATGGCATACATTTTTACAAAATACGGAACAGGATTCAGTTCATGGTACACACCCCCATCGAATACCATCCGCAGGAAAGGTTCATTTTTATAATTCGTAACTTCTTCATTTTTAGTCCATGAAATCTTTTCCTGAAACTGATAACCAATGGCAAAACCACTCATCCAGAAAGCGAGGAGAAAAAATGAGAAAATAAATTTTTTATGCAACATCAATCAATTTTTTGTTGTCTTTACAATTGAGAATCTATATAGAATTTGACAAAGTTTATAACGTGAGAGTTGCTTTAATATTTTGCAAAGAAAAGAAGGTTATCCATGCAAATAAAAATTTAACTCATTTTTAACAGGCAATAAAATTTGTCGTATAATTGTACCCGCAAAATAACATCCCTGAAAAAGTGTTAAATCGCAAGTCATTACGGATCGTTTTAATTCTGCTGCTGGCAGGAATATGGGCAAGTTCAAGTGCCCAGGATCCACAGTTTTCGCAGTTTTATGCCAATCCATTATACCTCAATCCGGCACTGGCGGGAAACACCCGGTGTGGCAGGGTAATTTTAAATTACCGGAATCAGTGGCCTGCGCTTTCAAAAGCTTACATCACTTACAATGCCAGTTACGATATGTCCATTCCGAAAATCAACAGTGGAGTAGGGTTGCTGGCGATGAGTGACCGCCAGGGCAGCGGGGCACTGATCAGGAATGCCATTTCGTTATTTTATTCCTACAAGCTGAAAGTTAGTGAATCCATCATGATCAGCTTTGGTGTGGAAGGAAAATATTACATGGAAAAGCTGGACTGGAACAAGCTGATCTTTGCCGATCAGATAGACCCGACAACGGGAAATGTGGATCCGAGTTCACAGGAGAAACCGCCTGAAAATGAACGGGTTTCTGTGTTCGACTTTTCAGCGGGAGCCATCATGGCTTACTACGATAAATGGTTTGTCGGCATCGCCGCACATCACCTCACCCAGCCGAATCTTTCGTTTTATAATAACGGCGAATCAAAACTTCCTATGCGTTTTACCGTACACGGAGGTATAAATATTAATTTATCAGAAGGCGGACTGGGTAACACAAGTATCGACGACTTTGTTCTGGCGCCACAATTAATGTATATGCAGCAGGAAAATTTTCAACAGTTAAATGCCGGATTGTATTTCAGCAAAAGCATTTTGGTTGTCGGTGCCTGGTTCAGGCATAACTTCAGCAATCCTGATGCTTTCATTGCCATGGTCGGGCTTCAGTTCAACAACATAAAGATCGGTTACAGTTACGATTTCACAATTTCCAATATCGGAGGTTCTTCCGGCGGAGCCCATGAAATTTCATTTGCCTGGAGCTTCTGTTTGTACAAACAAGAAAAAAGAATGCGTATCAGGGCAATAAAATCGCCCAGCTTTTAGTTATTAACACGTTAGCATAAACAAAAAAAGAAATCAAGATGTTTAGATTCAGAAAGTTAGTATTCGCTTTACTTGCAGTGGCAAGCATTGCGATATTAGCCTCATCCTGTAAAAGCCATGAAAGATCGAGGACGACCGGATGGGAATACAATAATCCTGAAAACGGCGGTTTTGAAGTTGCACAGGTTCACGAGCAGATCACAGGTCCCGGCCTTGTTTTGATTGAAGGGGGAACTTATACTATGGGTGCAACGGAAGAAACACCGTTTTACGTTTGGGATAACCAGCCCAGGCAGGTTACCGTCACAAGCTTTTACATGGATCAAACCGAAGTCAGCAACCTGGATTACAGGGAATATATCTTCTGGTTGAACCGTGTTTATGGCGAGGACTATCCCGGCGTTGTGCAGAATGCGCTCCCCGATACGCTGGTTTGGCGTGACCGTCTGGCATACAATGAACCGCTGGTTCAGACTTATTTCAGGCATCCTTCTTATCAGTTTTATCCCGTTGTGGGCGTTTCGTGGGTTCAGGCCAACGATTATGCTTCATGGCGTACCGACCGGGTAAATGAAAATCTTTTGATCCAGGCAGGCATTCTGGATTTTGACCCGGATCAGAAAAATGAAAATAATTTTAATACCGAAGCCTATCTTGCCGGACAATATGAAGGTCTGGTCAATGAAGGCAAAGAAGACCTGAACCCCAAAGGTACAGGTGTGAGAAACGTGAGATTTGAAGACGGCATTTTGCTGCCCAACTACCGCCTGCCTACCGAAGCCGAATGGGAATATGCAGCGCTGGGACTTATTGGCAACACCCTTTACAACAGGGTTGTCGAAAGACGTCAGTATCCCTGGAACGGACAGACCATTCGCACGGACGAGAGAAAATATTACGGCAGTTTTGTGACTAACTTCAAGAGAAACGAAGGAGATTACATGGGTGTTGCCGGTAACCTGAACGATGGCGCCGCCATACCTGCTCCGGTTGGTTCATACTGGCCGAACGATTACGGCCTCTATAATATGGCGGGAAATGTCAGCGAATGGGTACTTGACGTTTACAGGCCCATGACTTACCAGTATGTTTCAGATCTTAACCCTTACCGGGGTAATGTTTTCAAAAACATCAAGAAAGACATGGAAGGCAGCATTGCCGAAAAAGATTCACTGGGCCGCCTGCAATATAGTGAAGTTTCGCCCGAAGAAGCTGCCAAACGGAGAAATTACCGTAAGGCCAACAACATCAACTATCGTGACGGCGATTACGAATCCACCATCCAGGTTCAGGCTGACTGGACCAACCAGGATAACACGGCAAACAGCACAAACATGATGTACGAATATGGCGTAACATCGCTGATCACTGACCATTCCAGGGTGGTTAAAGGAGGCTCGTGGAAAGATACTCCGTATTTCCTCAGCCCGGGAGTCAGAAGGTTCCTCGATGAAAACGACGCCTCGGCGACTGTGGGATTCCGTTGTGCCATGATACGGGTGGGCAGCCCCATACCGGGAGGAAAGTAAAAATATTTTAACAATATTGATTACATTTACCCCATTCGTTTACGAGTGGGGTTTTTTTATACCAGATGAACATCATTGAAAAATTATACGGTTATTTTGAACAGTCTCCCAAAATAAGCATCGATACGCGTAAAGAGGTGTCGGACAGTATCTTTTTTGCTATTTCGGGGGATAATTTTAACGGCAATGCTTTCGCAAAAGACGCTTTGCGGAAAGGCGCACGGATCGCTGTGATCGACGATGAGAAATATAAAACCGGCGATCGTTTTTTCCTTGTTGATGATACGGTAAATACACTTCAGCAACTTGCGCGCTATCACAGGGAGAGATTTTCTGTACCTGTTGTCGGAATAACCGGTTCAAACGGCAAAACAACCACCAAAGAACTGATATCCGCCATTTTGGGAACCACCTTTCAAACGGTCTCCACCGAGGGAAACCTGAACAACTTTATCGGATTGCCGCTTACGGTTTTGAAAATAAATAAGTACACGGAAGTTGCCGTCATTGAAATGGGCACCAACCATCCGGGAGAAATTAAAATGTTGTGCAACATTGCCCGGCCCGACGTGGGACTGATCACCAACATCGGCAAAGCACACCTCGAAGGCCTTGGTCATCTCGACGGTGTAATTGCAGAAAAAAGTGAACTGTACAAATTCCTGAAAAATCATTCGGGAACCGTGTTTGTCAATGCGGATGATCAGTTGTTGATGAATTTAAGTGAAGGGATGAACCGAATTACTTACGGCCGGAATGAGGCAGACATTACTGGGGAAATTATAAAGTCAACCCCTGATTTAACCGTTGCATGGAATCACAATAACAAAGAACACCTCATCAAAACCCGGTTGTACGGACATTACAATCTGTACAATATCCTTGCAGCCATTGCCGTGAGTCTGCATTTCCGGGTTCCTGTGACTGATATTCATCGTGCTGTTGAAAATTACATCCCTGAAAACAACCGTTCGCAACGTCTGAAAACAAAAAAGAACCGCATTTTCCTTGATGCATACAACGCCAATCCCGTGAGCATGACCGAGGCCCTGAAAAGCTTCCGTGAACAGGAAACAAATAATCCCTGGCTGATCATCGGCGATATGTTCGAATTGGGCGATGCATCCCTGAAAGAACACGAAAACATCATCCGGCTGATTGAAAAGCTGGGATTCAGGAATGTGATCCTGGTGGGCAGGGACTTTTATCAACTGAAAGACAAAAGCCGTTTTACGACCCTGGCATCAACCGAAGAAGCTGCCGGATACCTGCAATCCGCTCCAATCGAAAATGCCGATATCCTGATTAAAGGTTCGCGGGGCATGCATCTTGAAACACTGATAACCTACCTCTGATGGCAGAAAAATATACAGCACTGGGGATCATGTCGGGCAGTTCGCTGGATGGAATTGATTTGGCTTTGTGTGAGTTTATTAAAAAAAATGAGCAGTGGTCATTCAACATTATCAAAGCCGACACCCTGCCCTATTCCGAAGAATGGAAAATAACGCTTCGCTCATTGCCTGAAAAAAAAGAAAAAGAGATCATTGAAACCGATATTGAATACGGTCGTTTTCTGGGAATGCTGGTCAATGATTTTCTTTCCGGAAGTCCAACAAAACCCGACCTGATTGCCTCACACGGGCATACCATATTCCATGATCCTGAAAACGGCTACACTTTGCAAATTGGCGACGGACAGACCATCGCCCGCATTTCGGGTCTTCCGACAGTCAATAATTTCAGAGCGAAAGACATAGAACTTGGCGGACAGGGGGCTCCGCTTGTGCCGGTTGGCGATCAGTTGCTTTTTTCAGAATATGATTTTTGTTTAAACATCGGCGGAATTGCCAATATTTCTTACACAAAAGATGGCGAACGACGGGCTTTTGATGTTTGTCCTGCCAACCAGTTACTCAATTATTTGAGTTTGCAACTGGGGGTACCTTATGATAAAGACGGTTTTTTTGCCGGTCTTGGCAAATTAGATAAGGAGCTTTTTGATTTACTGAATTCGGATCCTTATTATCAAAAAGAAAAACCGAAATCACTCAGCAATCAGTATGTTCTCGAATCTTTCATTCATAGAATTGAATCCCGCGATTCAACGGTAGAAGATAAACTCTACACGGTTGTCAAACATATTGCTTTTCAGGTTGACAGCGCCATCTCACCATTTCAGGCAGGAAAGATGCTGATCACCGGCGGGGGAGCACATAACGGCTTTCTCGTAAAAGCCATTGAACTGGAAACCAAACACACAATCGTCATTCCCGGAAAACAGATCATCGATTTTAAAGAAGCCCTGATCTTTGCTTTCCTCGGTGTCTTGCGGATCAGAAATGAAATCAACTGCCTGGCATCGGTAACAGGGGCAAGAGAAGATTCGTGCTGCGGAGATATTTTCCAACCCTGAAACATCTTGTTTATAACAAAAAAAGCAGCCCGGAAATTCAGGCTGCTTGAAATATCACTAATTAATTTTTTTTACATGTGGAAAAGGAGCATCTCCTGAAGCCAGTAAATAAGAATACCGCCAAAATAGCCAACCATAGCCAGCAGGCTGATCTTCTTCATGTACCAGATAAAATCTATTTTTTCCAGACCCATGGCGGCCACACCGGCAGCAGAACCAATGATCAGGATACTTCCGCCTGTACCGGCACAGTATGCCAGCAGTTCCCAGAAAGCACCATCCTGGATAAAGTGATGCATATAGGTAGGCTCGGAAGAAGCGGCAACCAGAGCTTCGGTCATGATCGGATACATTCCCATGGCACCGGCAGTCAACGGCACATTGTCCACAATGGCTGACAAAAGCCCGATGGCGGCATTGATGCCGTATATGTTATGAACGTGCTCATCGAGGTATTCCGAAAGCAGATGCAGGTGTCCGGCACTTTCAAGTGCGGCGACGGCTGACAGAATGCCAAGGAAGAAGAAAATCGTCGGGACATCAACCTTACGCAAAATGCCGACAATGGTCAGCTTGCGCTTGTCTTCAACAGGTTTGTTCCGGTGCAAAATCTCCGTAGTAACCCACAATACGCCCAGTCCGAACAACATCCCCATGTATGGCGGAAGATGAGTAACGGTTTTGAAAACAGGCACAAACAACAAAGCACCAACACCCATAATCAGTAATAATCTTTGTTCTCCGGGGGTAGTATAATCCTGCATTTCGGCACCGTTCAAATCCGGTTTCTCTACATTTCCTTTCATCATAAACGATACGATGATCAACGGGAAGACCATATTGAAAACACTCGGTACAAAAACCATGGCAATGATATTGGCTGCGGTGACCTGTTGTCCGATCCACAGCATGATGGTCGTAACATCACCGATTGGCGACCAGGCACCACCGGCATTGGCAGCGATTACGATCATACTGGCATAAAACCATCTTGTTTTTTTATCCGCCACAAGCTTTCTCAACAGCGCTACCATCACAATAGTTGTGGTCAGGTTATCCAGCATGGCTGACATGAAGAATGTCAAAATGCTGAGTATCCATAAAAGTTTAACCTTGTTGGTTGTCTTGATCTTGTCGGTGATCAGTTTAAAACCCTGGTGCTGGTCCACCGTTTCCACAATGGTCATTGCGCCCAACAGGAAAAACAGGATTTCTGATATTTCTCCAAGATGTTCTACAATCTGGTTTTCGATCACGAAATGCCTCATTTGTTCCAGCATATCCGCCTCGGGATAAAGTTTTTTGAACTCCGCCAGATTTGTACTTTCAAGGAAAGATTGCCAGGCATTGCTAAAGCCCAGACTCAAAATATTGCTTACCTCAAGAATAAATACAACCCATACCAGAACGCCCAGGATTAAAGCTGATGCAGCTTTATCAACTTTTATAGGGTGCTCAAGCGCTATGGCCATATATCCAAGGATAAAGACAATAACCATTAATATAAAAGCCGTCATAAGTATTAATATTTATTAATAATTGTTAAAATTTTAATGGCGGCAAATGTAGGAAGTTTTTTTGCCTTGTTATATACTAACAATGTAAATATGTTCATGTCTGGTAAATTTAGAGCAGGTCTAAATAATCGAGTTACAATCTGTTATAAGGTTAACAGACCGTTTGAAAATGATGATCCTTCTTTTTATCAGTAAAACATTGCACACAATAATAATTCCGGCAAAAAACAGTTACTATTAACAGAATTATGTGGAAAAGAACTTTATCAACCACAGACCCAAATTCATGTAACCGTACTTTTACAGCATCTTAAATAAAAAAGAGAATATGACAACCGGATTTCTTTTAATGCAAATCAACGAGACAGCTTCTGCCGTCAGCGGATCAGGAGATTATATCACGCTCCCCATTATTGACCTCGTTCTCAAAGGGGGATGGATCATGGCCATCATCGGTATTCTTTCCCTGATTGCTTTTTACATTTTTTTTGAGCGTTATTTTGTTATCTCAAAAGCTGCACGCCAGGATAAGAATTTCATGAACAACATCAGAAATTACATTCTGGATGGAAAACTTGAGTCGGCAAAAGCGCTGTGTGTCACCAACAATTCGCCCATTGGCCGGATGATCGACAAAGGACTGTCAAGAATAGGAAAGCCGTTGAACGACATCAATGCCGCCATCGAAAACGTGGGTAAACTGGAAGTGTCCCGGTTGGAGAAAAACATTGCCGGGCTGGCTACCATTGCAGGAGCAGCTCCCATGCTGGGTTTTCTCGGAACGGTCATTGGAATGATCCGGGCTTTTTATGATATGTCAATGGCTGGAAACAACATCAACATCGAGTTATTGTCACGTGGAATCTATCAGGCAATGATCACAACCGTCGGAGGTCTGATCGTGGGTATTATTGCTTATATCTTTTATAATGTCCTGGTTGCCAGAGTACAAAAGGTAGTATATAATCTGGAGATCACCGCCTCGGAATTTATGGATGTGCTACATGAACCGGCAAAGTAGGATGGAATGTTGGAATAATGGATGGTTGGTTAGTTCGACTGGAGATTGAAGACTGCCGACTGAAGACCCGTCTCCTTCGGAATCCGGACAGGCTGCAGACTGATCAATGATTTAAAAAGTGAAATAATACGATCAAACTTTAAACTTAAAAAGGTATGGCAATTGAAATGCGAAATAAACGGGATACACAGTTCAGCATGGCTTCCATGTCGGATCTGGTGTTCCTGTTGCTGATCTTTTTTATGTTGACATCCACGCTGGTGGCGCCCAATGCCATCAAGCTGCTTTTGCCTAACAGTAACAGCAAAACCATGTCGAAGCAAACCATAACGGTTTACATTAATAAAGCAAGGGATATCTATGTTGATGACAGAAGGGTTGAGCCGGCGAATCTGGAAAATATCATTTACAGTCAGATAAGAAACGAGCAATCGGCTTCCGTCGTTTTACGGTCCGATAAAACCGTGCCTGTGCAGGATGTGGTGACTGTGATTGACGCCGTCAACGAAATCAACCGGAAAAACGGTACATCGCATAAAGTAATACTGGCGACAAAACCGAGAAGGTGAGGTTGGTTTGTGGGGAATTGGGAAATAAGGTATAGGGTATAAAGGTATAGTGGAGTTGAAATAGTGTGTGTCTTGGGATTAGCCGACTACCGACTGTTGACTGAAGACTGCTGACTGAAGACTGCTGACTATACTTTGGAACAGAAATTGTTAATAATTGTCAAAGACTATAGAATAGCGATTGGTGAACAAATTTAAACAAATACTAAAAGACAAAGACCGCCGCCGCGGCATCATTGGGACGTTCATCGTCCACGTGATCATTCTGGTGGCTTTGTTTTTCCTTGCTTTAAGAACTCCCCTGCCCCTTCCGGGCGAAGAAGGTGTCGAGGTAAATTTTGGTTACGATGATCAGGGCTATGGCGATATTCAGCGTGAGTCGCCTCCTCCGGTACAAAAACTCCCTTCGGTACAACCCAAACCGCAAAAAATCGAACGACCGGAAGCTCCACAGCCGCCAAAAGAAATAATCACACAGGAAACCGAAGAAGCGCCTGCCATCGAAGAACCCAAAAAAGAAGAAGTAAAAAAGGAAGAGCCTGAAGAAATAAAAAAAGAAGAAAAACCGGAAGAGCCTATTGAAAAAGTCGAAGAAGAGAAACCGGAAGAAACACCGGTGGATTCGGTTATGATGAATCAGGAGGAGGAAGTTGTGGAAGAGCCTGTGGAAGAACCCCAGCCGGTAGTCAACCCCAAAGCGCTTTACCCGGGCACTTCCAAAAACAAAGAAGGAACAAACCAGGGCGTTAAACAGGGCGCAGGCGACATGGGCAGGCCACAGGGTTACAAAGACAGCGACAAGTACGACGGACGTGGCGGCGAAGGCAACGGCGTTTCCTTCAGTCTCGGCGGACGTGGTTCAAAATATCTGGAGCGTCCCTCTGCAAAATTCAGCGAAGTGGGCACTGTGGTTGTGAACATCTATGTGGACAGATCAGGGAATGTCGTCAAGGCCCAGGTTAACCCGAGGGGAACCGATATTATCAATCAAAAACAGCGTAAAATCGCCGTGGCTGCCGCTAAAAATTCCACTTTTACTGCAGACCCTTCCGCCCCAGAAACCCAGCGCGGAACCATCACCTACACTTTTATCCTGATGAAGTAATCTGACTCCCAATACCTCTATGCTTTTATACCCCTATACCTTTATACCTCTATACCCGGATTCAACAATTGCAACAATTGCAACAATTGCACCCATTACACCCATCGCACCCATTGCCCCAATCCAAAAAAACCTCCCCTTCAAATCAAATTATCCCTTACCTTTGTGTTATGGACTATCAACAAACACTCGACTGGATGTACAGCAGGCTGCCCATGTATCAGCGCATCGGCAGGGCAGCATACAAAGCCGACCTGTCAACGACCATTCATTTGCTTGACAAACTGGGCAATCCCCAGGAAAAATTTAAAGCCATCCATGTGGCCGGAACCAATGGCAAGGGTAGCGTATGTCACGTGCTGGCTTCCGTTTTACAGGAGGCAGGATACAAAACGGGCCTTTACACTTCGCCGCACCTGAAAGATTTCAGGGAAAGAATTAAGATTAACGGCGGGATGATCTCGGAGCAGGAGGTGATGGATTTCATCGAAAAGCACAAAAAGATTTTTGAAGAATTGAAACCTTCTTTTTTTGAGATGACGGTAGCCATGGCTTTCGAACATTTCGCAGCAGAACAGGTTGATTTTGCCGTTCTCGAAACCGGCATGGGCGGACGGCTGGATTCTACCAATATCAGCAATCCGATACTGACTGTTATTACGAATATCGGTTATGATCATCTTCATTTTCTGGGCGATACCATTGAAAAGATCGCCGGTGAGAAAGCCGGAATAATCAAAAAGGAAATTCCGCTTGTGGTTGGACGGAAGCAGGAGGAATCAAGCCATGTATTTGAAAAAGTCGCCAAAGAAAAAGATGTACCTGTCACTTATGCCGATGAACATTTTGATTTGAAAGAGATACACACGGTGGACCGGAAAAACCGGGTTTTCGATGTCTGGGATGACAAAGGGCTGTTTCTTGAACATCTGGAATCGCCATTGCTCGCCGATTATCAAAAGGATAATCTGAAAACTGCCTTCCAGACTATCCGTATATTCAATGAGATCAATGATAAACCTGTTGAAAAGGAAGTTATCCGCGCAGGTATTGAGAATGTAATTGACAATACAGGATTGCAGGGACGGTGGCAGATCATCGGTACCAATCCACTGACAATATGCGACACGGCTCATAACCCTGAAGGTATTCAGGCGGTTGTTGATCAGATTTACGGGCTATCATTCAAACACCTGCATTTCATCTTCGGGATGGTCAACGACAAAGACCCCGAAAGTATCCTGTACCTGCTGCCGAAAAATGCAACTTATTATTTTTGCAAACCGGACATTCCGCGAGGCATGGATGCGGATGAACTCAAACAACACGCTTTTAAAGCCGGCCTCCGGGGAGAAGCATACAACTCGGTGACGCTGGCACTCAACTCGGCAAAAAACAACGCCGGCCCGAACGACCTTGTTTTTGTAAGCGGCAGTACATTCGTGGTGGCGGAAGTGATCTGACAGAATGTGTTGTGCGGGAGAAACAAAAAACCTTCCGAAAAACTATACGCGAAAAAAATGCTGTAGCGTTTATTTACTGAATTTTAATCCTTGATTCGCATTGTTTATTATAAGATATATATCGGTTTTCTTTCTCATTTTACTGCTATCAGCAAGCGGAGTAGTCGCCCAGCAACCAGCAGATATGAGATGCCTTGCTGTTGATGCCAACGGTGCAGTGACAATCACATGGACAGCACCTACAGATATGACGGGCTTTATCAATTACGAACTCTATTATTCCGGTAACGGAAGCAGTTTCACCAGGATAGCAACAATTAATGATGCTGCAACAACCCAGTATTTTCATGCTACGGCAGAAGCCGGTCTGACCAGCCGGTATTATTATATCCGGGCAAACTTTGACGAAGGAAACGCTTTGTCAGATACTTTGCAAACTATCTTTCTGCAATTAGACAACAACGTTCCCGATTACAACCAGGCCGACCTGTACTGGAATACCCTGCATGACCCGTTGCCTGACGGTTCATCAGACTGGTTTCTGATTTACAGGGAAACGCCCCCGGGCAACTGGCAGCTCATCGATTCGGTTCCAAATGACATTTTTTTTTACAGCAAACCTGAAATCGTATGCCACGACTCCATTAGCTACCGGATTGAATTGAAAAATACCATTAGCTGCAGCTCGGTTTCTAATGTTCAGGGAGCTACATTCAAAGACACAGAATATCCTGAAAAACCGGTGTTCGACTCGGTGAGTATCAACACGGACGAAAATGCAGTGTTGGGCTGGGAACCATCCACCAGTGAGGATGCCGCGGGATACATCATTTACCGGAATGAAAACGGGACATGGATTGAAACAGACCGGATAGGGGGCAGGGATTCAACATATTACATTGATACGCTTTCTTCTCCATGTTCCGGGCCTGTCTCCTATGCCATCGCCACCATGGACAGTTGTGAAAACAAGAGCCCCGGAACTTTCCTGAAACCCCGGAAGACCATCCTGCTCAACAATATTCTTTACAACAAATGCGAAGAAACCAACACCCTGACCTGGTCACAATACATCAATGCTATGCCAAATCTGGAGGGTTACAAAATCTTTAGCTCACTTAACGGACAACCTTATGAAATAATCGGGCAAACAGGACCCGGAGACACGGTATTTGTCCACGAAAATCTGATTGGAGGTTCACAATACGATTATTACATACAGGCTTTCTATGCATCCGGCACATCCTCATCATGCCGGAAATCAATCACAGCATCCGGCTACCGCAAACCGGATTATGTTTACCTTGCCAATGCCGACGTGCTGCCAGACTATGATGTAGAGTTAACCTTCGCTGTGGATACCTTACCGGAAAAAAGTTCGGTACAGGTTTTCAGGAGTGAACCGAACGGGGGGAACTCTGCACTGATAGAAACAATAAATATCACCAAACCGGTTGTACTGCCCATGACATTCACCGATACTTCGGCAGATGCTTACCTTGGCTATTACGAATACGACCTGAAAGTGCTGGACAGTTGCGGCCGCGAGGCACTGGGATCGAACCTGCTGAAAACCATCTATCTGACGGGAGGGAATGTGGATCCAGAACATAACTATCTGCAATGGAATGCCTTTGAGGGATGGGGCGGAGGTGTGAAACAGTATTATATTTTCAGAATGACCGGCGATGTTGAACCCACCGGGCCCATTGATTCGGTGGACTCACAAACGCTTGAATACACAGATGATATTTCTTCCCTGCCCGACTCGGAAACACAACCCGTTTACTGGGTGCAGGCCGTGGAAGATGACGGAGATGAATACGGCTACACCGAAGAAGCCCGTTCCAACCGCATCGGCGCAGCGCCGGAAACGGAAATGTTCGTCCCCAATGCCTTTAAACCCGGCGGGATTACACCGGAGTTCAAACCGGTTTTCCGTTTCTTCAGCGGTTCGGAATATTTATTCCAGATATTCAATCGCTGGGGACAGCTTATTTTTGAAACTTATGACCCGCAAGAAGGCTGGGACGGAAAATACAAAGGGTCTGCCGTGTCGCAAGGTGTTTATGTTTATAAACTTTCTTACCGCAATTCCGACAAAACCACGGTAATAAAAAGAGGAACCGTAATGGTAATTTATTAAAAGTCTCAACTAATAATGTTACGTAATCAAAAGTGAAAAACAAGGCCGACAGAAGGACCTGACAACGTTACTTTTACTTTAAAATCTTTATCCCGTATAACGCCTGTTTTATTCAATTGCAAATGGTTCCAGCCAAATTTCAGGGAAGTAATTCTTCCGGTTCTGTAATAAACATAACCGGTTATTTGAATTGAATATTTCGATTTATCAAAAAAACCGCCATAGTCGCCCTGTACGACAATGAACCATCTTTTGAAAGCAAGCTGGTTCTGCAAACCGAGAACGGGCTCAATCCAGAAAGGGTGAAAATCCAGTTTATCATATATCCCGTTCAGGTCGGAATAGACATTCTGAAAATAGGCCCTTGCCCCGATATATCCGAATAATTCATACCGGAATTTTTTATTCTTTGAATTTGCCTCAACCAGCTTGTACCCGCCGTACAGACGGATATTTGTTGACCTGAAGTTGGCCTGAACAATCTGCTGGTCGTTGAGTTTGAATTTGGTGGAGAACCCGACAGCGCCGGTCAGACCATCTAACTGCACAATGAACTTGTTTTTTTCATACGCTACTTTGGTAAGGAAAAAGAACTTCAGGTACCAGTCTTTTGTGAATATTCGTGAAAGAACATCTCCCAGCCAGCCGCCCGGAGGTTCAATGGGGTTTTCGGGGTCAACACCATCTTCACCTTCAATTTCCACATCACCGTAGGCAAATACCCCTTGAAAACCAGGTATCCACAAAGGCGCTTCGATTGTCCATGGCCTGTCGTTAAGTAAAAAGTTTTTGTACTGCTTCCGCCATTCTTTTTTGGTTAGTGTGTCTTGCGAAAACACCATTGAAGTCATTAACAACAGGAGAATAAATATGAGGAATCGTTTTGTCATGTTTTTCAAGGAAAAAGAAATACAAACTCTTTCAAATTTCAAAGTGTTTTTAATAATATCTCCTGAAAACCAGTGTGGCATTGTGCCCGCCGAAGGCAAAGGAATTGGACAGCGCCACTTTCACACCGGCCTGTCTGCTGACGTTGGGGACAAAATCAAGGTCAAGGTCCGGATCGGAATTATCCCGGTTGATGGTAGGGGTTAATAAATTATTTTTTATAGTCATAACAGTAATTACCCCTTCGATCACACCGGCTGCACCCACCGTATGCCCGATCATGGATTTCTGTGAAGAAACCGGGATATTTCCTGCCTTGTCACCAAATACTGTTTTGATGGCCATTGTTTCGTACAGGTCGTTCAGAGTTGTGCCGGTACCATGGGCGCTGATGTAATCCACTTCATGCTTGTCAATATTGCTGTCCTTCAACGCCTTTTCCATGGTTTCGGCCATGCCTTCTCCGTTTTTTCTCGGGGCCATGATGTTGTAAGCTTCGGAAGTCAGTGCATAGCCGGCCAGCTCGCCATAAATGGTTGCATTACGTGCTTTTGCCGACTGTTCCGATTCCAGGATCATCACTCCGGCACCTTCGCCGATGACAAAGCCATCACGATCAGCCGAAAAGGGTTTACTGGCTTTTTCAGGTTTGTCATTTTGTGTGGAAAGGGCATACAACAGGTTGAAACCGGCAATCTCTTCGGGATTGATGATGGAATCCGCACCGCCGGCTATCACCATATCGGCTTTGCCACTTTTGATGAGGTCATAACCCAGCGCGATGGCATAAGCCGAAGAAGAACAGGCAGTAGCCACTGTATAGCTTGGGCCTGTCAGGCCGTATTCCAGCGAAACCCATGCTGCCATGGCATTGTTCATGCCTTTCAGGATTGAATCCCTTGAAACCTCCGTTCCTTCCACGCTGGAGTTACCCGTGTTGACGACACCCAGAATAACAGCTACGCGGCTTTTGTCAAATTGTTCAAAATCAATATGCTCTTGCTCAACAGTATCTTTTGCACAAACAAAACACATTCGGGTCACGCGGGTCATTTGGCGCGATTGCCTCTTTTTTATTTTACCGGCAGCATATTCATCAAAATTCTCGGGTACCTGTGCAGCAATTTGTGTTTCCAGTCCCGACGGGTCAAACAAAGTGATCCTGCTCACACCGCTTTTCCCCTGCACCATGTTTTCCCAGTTCTCTTTCAGGTTCAGCCCCAGCGAAGAAATGATATTCATCCCGGTGATCAATACTTTGTTTTCCATTTTTTGCACAATAAAAAGCTCTTGCAAAGAACGGGATTATTTGGGATTGATGGATGATTTGTAAAAACCATTTTTGGGGATTATTTATGAATTCTTCATTATGCATTACCTGGATATTGACAAAATAAGTTGAGAACATTCTTGGGACATGAGTCGTTTAGAGGGTAAATTCAGATGCCGTTCCTATGGAACTCATTTTCTGATTTATTATGAACCAGGCACTTACGTGCCTGGCAAGAACATATCCTGCCGCTGGCAGTTTGAATGCCGGTATAATTGTCTTTATTCTGTACAGGCGACTTTAGTCGCCCGTTTCAGTTGTTTCCAAGTCGGCGACTTTAGTCGCCGGTACGGTATATCCTCTATTCATTTCATTATAGAGCCCGTCCCATCAGGATGGCATGTTCTAACCAGGGACATGAGCCTTTGGAATTCAACACAATGTACCAAAGTTCCATCGAAACGAAATTTTAATGGTTTAAAGAACCAGGATTTTTACGATATTTGCGTTACGAAAAGTTCGTAACGAATAGTTCGTTATGTGTTCTCAATTAATTACTAGAAAATGAAAATAAATCCGTTTTTAATCAAGGGCTATATTTCCCCGGAATATTTTTGCGACAGGGAAGAGGAAACCGGGAAAATTATTTCGGCAATCAGGAATGGAAGGGATATCACATTGATCTCTTTCCGAAGGATGGGGAAAACAGGTCTTATCTACCATGTTTTTTACCAAAAGGAAATGAAGTCTGATTACAATCTGATCTACTGCGATATATACAAGGCAACCAACCTGTCGGAAATGACAAAAATATTCGGAAATGCTGTTTTCAACCAGTTGGAAAAGACTTCCGACAGGATACTCAATAAACTTAAAAAGTTTTTTGCAGGATTATCCCCTTCCGTATCGATCAATCCCATCACGATGCAAACGGATATAGATTTCCGAATCGAATCCAAAGAAGAAGCAGAAAGAACCATTCAGCAGATTTTCTCGATGATTGAAAAGTCGAATAAACCAACTGTTCTTGTTTTTGATGAGTTTCAGCAAATTGAAAAGTTTCCTGAAAAGAATGTGGAAGCCATTTTGAGGACTCACATCCAACCACTGAATAACCTTCATCTTATTTATTCCGGAAGTAGCAAACACCTTCTGGCTGCTATGTTTTCGGACAAGGGCAGGCCGTTTTACCAGAGTTCACAAATGCTTGAATTGGGAGTAATTGACAGTGAAAGTTATATCCGGTTTATGAAAGATAAATTTGCCTCCGGAAATATTGAAATCTCCACAGCAGGCGCTTCAAAAATTCTGGAACTTTCAAGAAGCCATACCTATTATGTTCAATATTTGTGTAACAGGTTGTTTGAAAATGGATTCGAGAAGATTAGTGAAGATGTCATCATGGACAAACTGATTACCATTCTTCAGGAAAATGAGGCATATTATTATGGTTTCAGAAATCTCCTGACGGAACAACAATTTTCACTTTTGAAAGCCATTGCAAAAGAAGGGGGTGTAACCCAACCGTCAGCACAGGAATTTATTAATAAACATAAACTGGGAACAACCAGTACGATCAATTCGGCTATTAAAAGTCTGTTAAATAAAGAGTTGATTTACCGGGACAATGATACCTACAAGGTTTATGATGTTTTCTTTAGTTTGTGGTTAAAAATGTTTATTTGAATAGAGATTGTATCGCAGGTAACAATATATGGTTTGGGAATCCTAATTTAGATATCGAAAATCCCGGTAAACAGAAAAAGAATATTAATTATTAAACACATACCCCGTCTCCTCTGCCAGATCAAACGGGCTTTTCTCGACCATCAGGTATTCTTTCACGATCTGCTCCAGGTCGGTTTTGCTGCAAACCGATTTTTCAAGCACTTTATAAATCCCTCCCAGATACCATCCGGTGATCGTTTTCAGTATTTCCTTTTTTTCAGTTTCATCAAGTGATTCCGATTCATTACTCCAGGGTTTCAACGGGTAATCGTAAAAACCTGTTTTGGTCTTTTTTCCGAGTTTATCATTTCTTACTTTTTCCTCAAGACATTCAATTAAAGGCAGAAGAAATTCCCCGTCGTTTTCATACCGGGAGTAATTTTTTACCGATCGCAGCATTACATCATTTCCCACCACGTCGAAAAAACGGAAAATACCTGTCGGAAAAAGATTATTTCTGACGATCTCGTCAATCTGTGTTACATTCAGCTTGCCTTCCTGCAATATCCGGCAACATCCGGCCTGCATTTTCAGAAACATCCGGTTGATGATGAAATGGTCATTCCCGGTGAGCACAAGGTATTTCTTCCCAATTGTTTCAAGAAACTTTTTTACCTGTTCAACGATCTGCTCTCCAGTTTTGTCAGACACATTGATCTCTACATAGTTCTGCATGCCCACGGGAAAGAAAAAATGAAGTCCGAGACATCGTTCCGGATTTTTCATTCCGGAAAACAATTTCTCCGGAGGAATGGAAGAAGTGTTGCTGGCGAGTAAACAATCCTTTGAAACGATCGGCTCAATCTGCCGGAACAATTCCTTCTTTTTTTCTGCGTTTTCGGTAATGGTTTCTATGACCAGGTTGCATATTGCCAGCTTTTCAGGATTGGAGGTGATGACGGTTTTCTGCCTGCGAAGATCATGCAGTTCCTGTGTGATCAGGCCGTATTTTAAAGCACGGTTTAACTGCCTTTCAAACCCTTCTTTAATTTGCCTGGCTTTTTCTTCCCTGTGACAGATCAGGGTAACCGGAAAAGAAAAACCGCTGAGATGATCAAACAGTCCTTTGCCGGTCACCCCGCAACCAATGATGCCGATGTTATATTCTTCTCCCACCAATTATTCGTATTTCAACACAAAACCGGCCTGCATGAACTTGCTGACCTCGGTGACAAAGCTGAGTATCAAGTCTCCTTTTTGGAATTGCTCCTCGCGAATCATCCGGTCAATGCTTACCAGCGCCATGGGCGGACCAATGTAACCCATCGTGCTCATTTTCGAGTAGAGTTTTTCTTTCGGAATGCCCAGCGTTTCGCATTCTTCCATCACCATTTCCGAAATATGACGTGAAGGGAAATTCACCTGAAAAAAACGGACGGCAGTCACGTCAAACGGATATTTCTCCATCATCCGTTTCAATCCTTTGTAAAAGACCGAGCCCCCTTTTTCGTTGAAATGTTTCCTTAACTGGTCGTTAAACAACTGGGCCAGATGGTGAAATCCCTTTTCGTATTCTTCTTTCGGATTCAGCCAGTAAGCAGGTCGTTTGTTGAACATGGCCGCCGGTTTTTTTCCGCCGACGGATTCCATGTAAGTATGTTCCACGAACAGGCCGCCCGGTGTGTCATCAGCCTGTAATATCAGCGCTCCGGCACCGTCGCTGAGAAAATAACGGAGCAGGACTTCTTCTTTTTTTATCAGTTGCTGATTGTAATATTCGGCACGCAGTTCCGATGAAGACATGTTGGAAGCAACCACGAGGGCTGTTTTGTATCTGCCGCTGCGGATCATATCGTGGGCGATGAGCAGGGCTTTGTAGGCCGAGGTACAATTGGCATGGATAGAAACTTCTCCGCACCGCTCAATACCCAATTGCTCCTGAATTCTGACCGAGGCGGTAGGCATCTGGTCCTGGTGCGGACTGCCATAAGCAATAAAATCTATATCGCCGGGCCGGATACCTGCTGTTTCGATGGCTTTTTGGGCAGCTTTCACCGACATGGTGATGTTGTCCTCGGTGAACTCCCGCGTTTCGGGATCGATGGCAAAATGATAATATTCCACTTCCAGCATCTGTCCCATCAGGCCTTTGCTCATTTTAAGCCATTTACGTATTTTCGATGGAGCTTCGTCCAGCTCACCGAGATAGTAGTCCACCCCATCGAGGGGAATTCTTTCACCCGGGAGGAAAGTTCCGGTTCCTGTTATTTTTACTTTATGGTTCATCTTCTAGGGCCCCGCCCTAAAAGACGGGGTAACTGATTTGTTACAGTATTAAAATTCCTTGGGCCTTCAGTTTCCCCGGCCTTCAGGCCGGGGTTGCGTGCCGGCTTAACCTTTCCAGATACTCCTTTTTCCTGTATCTTCTGTATCCATCCGCCGCAATCTCCACAAGCTTCTCTGCTTTTTCCATCAGCTCTTTTTTCGGGAAAACCGCATCTGCAATACGCAGGTCGAGGGCCTCGTTTGCTACAAAATTAGTTCCTTTTAAGATCAGTTCAATGGCTTTTGCCTTTCCCGTTTGTGAAATCATTTTACGGATACCTCCCGCAGCGGGGATCAGAGCGAATCCTGTTTCGGGCAGCCCCAGCAATGCATCTGTACTACATAACCTGAAATGACAATGCATGGCCAGTTCCAGTCCCGAACCGATACAGACTCCCCGGATAACAGCAATAACCGGAATGTCCAGTTCATCCAGAAATCGGAACGAATCATAATTTGAGATCAGTAATCCGTTTCCTTTTCCAGATCGTATTTCCCGCGTCAGGTCATCCAGATCGGCACCGGCGGAAAAATGACGGCCGCTGCCCGAAACGATAATCGCCGAAACTTTGCCTTGCGGTATAACTTCTGTTGTCAGCATATGCAACTCACTGAAAAATAACGTATCCATTCGGTTTTCCGGCGGATCGGTCAATGTCAGATATCCAATCCTTTTCCTGACCTCCCACGATATTTTTCTTTTTTCAGTCATTCGCAGGTATTTCGTCTCCCAACGCTTCTTTTGCCAGTTGAGCAAACATTTCCGCATCTTTTTTAATGGCTTCTTCCACAGGCAGTTTTTCATGGTTTCGGATGGACAGCATCACCGCTTTGATCACTTTTAGCTGACGATTATCCGTAAGTTTTTTTGCAAGTTCAACAGCAAAGTCATTTGCTTTCTTTTTGTGTACCACTTCATCGACTATGTGGAGTTCTTTTGCTTTTTCCGCACTGATCATATCTCCGCCGAGAACCAGTTCCAATGCTACAGCCCTACCCGCCAGCCTGACCAGTCTTTGCGTTCCGCCGAGTCCCGGAAAAAGGCCATGATTGATTTCGGGAAAAGCAAACATGGAATCCTCCTCACAAATCCGGATATCACATGCCAGCGCTATTTCCAGGCCGGCGCCAAAGCAAACACCTGAAATGGCAGCAATGACCGGAATTTCCAGTTCATCAACATAATTAAGCAGCCGGCTGCCTTCAGTCATTTCATTTTTAAAACGGTTGATATTTTTTATGCTGTTTCTCATGATCTTCAGATCGGCGCCTGCGCTGAGATGCCTGCCTGTACTTCCGATCACAAGCGCTTTTATTCCGCTATTGACAAAATCCCTGAGCTTCTCCGTGCCTGTAAACTCCGGTTGTTCAAGATAGTTTTCAGGAGGATTGTTCAGCAGGAGTACTCCCACATCTCTTTCCTTATTAAGTATGGTTTTTTGGTTGTCATCCATTTTCAGAGATTTCTGTTTTTAAAAAAGGCAATAAAGACTCCGGTATGTCACAGGGTTTATCATCCTCACCGAGAAAAACACTTTTTACCCTGACTTTGGCCACCGGTTTTCCGGTTTCTTTATTCAATAAAACATGTGTAAACAAAAGGAAATGAGCCGATTTTTCCATCCGCGTTTCAACGATAAGTTCATCAAACAGCCTGACTTGTCTGATGTATTTGATCAGGTTTTCAACGATAACGATCTTTCTGCCGCTTGATATGAGTTCGTCCAACAGTCCCAGTTCCCTGAAAAGCTGCCACCGTGCCTGTTCCGTATAGTTCAGATAAACAGCATTGTTCACATGTCCGTATGAATCCAGCTCATATCCCCGTGCCTGAAGTTCAAAATAAAATGTACGTCCTTTATTGTTGCTCATGTTGTTGTGTTTCTTTTCAGTTTTTTGTATCCAAATTCCATTAAGGTTTTAAAATATGCCCGACAAATCTATATATTTGCCAGTCCAAAATAACGGAATTTTCCAGTTGGATAGTAAACAAATATTGAATGTATGGCAAAGGTAACCGATGAAATAAGAGAAGAAGTACGAAAAGTGATTTATGAATTTTTCGCAGAAGAATGTGAAGTTGATGTGGATGAAATAAACGATGACTCGGATATTTTTACTGACTTGGGTGGTGATTCACTAATGTTTCTGGCTTTAATCGAGATTTTTACAAAAAAATACGGACAGGAAATTGATTTGAAAACCATCGGAAAATACAGCATCCAGCATCCGGTGGAAACGATCGGAGAACTGATTGATATGCAATTGCAGATCATCGAGTATGGCAACAAGATCATCGAAGTGGATGCCTGACACATGAAAACCGCCTTTATCTTTCCTGCGTTTGTCTCCGAGTTCATCGGTACGGAAAGCGAAATCCTGCATGCCTTTTCAGAAAATTTTCAGCAAAAGCTGTCAGAGACAACCCGAATTACCGGAGATGACTATATGGAGTTTTCACTGGATGACCCCCGGTTTACCGGAGATGAACTGCGTAGCCAGATCATCAGTTATCTTTTTGGTTGCTCTTTGTCTGACGAGCTGATATCCCGCGGAGTAAAACCCGATGCCGTTTCCGGTTACAGTATGGGACTCTATGCGGCACTTTACAGTAGCAGCGTTTATCATTTTGAAGATGGTATCCGGCTGATTGAAAAAGCTTTTGCGGTTTCCCGGGCTGCCATCGAAAAAACCCGGTGTGGAATGGGGTCGGTCATTGGCCTGACAAAAGAAGAGATTGAAAACATCATTGTGAGAGCCGGACTGGAAGCAGAAATTGCCAATGTCAACAGCGAGCATTCGCACCTCGTTACCGGCGATAAGTCGGATATCAGCCGTTTGCTTGACGAAGCACGCAAAACAGGCGCCCTGAACGTTTCTTTTTTACCGCTTGAAACACCTTACCACTCCCGCCTTCTGAAAAAAACAAACGATGAGTTCAGCCGGTTTATCCGGAAACAAATATCGTTGAGAGCGCCGGATTATCCCGTGATTTCCTCCATCGACCAAACCATTCTGAAAACCTCCGAAGACATTACAAAAGAGCTGACCCGAAATCTTTACGAAAGCCTGAACTGGGAAAAAACTTTTGAAAAACTGTTGAGCATGGGAATTACCCGGTTCGTAGAATGCGGGGCAGGTAAAAGTCTTCAAAAAATCAGCCGGTTTATACCGGGAGATTTTAAAGTGTATCCCATGAATAAGATTGATAAACTTATTTTCTGACAGGACACAAAAAAAGCCGGAAATTCCAGCCATCATGAAGGATCCTCTGTTCGGTGTCCTTCGCCGCGACGACGAGCTTTTACTTGGCCGCCACCGCTTTATCTCCGCAACCGTTTGGTTGTTTTCTGGTGCAAAAATAACCTTAATTCAACCGGCCTGTGTTATGAAATTGTTAAATGGTAAAAAAGCAATTTCTTTTTCCGATCTTTCTATCTTTGGCCTTTTGTAAACGGAACCGCTGATTTGGACAGCAAATACGACATCATCATCATCGGAGCAGGATTGGGAGGTCTTGAGTGTGCCTACATTCTTGGCAAAAAAGGATACAAAGTTTGTGTGCTGGAAAAAAATCCGAAAACCGGCGGGACATTGCAGGGATTTCAGCGCGGCAGTTGCGAGTTCAGTTCGGGCATGCATTATATCGGAAGTTTCGATGATGGTCAGGTGATGAACCGTATGTTCAGATATTTTGGCATCCTAAACAAGCTGAAACTGAAACGCATGGACGAGGACGGATTTGAAGTTTTCAATATTGGCGGAATAGAATACAAATATCCCATCGGACATCAGCACTTTAAGGAACAAATGATCAGCTATTTCCCGGAAGAGAAAAAAGCCGTTGAAAAATATGTTCTGGATATCCGGGCGGCTGCCGGCGAAGTGGATATTTATAACTTAAGGACTCCTATAAACTATGACATCCGAAACAGCAAATCGCTGACGATGGGTGCTTATGAATACATCCGGTCAATAACAGGAAATACCACATTGCAAAATGTGCTGGCCGCACAGAATTTCAATTATGCCGGAACAAAAGAGACTTCCCCGTTTTACACACATGCACTTATCAATAATTATTACATCAACAGCGCTTACAAATTGATCGACGGAAGCGATCAGTTGGCGGTCCGTTTTGTTGAAAATATTGAAGAACAAGGCGGAACGGTGCTGACAGGCAAAAAAGCCAACCGGTTTATTTTCAATGATAAACTACTGACAGGTGTTGAAACCGCAGACGGCGAAACCTTTTTTGCAGAACGATTTATCTCCAACATCCACCCGGCGCTCACCTTCGGGATGATGGATGAATCAAGGTTAAGAAAATCCTACCGGAACAGGATCATGAACCTGAAAAATACCATTTCTGCTTTCGGATTGCACATTCAGCTTGAAAAAGATACTTTTCCCTATCTGAATTACAACTATCACCAGTGGCAGAAAGATGATGTGTGGTATGCGTCCGGTTATGACCCTGAAAAATGGCCTGAATATTTCTTTTTGTTCACTCCTGCAAAAGCCGGCAACGACCGTTATTCCGATTGTGTTACGGTATTAACTTATATGAAGTATGAAGAGGTGGAAAGATGGGCAGGCCTTTTACCTCATGAACGCGGCCGGGATTACAAAAACTGGAAAGCGGAAAAAGCGGAAAAATTGCTGGAGCTGGTGAGCAGCCGGTTTCCGGAAATAAAAAATAATGTGAAAGACTATTCTGCAAGCACACCGCTGACTTTAAGGGATTATATCGGTACGCCCGACGGGGGAATGTACGGCATCATGCGCGATTATCACAAACCGATGGAAACTTATGTTTTTCCGAAAACCAAAATCCCGAACCTGTTTTTTACGGGACAAAATGTTAATCTGCATGGCATGCTCGGCGTCTCACTGACGGCGCTGGTCACCTGCGGCGAGTTTACGGACCTGAATGAATTAATCAAAGAGATCAATGAAGCGTAGGAAAAAAAGATTCGGAAAAATTGTGTTGTATTTGCTGGGTGTATTCATCCTGGCTTTGATCGCTTTCGGCATCTATTTTAAAACTGACACTAAAATTACTCCGCCGGAAATGAAGGACATGTCTGCCCTGAACGAGAAAAGGGATACGCTGGGTCCCGATTATTACAAAATCGGCAACAACTGGCTGCGCAAAAACAAATACGGGCTATGGGAAATGTACCTCGAAGGTTCCCCGTTTGAAATGGGTGTGGCCAACGGCAAACTCACGAAAGAACTGATTGCCAAACAGGAAGATGCTTTTGTGAAGCAGATCAAAGAAATGATCCCATCGCCTTTTTATCTGAAGTTTCTCCGGTATTTTATTGCGTGGTTCAATCGCGACATCGACGAATACATCATCCCCGAATACCAGAAAGAGATTTACGGCATTTCATTCTCGGCATCCGACAAATACGATTACATCGGCAGCAATTACGAACGGATGCTGAACTACCATGCTGCCCACGACATCGGCCATGCACTGAAAGACCTGGCATTGGTGGGCTGCACTTCGTTTGCTGCCAACCTGGGATTTCAGGATAGCAGCATGATTATCGGTCGCAACTTTGATTTTTACATCAATGATGAGTTTGCCGAAGACAAGATTATGGTTTTTGTAAACCCGGAAAAGGGCCACAAGTTTGCATACATCACATGGGCAAGTATGATCGGCGTGGTGTCCGGGATGAACGAGGAAGGCCTGACCGTGACCATCAATGCCGGTAAGTCGGAGATCCCGACTAAAGCGGCAACCCCCATTTCGCTGTTGGCACGCGAAATTTTGCAATATGCCGGTAATTTTGACGAAGCTATCGCCATTGCCCGAAAACGAAAAATATTTGTTTCCGAATCGCTGCTCATCGGCTCGGCCGAAGTCAACAATGCCATCATCATTGAAAAATCACCTTCGCGGATGGATGTGGTCAGTGTGAAAAATAATTTTTTGGTCTGCTCCAATCATTTCCAGGGAGAACTTTTTGCCAACGATCCCGAAAACATGAAATACATCAGCGAATCGCCTTCACTTTACAGGGAGGAAAGGGCGACACAACTGATCGAAAGTGACGACACGCTGAATTATCTGGAAGCGGCGGCTATCCTGCGTGACCGGAACGGGCTTAACGGAGAATCCATTGGCATCGGCAACGAGAAAGCCATGGCCCAGATGATCTCACACCACAGCGTGATCTTCATGCCGCTTAAACGGCAGATGTGGGTTTCCACGCACCCTTATCAACTGGGGGAATACCTCGAATACAACCTGAACAAAGTTTTCAGTATGTCGTGGAATGTGCCGCTACAACACGGTGTTTATGATTCGGCTTTTACGATTCCGGCGGACCCGTTCCTGAATTCAAAGGCATTTACAGATTTCATGATGTTCAGACAGCAAAAACATCAGATCGAAAAAGCCATTGACAAGGATATTCCACTGGATAATGAAGACCGTTTTATCGAAAATTTTGTCTCGCTCGATCCCGATTATTATCTCGGATATAAACTGGCAGGCGATTATTATTATAATTTTGGCCTCCTGAAAAAAGCGGTAAAATATTACAAGCTGTCACTCACAAAAGAATTTGAGAACACGATAGCGAGACAACACGTTGAAGAAAAATTGAATTCAGCCATCCGGATTTTAAAATCCGGAGAAAAACAGTAACACATTTAAATAGAAAATGTTCATCCCTGAAATAGAAAAAAAGTCACTCCCCGAAATCAAATCCTATCAGGAGTCCCGCCTGCCGGAATTGCTGGAGTATTTGAATGCACACTCAAAATTCTACAAAGAGCTTTTTTTAAAAAACAACATCGACATCCGGAAAATAAAAACACTTGAAGACCTCACACAAATTCCGGTAACCACAAAAACAGACCTGCAGGAGAGGAATGATGATTTTTTGTGTGTTGACAAAAGCAGGGTTGTTGACTTTATCACCACTTCCGGCACACTCGGTGAGCCGGTGACTTTTGCCATGACGGATTCCGATCTTGACCGGCTGGCTTACAACGAATACATTTCCTTTTCCTGTGCCGAAACCACTGAAGATGATATTTTTCAACTGATGGTCACCATGGACAAACGGTTCATGGCCGGGCTGGCTTATTTTCTGGGGCTGCGCAAGCTGGGCGCCGGAGTTATCCGTATCGGGCCGGGACTGCAGGAGCTGCAGTTTGAATCCATCAGACGTTTCTCGCCAACGGGCTTTATCACAGTTCCGTCATTCATTCCCAAACTGATTCAATATGCCGAAGAACATGACATTGATTACAAGAGCTCTTCTGTCAAAAAAGCCGTTTGCATCGGCGAGCCCATCCGCAACAATGATTTTACGTTGAATACGCTTGGAAAAAAGATAACGGAAAAATGGAATCTTAAACTGTATTCAACTTATGCTTCCACGGAAATGGGAACGGCATTTACCGAATGCGGGGAAGGCCGGGGCGGGCATCATCATCCCGAAATGATCATTGTGGAATTCCTTGATGAAGACAACCGGCCTGTTGGAGAAGGAGAACCCGGCGAAGTGACAATCACAACACTCGGCGTGGAAGGCATGCCGTTGCTCCGTTTTAAGACCGGCGATATTTGTTACCACCATACCGAACCCTGCGCATGCGGCAGGAACACTATCCGGCTGGGACCCGTGATCGGGAGAAAACAGCAAATGATCAAATTTAAAGGAACAACTTTGTATCCGCCAGCTATTTATGATGTTATCAATGAGATTGAATGCATCGAAAACTTTATCATTGAAGTTTACACCAACAACCTCGGCACGGATGAGATATTGATAAAAGTAGGCTGCAAAACCGGGGTACCACCCGATGAAAAAAGGATAAAAGACCACTTCAGGGCCAAGCTGCGTGTTGCCCCCAAAATCGAGTTTTTGAACCCGGTTGATATCTTTAAACTCCAGATGCCCCCGAATACAAGAAAACCTATTATTTTTATCGACAAAAGAAATAACTAAAAATCCAATGTTATGAAAAAAAATCTATTGCTTATTGTTTTAAGCGTTCTTTTTGGAACAACCGGTATCAGCCAGTCATTCAACACCAACAATCTGACCTGGTTTGGGATTGATTACACAAATTGCTATTTCCTGACACCGATGGACTTCCCGAATGTCGGAGATTTAAAACTCAAATTAAGGGCATGGAATGACCTTGTTCTGTATGAAAGGGACAAATTCATTGACAAAACGCTGAAAGGTAAAAATGTAAAATTTGCACTGGAAACCGTAAACAAAAGAAATGAAGGGATCAATGTGCGAGATCATATCACCGATGACGGTTTCAAAAGCAGCCACCTTGACCCGGCAAAGGTACAGGAGATCATCAACAGTTACGATATCCCGCCGGATTTAAGTGGTACCGGGCTGGTGCTGATTGCAGAGAGTTACAGCAAACCCAACGAAGCAGGCGCTTATTATGTAACTTTTTTTGATATTGCTTCTAAAAAAGTGCTGTCAACCGATCGCATGCTGGGCAAGCCCGGCGGATTCGGCCTCCGGAATTACTGGGCAAAAACCTATTATCTCGTACTGAAAGAAGTAGGAAAGAAATATTAGTAACGAAAAGCATTGAATGATCAGATATTTTTTACTGGGTAGTTTGTTGTTGGTTTTTGTTTCTTGCTTTTCGCAGTCGGCTGATCTGACAATCCTTTTTGAAGGCATCCGTTCCGATACGGGTTTGCTGAAAATCGGCATTTTCGACAATGCGCATGACTTTATGCGAAAAAAAGACCCCGTTGTGGGTGTCAAATGTTCGCCCGAAAAACCGGTTACGCGATATGTAGCCAAAGATTTAAAGCCGGGAAAATATGCCGTGGCTGCGTTTCACGATGAAAACAATGATGACACGCTGAACTTCAAGGTGCTGGGCATCCCGTTGGAAGGTGTCGGTTTTTCAGGCAATTTTAACAGCCGGTTGAAGCCTCCGGGTTTTGTGCTGGCCTCTTTTCATTTGGAAAATGACACCACCATCGCCATAAAAATGATTTACAGCAGAAAGAAAAAACCGGAGAAATGACACTTGTCCCCCTTATACCTTTATGCCCTTATTTCACCTTTTCGCAGTTCGTTTTTCTTATTCGTCATTCGTAGTTCGTTTTCGTCAATCGTCATTCATCTTCTCCCTCCTTCCACCCATGTCTTAAAGCTTGTTAAAATCTTATTATGAAGCCCAGTTATCCTCTTTCTCATTTCATTTATTTTGATACATTTGCGCAATTTTAAAATCAGTCCAGATGTCTTTTGATAGCGAAAAGTTTGTGGGTGAAGGATTAACTTATGACGATGTCCTTTTAATGCCTGCTCATTCAACCGTTTTGCCCCGTGAGACCAACCTGACAACGAAATTCTCACGTAATATTGAAATGAAAATTCCTGTCGTGTCCGCTGCCATGGATACGGTTACCGAATCCAAAATGGCCATCGCCATGGCGCAGGAAGGCGGTATCGGGGTGATGCACAAAAACATGACCATTGAACGGCAGGCCAAAGAAGTGCGCAAAGTGAAACGCGCCGAGAATGGGATGATCCTGGAACCCATCACCCTTTTTGAAGACGCTGTGGTGCAGGATGCGCTGAACATCATGGAGGAATTCAAGATCGGCGGCATTCCTGTTGTGGATAAAAAAGGAAAGCTGGTCGGGATCGTCACCAACCGCGACCTCCGTTTTGAACGTAACCTGGCAAAACCCATCGCCCAGGCCATGACGAGAGAAAATCTGATCACCACCACCGAATTTACCGATTTTGAAAAAGCGGCTGACATTCTGCAAAGACACCGGATTGAAAAATTACCGGTTGTTGACGACCAGAATCGCCTGATCGGGCTGATCACTTACAAGGACATTATCAAAATCAAGGCCCATCCCACAAGTTGCAAAGACGAGCAGGGAAGACTTCGTGTGGCAGCCGCAGTGGGCATTGCAGGCGATACGCTCGACCGGGTAAAAGCCCTTGTTGATGTGGGTGTTGACGCCATTGTGATCGACACAGCCCATGGCCACTCACAGGGTGTGCTCGATATGGCCGGGCTGATTAAAAAGCGTTTTCCCGGTGTGGAACTTGTGATTGGAAATATTGCCACGGCTGCTGCCGCAAAAGACCTCATCGCGGCCGGCGCCGATGCCATCAAGGTGGGAATCGGTCCGGGATCCATTTGTACAACACGGGTTATTGCGGGGGTTGGTGTACCTCAACTCACAGCTATATATGAAGTAGCAAAGGCAGTCAGGGGAACCGGTGTTCCGGTGATTGCCGACGGCGGTATCCGTTATACAGGCGACATCGTAAAAGCCATTGCCGCAGGCGCCGATTCCATCATGGCGGGCTCGCTGTTTGCCGGTGTGGATGAGTCGCCCGGAGATACTATCATCTACGAAGGAAGAAAATACAAAACCTATCGCGGCATGGGATCCATCGAGGCCATGAAGCAAGGATCGAAAGACCGTTATTTTCAGGATACCGAAGACGATATCAGCAAGCTGGTACCCGAAGGCATTGTGGGTCGTGTTCCTTACAAAGGCACACTCGGTGAGGTCGTCCTGCAAATGGTTGGCGGCTTGCGCGCCGGAATGGGTTACACCGGTTCGCATACTATTGCCGATCTTCAGAATGCCAGGTTCATCAAAATATCGGCGGCAAGTGTTGCTGAAAGCCACCCGCACGACATCACCATTACACGGGAAGCACCCAATTACAGCAGAAAAAATTAATATTAAAATATAAATCATTATTAAAATGAATAATACCATGATGAAAGCAACAAAACGTCTGATAAAAACAGCATTCGTAATTTTTTTACTCGTCTTTTTTGCAGGCAGTTTATCCGCACAAAGCAAGCTGGATAAAAAAACGCTTTTGACCATCGGAGGAGAGAAAATTACAGTTGGCGAATTCATGCGTGTTTACAACAAAAACAATACGCAAACCAACCTCGAAGAACCCAGCACCATCGAAGATTATCTTGAACTGTATATTGATTTTAAACTGAAAGTGAAAGAAGCCGAAGACCTGAAAATGGACACCGCTGCTGCTTTCAAAAAGGAACTTGCGGGCTACCGCAAACAACTGGCCAAGCCTTATTTTGTGGACGAAAAAGTCAACGAAGACCTGTTGAAAGAGGCTTATGAACGTAAGCTGCAGGATGTCAGGGCCAGTCATATCCTCATCATGGTCGATCAGGATGCAACCCCCGAGGACACGCTGGCTGCATACAACAAGATCGTAAAGATCAGGAAAGAGATCATGGATGGCAAAGACTTCAATGAAGCTGCTGTTGAATATTCCGATGACCCGTCAGCCCGTGATGTTGAAGCTGTCCCCGGCAAACAAAGAGCACGCAAGGGTAACAAGGGCGACCTGGGATATTTCACTGTGTTCAATATGGTTTACCCGTTTGAAACCGCTGCATATACCACTCCGGCCGGAGAGGTTTCACAACCAATTCGCACGCGCTACGGCTATCATCTGGTTTACGTTACCGCCAAAAAGCCGGCGCTCGGCGTCGTTCAGGTAGCGCACATTTTCGTCGGCATGCCGCCCAACGCAACGGCTGAAGATTCGGCACAGCGGGCTGAAAAAATCCAGAATATTTATAAAAAGATCGAAGAAGGCATGTCGTTTGAAGATGCCGTCGCCCAGTATTCCGAAGACAAAGGATCGGCAAAGAATGGTGGTAAACTGACGCCTTTCTCATGCAACCGCGTTGTGCCTGAATTTGTGGATGCTATCCGCGAACTTGATTCCGGTCAGATATCGCAACCTGTCCAAACGGCTTACGGTTGGCACATCATCAAGCTCATCAGCCGGAAAACTCCGGGAACTTTTGAAGAAGAAGCCCCGCGCCTGAAAGAAAGAATACTGAAAGATTCACGTTCGCACAAAAGCGAAGAAGCCGTGATCAACCGCATTAAAAAAGAAAATCATTTCAAGGTTTACGAAAAGAACAAACTGGCATTGTTTGCTGCCATTGACACTTCTGTATTGTACAAAGAGTTTGTCGCCGACAGTCTTCAGGGTTTTGAAAAACCGGTCATGAAGATTGGCAATAAAACATACACCCAGTCTGACCTGGCCGCTTACATTGAAGAAAACCAGAAAAAGCAGACAAATATTGACAAGGACGTTTACCTCGAAAAGCTGTTTCAACAATTTGTAAATGACAAATGCCTCGCCTGGCAGGATGCTCACCTCGAAGAGGACTACCCCGAGTTCAAAGCCCTGATGCAGGAATACCATGACGGCATTTTGCTTTTCAACCTGATGGATAAAAAAGTCTGGACAAAAGCTGTGGAAGACACCGCCGGACTGGAAAAGTTTTTCGATGCCAACAGGGATAAATACATGTGGAAGGAACGGTTGGATGCCACCATTTACTACGTGAAAAACAAAGATGATATCGACACGGTAAAAAAGATCATCCTGTCCACTGACAACGATGGTGATATTGCCGGCATCTTTGAAAAAGACAGCATCACATCCGTAAGGATCGTTCCGGGAAAGTTTGAAAAGGGTGACAACAAGATCATTGACAAAATTGATTGGAAAGCCGGTAGTTTCCAGCAGGTTGACTCTGATGTGGATAATACGGTCGTATTTGTAAAGGTCAGGAAGGTACTTCCCCCGCAGCAGAAAGAGCTGAACGAAGCCCGCGGCCTGGCCACGGCCGACTATCAGGAATACCTTGAGAAGGAGTGGATCAAGCAATTAAAGGAAAAATATCCCGTTGTTGTCAATAAAGATGTATTGCAGCAACTGTTATCGGAACAACAGAATAAATAACTTTTGAACAAACTTGTAAAACTCATATTTCTTGCTTTGGTGGTTGCCGGATGTCAGCCCGGCGGGACTGACAGCAGGGGAGTTGTCATTGCCCGGGTGCATGATGATTATCTTTATGAATCCGATATCCGCCGGTTGGTACCCGAGAATTTATCCCGGCTCGACAGCATTGCTTTTGTAAGAAACTATACCGATCAATGGATCAAAACCCGGCTGATGATCAGGCAGGCAGAAAAGAACCTGACGGACAGGCAGCTTAATTTCGACCGGCAATTGGAAGATTACAAAAACTCGCTGATCATTTATCAGTACGAAACCGAACTGGTCAGGCAAAAATTAGATACGCTGGTGACGGAAGAAGAAATTGAGAAATACTATCATGACCACCTTGCAGATTTTGAGCTGAAAGAAAACATCGTAAAAGTGCAATACGTGATCCTTAACAAAGAGGAGGAACTGGAGGGCAAATTCAAGGAGTTGTTTTTTCTGCCTGACAGCATCGCAGCCGATTCGCTGGAATTTTACAGTAAACTGTATGAAGTGCCTTATTTTCTGGATACGGCCACCTGGGTCAGCTTCGATGATCTGCTTTCGACAATTCCCATCGAGACATACAACCAGGAACTTTTCCTGAAAGGACACCGTTTTATTTCCCTTTCGGATGACCGTTTTGTTTATCTGCTTAAATTTGTCGACTTCAGAATTAAAAATGATATCTCGCCCCTGGATTTCAGACGGAATGACATTCGCGATATTATCATCAACAAGAGAAAAGTTGACCTGGTGAAAAAATTAAGGGCTGATATTTACAAACAAGCAATCCTGAACAAGGATTTTGAAGTGTATTATTAATGAAAAAAATAAAAATAAATTCCCGGATGAGTTATTATCTGACCATGATGTTGACCGGCTTGCTGATCCTGCCCGGGCTGGCATTAACAGCCCAGGACACCACCAACAACAATAACGGCGTGGTCATTGACGAAGTTGTGGCTTTGGTCGGCAGAAACATTATCCTGAAGTCGGACATTGAGAACCAGTATATTACTTACAAGATGCAAAGAGGGATCAGGGGTTCTTCGGAGGAAATTCATTGCCGGATTCTTGAAGACCTGCTTTACCAGAAACTGATGGTTGTCCAGGCCGAATACGACAGTATTGAAGTGACGCCCGATCAGGTGAACAGCGAGCTCGACAGAAGGATATCCTCTTTCATCGGACAGTTTGGATCGCAGGAGAAACTGGAAAAGTTTTACGGAAGAAGCCTGACCGAGATCAAAAGCGAACTGTCTGACATCATCAAAGAGCAGTTGCTTGCCCAACAGGTTCAGAACGGGATTATCAGCTCGGTCACCATCACCCCGTCCGAGGTTCGTTCCTTTTTCAATTCGCTGCCCAAAGACAGCATCCCGCTCATCAAGACACACTATGTGATTGCCGAGATCGTGAAGAAACCACCCATCAGCGTGGAAGAAAAGTTGCGGGTAAAAGAAAGACTGCTTGAATTACGGAAAAGGATATTGAAAGGAGAAAGTTTTGCCACCATGGCGATCCTTTACAGTGAAGATCCCGGCTCGGCCAAGAATGGCGGTGAGCTTGGATTTTACGGAAGAGGCCAGTTGTATCCCGAATTTGAAGCCGTGGCCTTTAAACTGAAAGAAGGCGAAATATCAAGCGTGGTCGAAACGGAAGCCGGGTATCATATCATTCAACTGATCGAACGGAAAGGTGATTACGTAAATGTCCGCCATATCCTGCTGGTGCCGAAAGTCTCACCCGAAGACCTGATGATCGCCCGTAATGAGCTGGACAGCGTGGCTGCGCTCATTCGCGCTGATTCCATAACTTTCGACCAGGCAGTTGAAAAGTTCTCTGACGCCGAAGATAAAAACAATGGCGGGCTGTTGATCAATCCGTACACGGGCGGAACAACCTGGGAAGCAGAGCAACTTGATCCGCAGGTTTCATTTACCATAGAGAAGATGAAAGTGGGCGAGATATCCAATGCGGTACCCATGAAAACTGAAAAGCAAAAAGATGCTTACCGTTTGCTGATGCTGAAAGAAAAAACAGAACCCCACCGGGCAAGTTTAAAAACCGATTATTCATATCTCGAAAAACTGGCTCTGCGTAAAAAACAGGCTGAAGCTGTTGATGACTGGATCAACCGGAAAATGAAGGAAATTTACGTGAAGATCAAAAAAGATTATCAAAACTGCCCGTTCAAGCATAACTGGCTTAAAAATCAGAAAAAATAATATGTCCATGAGTTATAAAAATGATGTGGAAGCCGTAGATGCTTTTGTGGAAAAATATAAATCCCTGAAACAGGAAATTGCCAAGGTCATCGTTGGTCAGGACGAGATTGTCACCCAGACGCTGATCTCCATCTTCAGTCAGGGCCATGTGCTGCTGGTGGGCGTTCCGGGGCTGGCAAAGACCTTGCTGGTCAACACCATCGGGCAGGCACTGGGACTCACATACAGCCGCATACAATTCACCCCCGACCTGATGCCATCCGACATTGTGGGAACGGAAATACTGGATCAGACAAGGCAGTTCAAATTTATCAAAGGCCCTGTTTTTGCCAACATCATCCTCGCCGACGAGATCAACCGTACACCGCCCAAAACACAGTCGGCACTGCTCGAAGCCATGCAGGAAAAAGCCATCACCGTTGCCGGGGAAACTTACAAACTGGATTCGCCTTTCTTTGTACTGGCTACGCAAAACCCCATCGAACAGGAAGGAACCTATCCCCTTCCCGAGGCCCAGCTCGACCGTTTTATGTTCAATCTTATTTTGGATTATCCCTCTTTTGAAGAAGAGGTAAACATTGTAAAACATACAACAAAAGGCAAAACCGAAGAAGTCAAAAAAGTCCTCAACAATGAGGAGATTCTGTTTTTCCAGGATCTGCTCCGAAAAATACCGGTCGCCGACAACGTGATCAATTATGCTGTCAACCTGGTTTCCAAAACCCGGCCATATACTCCGAAAGCACACCCGTGGGCAGAAAAATACCTGAACTGGGGCGCCGGGCCCCGGGCGTCACAGTACCTGATCATCGGCGCCAAGACCCATGCTGCCATTAACGGGAAATATTCTCCCGATATTGAGGATGTTCAGGCCGTGGCACTCCCCGTTTTAAGGCACCGTATCGTGCGCAATTACAAAGCCGAGGCCGACCGGGTGGAAACAGATGACATCATCAAAACATTTTTAAACGAAGAAGTATAATGGCTGACATTGATAATTTGTTTACTTTTATCCGACATTAAAAAAATGATACCGGATAAAGAATTCGACCCGATAAGACCCTATTACGGAGATGAGATTCCTGCTGCACTCAACAGGGTTGCTTCCAACCCCTTTTTCAAACGAATGCTTAAGTTTTTACTACCTGAGGAGAAACATCAGGAAATAATCGATGAGATGAGAAATTTTACCACCACACAGAATTTTCAGGTTCAGGTGATGGGAACCATTATCAGGTCGATTATTCAAAAAACCGCCACATCGCTTACTTTTTCCGGCATGGAAAATCTTTCCCCTGACAGAGCATTCATCTTTCTGGCCAACCATCGTGATATATTACTGGACTCGGCATTGCTGAATCTGATACTCGTGGAAAATGGCTTCGACACTTGTGAAATTGCCTGGGGCGACAACCTCATCATTTCCTCTTTTGTTGAAGATATCGGCAAATCCAATAAGATGATCACTGTTTTCCGAAGCGGCAGCCCGAAAGAAATGTTGAAAAACTCACAGACCCTGTCACGTTATATTCGTCATGCGGTAACCCGGCGAAATCAGTCCGTATGGATTGCCCAGCGCAAAGGCCGTTCCAAAGACGGTACCGACACCACAGACGCCAGCGTACTGAAAATGCTCATCCTTTCCAAAGAGAACGGAATCATACAGGCATTGAAAGATCTGAACATCACACCCGTGACGATCTCTTACGAATGGGAACCCTGCGATGCACTGAAGGTCAGAGAACTTTATATCTCCGAAAATCAGGAATACATCAAAGATAAAAACGAAGACCTGAACAGCATCATCGGCGGAGTGGTTTCCGAAAAAGGCCGTATCCATCTGCATGTCGGCAAACAGATAAATGATGAGCTTGATGCCATTGACGAAAACATGAGAGTTAACGAACTGATGCAAAAAGTGGCTGCCAAAGTGGATGATCATATCCATGCTAACTATAAATTGTGGCCATCCAATTATCTCGCTTACGATATGCTGACAGGAAGCACACAGTTTGCCGGTAAATATGATGACAAGACCCGCGAAAAGTTGAACGAACGATTGGAAAAGACCATTGAGATGACCAATGGCGACCGGATAAGAATTACGGACTTTTTCCTCCGTTTATATGCCAACCCTGTCTTCAACCGGTTTGAGAAACAGTAAACAGGTTCATTTTTATTTTCACCTTCTTTTTGCTTTTTTATCCTGAGACTGAATATTTTTGATGCATTATTGTACATTTGCACATTAAAACTAAAACGGGGATGGTTAAAATTTCGGGAGATCGATTGGCGCTGTCAGATTATTACGACATCCTTTTCAAAAGCCAACAAATTGAAATAACAGACTCCACACTGGAAATAGTTGAAAAATGCTATGCTTTTCTCAAGGACTTCTCGGTGAATAAAGTGATCTACGGTGTTAACACAGGGCTGGGACCGATGGCGCAGTATCGCATTGAATCCGAAGACCAGGTGCAACTGCAATACAATCTGATCAGAAGTCATACCTCCGGATGTGGTAAACCGCTTGAGCCACTGTATGTAAAAGCAGCCATGATCAGCCGGCTGAAAAGTTTGTCGCTGGGCTATTCCGGTATTCATCCCGATGCCATAAAATTACTTTCCATACTCATCAATAAAGACATTATCCCGATCATTCCAGAACACGGAGGTGTGGGCGCCAGCGGTGACCTGGTACAACTCTCACACATTGCGCTGGTGCTGATCGGTGAGGGCGAAGTGTTTTACGAAGGCAAGAGACAACCCACAAAAACCGTTTTTGAAAAGCTGAACATCCGGCCGCTGAAGGTTTACCTGCGTGAAGGTCTGGGGCTGATCAACGGCACATCGGTCATGTCGGGAATCGGCATCATCAACATCATCAGGGCCGTGCAACTCATTAACTGGTCGGTGGTGGCTTCCTCGATGATCAACGAGATCGTTCAGTCGTTCGACGACCATTTTTCAAAAGAGCTGAACTCCACCAAAATGCATAACGGGCAACAGGTGATTGCCGGTGCCATGCGTAACATACTGACCGACAGCAAACTGATTGAGAAAAGAGGCGACCACCTCTACAACGGTAAAATTGAAGAGAAAATATTCAAGCAGAAAATACAGGAATACTATTCATTGCGATGTGTCCCGCAGGTGCTGGGTCCTGTATTTGACGCCATTAACAGTGCCGAAAATGTGTTGGTCAACGAGGTCAACTCGGTGAATGACAATCCGGTGGTGGATGTTAAAACCAAAACCGTTTACCACGGAGGCAATTTCCACGGCGATTATGTTTCTTTCGAAATGGACAAACTAAAAATTGCCGTCACCAAACTGAGCATGCTGGCTGAAAGGCAAATCAATTTCCTGATGAACAACAAACTGAACGAAGTTTTGCAACCCTTTGTCAACCTGGGAACCCTGGGTCTGAACCTCGGTCTGCAAGGCACACAATTCACAGCCACTTCTACGGTGGCCGAAAACCAGACCCTGTCAAACCCCATGTATGTGCACAGCATCCCCAACAACAACGACAATCAGGATATCGTAAGCATGGGCACCAATGCCGCACTGATGACAAAGAAGGTGATTGAGAATACTTTCGAGGTGCTGGCAGTGGAATTTCTCGCTATTATCCAGGCGGTGGATTACCTGAAAGATGCGGAGAAGCTGGCCGGGCGCACAAAAGATATTTATTCCCGGTTGCGGGAACTTGTCCCGGTCTTCAGGGAAGACACACCCAAATACAGGGATTTGAAAAAGATCAAGGAATTCCTTCTTTCCAACAACCCTGAAATCGTTTCAAACAAATGAATACTGCATTGGTAACAGGCGGCTCGGGAGGCATTGGCAGCGCCATTTGCCTGAAACTTTCACAAATGGGCTACCATGTGCTGGTGCATTACCGTTCAAACAAAGAAGCGGCTGAAAATACTTTGTCAGCCATCCGGGAACAGGGAGGAAACGGAGAGATCATTCAATTTGATGTTACGGATCATGAAGCGGTAAAAGCGGCACTGCAGCAATGGAAATCGAATCATGAAAATGAATACATTTCCGTGCTTGTCAACAATGCCGGTTATTCCAAAGATGTGCTGATGGTCTGGATGAAACCTCACGAATGGTCGGGGGTTATCGACGCTAACCTGAACAGCTTTTACAATGTTACCACCCCTCTGCTTGAGGATATGGTAGTGAATAAATTTGGCAGGGTCATTAATATAGTTTCGCTGTCAGGCATAAAGGGATTACCGGGCCAGACAAACTATTCGGCAGCCAAAGCCGGTGTGATCGGCGCCACGAAAGCCCTGGCACAGGAAGTCGGCAGGAAAAAAGTCACGGTAAATGCAGTGGCTCCCGGTTATATCCGAACCGAGATGACCCGTGACCTGAATGAAAAAGAACTGAAAAAGCTGATCCCTGCCAACCGTTTCGGCACACCCGAAGAAGTGGCTGAAGTTGTCGGCTTCCTTGCTTCAAAAGGTGCTTCTTACATCAATGGTGAAGTAATTCATGTAAACGGCGGGCTTTACACCTGATATCTTTCCATAAATCGTTTATTTTTGCCCGTTTAAACCGAAAGCCAAAGTATGAACAGAGTTGTCATTACCGGAATGGGTATCTATTCCACCATCGGGAAAAACCTGGAAGAAGTCCGCGATTCATTGTATTACGGGAGATCAGGTATTGTTTATGATAAAGAAAGGGAAGAACTGGGATTCCGTTCCAAACTGACCGGATTTGTCGAGCGTCCCAATCTGAAAGGAATACTTCCGCGGCGTATGCGCGTGGGTTTGCCCGAACAGGGCGAGTATGCTTATCTCGCCACGATGGAAGCGCTTGGTAATGCCAGCCTTGATGAAAATTTCCTGAACAATAATGAAGTGGGGATACTTTACGGAAACGACAGTTCGGCGACGGCTGTAGTGGAATCTGCTGATATTTTACGGGAGAAAAAAGACACCATGCTCATCGGCTCGGGATCCATCTTTCAGTCGATGAATTCCACAGTTTCGATGAACCTGTCGGTTATCCTAAAACTGAAAGGCATCAACCTGACCATCAGCGGGGCCTGCGCCAGCGGATCGCATGCTATCGGGCTGGGTTATCTGCTGATTAAACAAGGGTTACAGCAAACCATCCTCTGCGGTGGAGCACAAGAAATCAATGCGGTGTCAACGGCAAGTTTTGATGCATTGGCTGCTTTTTCTGTACGTAACGGGGAACCCCAAAAAGCCAGTCGTCCTTTCGACCGCGACCGTGACGGGCTCGTGCCGAGCGGCGGGGCGGCAACCGTTATCCTCGAAAGCTATGAATCTGCAAAAAAAAGAGGTGCGCCGATCCTTGCCGAAGTGCTGGGATACGGTTTTTCTTCCAACGGCGAGCACATTTCGGTTCCCAATGTGGAAGGCCCGGTGAGATCACTGATGATGGCTTTAAAAGATTCGGGATTAAAACCTTCTGATATTCAATACCTGAATGCTCATGCCACTTCTACGCCTGTAGGTGATTCCAATGAGGCAAATGCCATTCACCAGGTTTTCGGTGAAAAAACCGTTCCGGTCAGCTCGACCAAGTCAATGACAGGCCACGAAATGTGGATGGGCGGTGCCAGCGAAGTCATTTACTCATTGCTTATGTCGCAAAATAACTTTATAGCACCCAATATCAATTTTGAAAATCCCGATGAACATTCGGTAAAGCTGAACATCATTTCCAAAACAAAAGAACAAAAATTCAATACTTTTCTGTCCAACTCGTTTGGTTTTGGCGGAACGAATTCTTCGTTGGTGGTGAGGAAGCTGTAGAAGAGGTCAGGTTGGCTCGATGGCTTGATAGTTCGATTACTCTTTAATTCTATAACCGTAACACATAATCTGATTCGTGGTGAATGTAATGTGTTAAGTTTAAATA
>JAOZOO010000174.1 GCA_029933225.1 Bacteroidales bacterium | reverse complement strand
CCAATCCTCAACTGTTTATAACTTTTTCTCTACCCAAAACAAAAATTAAATTGTGTATCCGATTCTGTTTTTTATCTGTATTTCGGCATTATTATTTTCAATATTGAACAGGTCGCCAATGGTAATCGGGTTTTTACCATCGTAAGGCAGTCCGTGGATTTGCGCTATCTTCGATGCTTTTTCCACAGATAACTCCTTAAATTCATAGCGATTAATCATTCGCCCTTTGCGCAGCAGTGCTTTGTCAATTTTTGACAGGTTAGTATTGAAGGTGCAAATCAGTTTTACGCCCAGGGCATCACTCAACAGTCCGTCACTGATATTCAGCAAAGTTGAGACTGCCGGCCTTCCGTTGCCGGTTTCCCTGTCGGCGATCAGTTTTTCGCTGTCCTCGATGATCAGTATGCTGTTTTTCTGGCGTGAGAGAAAGGGCAGCAGGTCGGGGCTGGTCAGTGCTTCGGCCATGAACAACGGAAGAAAAATAAACCTGCGGTTGATATGACTGATCAAATGGCGGATATAAGTTGTTTTTCCCGTTCCGGTTTTCCCATGCATAAGGATCAGCCCCGTGCGGCTTTTGTCGTTTAAAAAACTTTTTACGCTTTTATCGAATTCCTGAAAATCATCGTTATAATGCAGTCCGATGTCAGGATCAGGATGCCTTACTTTGTATTTCTGTAAGTCAAAACCATCATAATCTTTCACGATCATGAAGAAATTCTTTTTCTTACCGGCTTTTTTCTTTTTGGTGAATTCCTCCAGTTCTTTCTCCAGTTCAATAATTTCGCTTACTGCAATATTGTCGTTAAACAATATGTTGAGCATATTTTTATTGATATGAAGCAGCAAACCTTCACGAAGTATTAATGTGTAACCGGCGGCAGTTTGTTTTCCGTGATTTCTGGCCAGATAAAAAAGTTCACTCTTTTTTTTACCCACATAAACGTAATATCTGACCTTTTCAGGTTGGTCTTTCAACCCGTATTTGTCCATGATAAAATCCACGGCTTTATCAACCATGTATTTATTGACCGAAATCCTTTCGTTGGCCAGTCCGCCGAACAACATCAGAAATATTCTGTTGAAAAAAAACTCGTCATCAGACAAAATATTGTAACCGGGCGGGACGATATTATTGAAGTTGGGCATGGGTGATGAATATTATTTTTACAATTGATGACATGGTTAATGACTTAAAAATACAACGATTTTCTTTGAAATCTTCAACTGTTAATAACTTTTTTCAAAGCTCAGCCCCCGGGCAGCAGCAAACAGCGGGTTCCGCTATCTTCAGCAACCCGCCGGGATAAATCTCCGGGATAGGGATCAGGATTTTTATAAAAAAAGCAGGAACCTTAATGGTTTCCGCCCTTATACAGCGGCCTATTAAGTTCTCCTGCTTCGAAGTTAAAATTCAATGCGAAGATAGAAAATCTAACGCAGATTATCGTCGTATCAAGATTTTCCCTGAAGATCGTTTTGTCGGGGATTCGGCAAACAGCAGGTAAATACCGTTTTGCAGGGCAAGGGAAGAAAGACTGACCGTTACGGTTTGGCCACCTCTGGTTTCAGTCTTTAAAACGGTAAGTCCGAGGGCGTTTACCATTCTGATTGTTACAACCTCATTATCCTCAAAATTGCCCAGTCCCAGGTTTAATTTGTCGGCAACAGGGTTGGGGTAAATCCTGACAGGCGTATTTATCTTGCCATGCTCGCCGATGAAAAACAGATTTCCGGCCAGGTCGTCGTAATTTGTTTTGATTTGACTGGAATCCAGGGCGTAATTGTAGAGTTTCAGCATGGCCACAGCACCGGAACTGGCTTCGTTGGGAACAGCCAGGTCGTCATGGAAAAAGTTTACCACATTGTCTCCATCGGGCAAAGCATCACCATTTGTGTCGGTAAAACGGATCTCTTCCCGGGCATCGGTGTATATCTTCACGGTTTGATCGTCCCCGTTGCGCGTGATCACGTAATAGGTGTATTCCCCTTCGACAACAGGCGCTTCGTCGCTGTAAACATACGGATAAAAGTTCAGTTGGCCGTTGTAAACATAAGCGCCATTGTCGCTCTTGCGGTTTTTCCAGTCCACAACCCTTTTCCAACTGGTCAGTTCGTCGAAAACAAAATAAAGTTCGATGGTGTAACTCTCTCCAAGGAAATTATCTGCGGCTGCGTTGTCAAACTGGAATCCCGAATTGTTTTCAAAGCGATACACCCACTTTCTGACATCGCCTACCTCTCCGAGTGTATCCTGCTGATAAATACCTTCATCACCCAGAACATTTAATACCGGCCCGCTACCATTGATTTCGGACAATGAGTTGTCGAACTCATAATGCAATACGGATTGTCCCTGCACAATAAATGAGAAAAAAAGTGCAGCAATTAATGTAGTTAGTTTTTTCATGATTTTTGTTGTTTTGGTGTGCTGGTTCAAATATAACAAAAATTTGCCGGTTAGCAAAGTCATTTACGGCAAAAATGCGGGATTGACAAAAAAAGTGCGTATTTGTGCGATTGGATTCGCCTTTACAGTAAAGCTTGTGTTTTCATTGATAACCAGGTTAGCCAGAGAATTTTTCTTGATTTGAATCGTCCTGCAGTCAATTACGCTACCTGCCAAAACTACACCAATGCCTGTTTGGTAAAAAATTTGATGGCGCTGTTTTGTAAACTTTAAAACCGTTTGTCATGAAAAAGAACAACAAATTCTCGATATATTATTTTCTGGGGATATTCTTTATGATATTCCTGATTGACAGTATGTTTTTCTCCGCCGGCAAGACCGGAAGCCAGGTACTGACTTACGACAGCTTTGTGCAGAAAGTGGATTCCGGGGGGGTGGAACGTGTGGTGATACTGCCCGACAAAATTGTCGGAGAGTTGAAAAGCGAAAAATCCGACACGGTGAGCCATGAGCTGACAAAAGGCCCGTCGGCGCCGTGGCGGTTGCGCATCAGGGAAATTGAAGAACAGATAGCCCGTCAGTTTACGGTAACCCGCCTGCCCAATGTCAGCGATACGGAGCTGCTGAACCGGCTGCTGGAAAACAATGTGCAGGTGGTTGGAAAATACCAGTCCAATGCCATGAAAAACTTTTTCCTCAACTGGATATTTCCCCTCATCTTCGTCATGGCGCTGTGGGGATACATTTATAAAAAGATGGGCGCTGGGAATCCCATGTTGAGTGTGGGCAAAAACAAGGCGAAGATACTGGCGGAAAAGCCGGAAAATCCGGTGAAATTCGATGATGTGGCCGGTGTGGATGAAGCCGTGGAAGAGGTGAAAGAGTTGGTTGATTTTCTGAAGAATCCGAAAAAATATACGGTGCTCGGCGGCAAGCTGCCGAAAGGTGTATTGCTTGTAGGCCCTCCCGGAACCGGTAAGACATTGCTGGCCAAAGCGGTTGCCGGCGAAGCGGGTGTGCCGTTCTTCAGCTTGAGCGGTTCCGACTTTGTTGAGATGTTTGTGGGCGTGGGCGCAGCCCGTGTGCGCGACCTTTTCAAGGAAGCAAAAAACCATGCACCCTGTATCATTTTCATTGACGAGATTGATGCCATCGGCAAAAGCCGGGCTTCCAATGCGGCGTACGGAGGCGGCTACGACGAGCGCGAGAATACGCTCAACCAGTTGCTGGTGGAAATGGACGGCTTTGATGCGGGCATCGGCGTGATCATCATGGGCGCCACCAACCGGCCCGAGGTGCTCGATCCGGCACTGTTGCGTCCCGGCCGTTTCGACAGGCAGGTGTTGGTTGACAAGCCCGACCTGAATGGCAGGGAAGCCATCTTTAAAGTACACACGAAAAACCTGAAGTTGGACAAAAATGTAGACCTGCGGCGACTGGCATCACAGACTCCCGGCTTTGCAGGCGCCGAAATCGCCAATGTGTGTAATGAAGCGGCTATCCTCGCCGTCCGTAAAAAACACGACACTGTAAAAATGTCTGATTTTGAAGAAGCCATCGAGCGGGTTATCGCCGGGCTGGAAAAGAAAAACAAACTGATCAACGAAAAAGAACGGAAGATCGTTGCCTATCACGAATCGGGTCATGCCATCGTCGGCTACTTTACCGAAGGTGCCGACGAGGTGCAAAAAGTTTCCATCGTCCCCCGGGGTATTGGCGCGCTGGGATATACTTTGCAAATGCCGTTAGAAGACCGCTATCTGATGTCGAAAAACGAATTGCTCGGGAAAATAAAGGGATTGCTCGGCGGGCGTGCTGCCGAAGAGATCGTTTTCGGGGATATTTCCACAGGAGCCTCCAACGATCTGGAAAAGGTGGCACAACTGGCCAAGAACATGATCACCGTGTACGGCATGAGCGAAAAGCTGCCCAATATCTCGCTGGTGAACAATGCCAGCCCGGGTTTCCTCGGCAATCCGCAGGGTATCGAGCGCCGCTCGGAATACCTGGAAAAAATGATTGACGAAGAAGTAAGAAGCATTATTGATAAATGCTACACCGAAGCCAAGCAGCTTTTAACCGAGAAACGTGATTATCTCGAAAAAATGGCCAAAGTACTCCTGGAAAAAGAGGTGATTGAACATAAGGAGATTGAGAAGATTCTGGGAGAGAAGAAGGAGAAGGGGTGAGAGCTGGAGTAATGGTTGCAGTGGGTGCAGTGGTTACCGTTGTTGCAATTGGTTAGGTGTGAAAGGTATATGGGTATAAGGTGAGATGGTTGCCTTGGCGGCCTGGCGTCTTTGCGTGAAAAAGTATTCGATATTCATGGATAATTTAGAGGTATAAAGGATGGGTCTAACTAACGAGAATTTCTGATATTTTCGGGATAGGTATCCTAAAAATATCGGATAATTATGGGAGTGGTACCCTGAAAATATCAGAAAAAACTTATAACCTACCCGCATCAGGCATGAATGACATCCTGACCATCTTCATAGCGATGCCAGAATAGCCAGGCTTTCTCACCACCACCTTGCCGGGGATGAGACAGACACCGTTTAAAAGATTAAAAAAAGTTGAAATTTTATTTGAACGCTTTATCGAGGAGTTTTCCGACTGCTTCGCCACCTTTTTCCTCAACGTAGTTCACGATAATGGGCATAAATACAGCCACTTTATCCTGGCCGATCCCTAATTTTTCGAATGCTGCCTGTACCTTGGGCAGTCCTGTAAGCGTTGTTGCAATGCTTCCCAATACGTTGGTGTTACCGCCGACGTCGGGTACGGCATCGAGCAGGTCATCCATTCCGGGTACGGCATCTGCCACCTTTACAAAGTCCTCCTTGCTTAGTTTTTCCTGTGCCATCTCAAATAATGCGCCGGCGCCTCCTTTTGCCTGTTTTTCGGTAACATCGGCCGATTTCATAAGTTCTTTGATAAGATCCGCCTGGGCAAACGAGTTTGTGGCAATGAGTGTAAAAAATGCCAGTGTGAGTGTGAAAATGGTTTTCATGATAATGGGTTTTTTGTTGAAGGAATAATAACTAAAATATATTTCTGTTTGTTTTGCAAAGATATAAAAATCCTAGTATTTCA
>JAOZOO010000173.1:3999-5546 GCA_029933225.1 Bacteroidales bacterium | reverse complement strand
CCCACTTTCATCGAAAGCTCATAATGTTCTTTTTCGTAACCGAAAGCCCCGGCCATCCCGCAACAACCGGAAGGTATCTCTTCAACGGTATAATTTTCGGGAAACCCCAGAATGAACAATGTGGGCGCTGTGGAGGCCAGCGATTTCTGGTAACAATGCCCGTGTAGTTTGATATGTTTTGCCACTTTGGTGAATTGCGCTTTGCTGATCCTGCCCGCTTTCATTTCCTTTTCCAGAAATTCATCAATCATCAGGGCATATTTTGCCAGTCGTATAGCGTCATTCTTCAGGCCGGGTTCGGCCAGTTCGGTGTATTCGTCCCGGAAAGTGAGGATGGCCGACGGTTCGATGCCGACCAAAGGAGTATCTTCGGTGATGATATCTTTCAGCAAACGAATATTCTTATTGGCAATTTCTTTGGCTTTTTTCACCAGCCCTTTGGAAAGGTAAGTACGGGCGCTTTCCACGTGCCTGGGAATGGACACCTCATAACCAAGTTTGGTCAGCAGCAAGATGGCTTTGATCCCGATATCGGTATCATTGAAACGGGTGAACTCATCATTGAACAGATATACCTTTCCGTTGGGAAACTGCCCCTGCTGTTTGTGCTTTGCAAACCATTTATCCAGCGGTTGTTTGCTCAACAGCGGCATTTTCCTTTGGGGTGCAAAGCCGATCATCCGCGCAAATATCCCGGAAAAGAACGGGTTGCTGTTGAAGAAGTTGTATATCCCCGGAGCAATACTCCCCAGCTTGTTGATCTTTGCTATGTTGGCGATCAGGCGGGCACGTAAAGGAACACCATGCGACTCGTAATAATGTTGCAAAAATTCGGCTTTCAGCTTGGTTACATCCACACTGGAAGGACATTCGGATTTACAAGCCTTGCATGATAGACACATATCCATGATCTCATAAATCTCTTTATGGTCAAAAGGATTGTCTTTGGGTGAGTAGGTCAGAAACTCCCGTAAAATATTGGCTCTGGCTCTGGTGGACTTGTCTTCATCACGCGTGGCCATATAGCTGGGACACATGGTTCCGCCGGTTACCTCTGTTTTCCGGCAGGCACCCGTACCGTTGCATTTTTCAGCCGCCCGCAGGATGCCCATGTCTTTGGAAAAGTCAAAAAATGTCTCAATCTCCCTTGTTTCCTTTCCCGGTTCATAACGCAGGAAAGTATTCATCTCCGGTGTGTCCGTGATCTTGCCGGGATTAAAAATATGGTTTGGGTCCCAGGTGTTTTTGATCTGTTTAAAAAGATCGTATATCCTCTCCCCCATCATCAGCGGGATAAATTCTCCGCGCAACCGCCCGTCGCCATGCTCGCCGCTCAATGAACCGTTGTATTTTTTTACCAGGCGGGCCGCCTGTTCACCGATTTCATGGAATAATCTCACATCCTCCGGATCCTTTAAATTAAGCACCGGCCTGATATGCAGCTCTCCTGTTGCAATGTGGGCATGATAAACCACTTCTTTACCGAAACCGTCCAGCATTGCTTTCATGTCGGCAATATAGGCCGGGAGCAGTGCGGGTTTTATGGC
>JAOZOO010000173.1:0-3899 GCA_029933225.1 Bacteroidales bacterium | reverse complement strand
CTTTGATAAAGAATCGGTTTCTTCGCTGTTCGATATTTATTTTGGTCAGTTTCAGAATCGTACTGTCCATCAGCTCCACGGCTGCCGGATTGTATTTCAAAGCAATCAGATTGGCCTCCAGCGCTTTCGGAACACTTTCCAAATGGATACAAACCAGTGCTTTGTGTTTCGGTGGCAGGGGAACAAGATTTAGTTTTACGGAAACGGTAAAGGCCAGTGTTCCTTCGGAACCTGTCAGTAGTTTGCAAACATTAAAATCATCACCGTCATTTGTAAACGGCGAAGTGTCAAGCAACAGGTCGAGGGCATAACCGGTATTGCGGCGGGTAACTTCCGGATCGGGAAACTCTTTTCTGATCTCTTTTCTGTTTTCTCCATCGGAAAGGGTATCACGAAACTGCCGGTAGATTCTTCCTTCTAAAGTCTCTTCATTGCATTTGGCCTCAAACTCCTTCTTGTTCAGCGGGCTAAAAACCACTTCGGAGCCATCGGAAAGAATGGCATTGATCTCAAGCGTATGTTCCCGGGTGCTCCCGTAAATTAGCGAATGGGCACCGCAGGCATTGTTACCCACCATCCCGCCGATCATGCAACGGTTGGAGGTGGATGTCTCCGGGCCGAAAAACAGGCCATAGGGTTCCAAAAATTTGTTGAGTTCATCAAGGATGACGCCCGGCTGCACACGTACCCATTTTTCTTTTTCATTCAGTTCCAGTATCCGTGTCCAATATTTCGATACATCAGCCACAATGCCTCCGCCCACAACCTGCCCGGCCAGCGAAGTGCCAGCCGTACGCGGAATGATGGAAACCTTGTTTTCGGTGGCAAAACGAATGAGCCCTTTAATATCTTCATTGTTTTTGGGATAAGTAACCGCCAAAGGTTTTTCACGGTAGGCCGAAGCATCGGTGGCGTACATCAGCCGGATGGCTTCATCATAAAGGATTTCACCTTCAAAGATTTTTTTCAGTTGCTCCAGCTTATTGTAAATGTCTTCCATTTGTCCTGCCCGTGGCTTTGGGGTACAAATATAAGAGGATGTGTGGATTTTGAATTCCTGATGCAGGGTTTGGGATTTTTAAATTGATAATTTAATTCCCCGTTAACGTAAGTATGGCGTTGTTCTTTATTTTGAGAATGACCCCAGGTTGTAGTCGTAAGCTGTTGATAGAAACGTTAGTATCTATCGTGGGGGCATAAGTATAACCCAGTGTGACGTAAACATCATCCCCTGTTCCGGGTACCTGCCCCGATCGCCAGTTGGCAGGATTGTTCCAGTCATCATCCACGGTTCCCAGCCACATGGACAGGTAACCTTCCAAACCAACATGTGCCGTGCCAAGCATTTTAAAAGTGCTGTCATATGCAGGATTATAAACCGCATTGTAAACGATTATTTCAGAAGATTCACTGTCATCCCAATAGCGGTATCTGATGGAATCTCCTTGGATAAAGCCATCATTCTCTTGAGTGGTCGGATCATCTGCCGAAGTTGTGATAGTATAAAATGTATCAGATTCAAATTCACCCGTTAAGATGACCACTCCAACACAGATTTCATTTTGACTTGATGGATCAATATCAAAAACAGCAATCTCGTCCCCTGCCTGTAAATAAAGTTCATTCAGGAACGCACTGTCAACAAAAATACTCATAGACTGATAAGGATTACCACTCCACACCGGCTCAAAATGAGGACTTTCCTGTGTAACAAATACCGTATCCACATTCCCGTAAACGGAAGTTACCAAAATGGTATCACTCCTGGCGTGACCCGATTCATTGGTACTGTATGCAACGATTAACGAATCATCTCCAGCCCCGCCCGATGGCAATACTTCAAACCAATCCGCATTCTCGGTGACCGACCAGGTGGTATTGGAAGACAAAGCCAGATTGACGGAATCGGACAATACGGGGACAAGCGTATCCGAAGGATCAACATACAGGTAAGGAATTTCCTCATAATTGAAATCATCAAGGATGATGCTGATGGATGTATCCGACATACCATGTTTAAAAACAACGTATTGTGCAGTATCCTGGTAATTCGTGTCAAAAGGTATGATAAATTCCTTGTATTGTGAATTCACGGCAACGGTATCAAAACCATGAAAAGTAAGTGTATCTGCCGGGTCGCTCATGGTTCCCACAATCAGGTCGGTAGTACCTGTATATGTCCTTGCTTCGAATCTTACCTCGTTGTTTTGTGAAGTGAGATCGGCGAAACCGGGGGTGATCAAAGCAATAAAATCAGTCCTGTCCTTCCTGCCGAACAAAGCAACAGCCACTGTTCCCGAGTTTGCCAGTGAATCAATGGTGATCACATTTTCCAGTGTATCGGTATTGACTGAATACCAACAGCCTGGAAGCTCCGGAACCGTCAGCCCGTCAAAATTTTCCGTTACCGGAGCCGTAACCGGATCACATAAAGTTGTAAATGTTGCCGGTCCAACCCACTGCGAACTATCGCCCGCGCCGCAATAGGCTCTGATGTACCAGTCATAAGATGTATTTGATGAAAGTCCGGTGACTTTGTATGGATTTTCGGTAACCGTCACAGGAGTAATGCCTGTGGTATCAAATCCGGCAGCACCCAGCCTCACCTGCCATTGGGTTGCCGAACCGTTTTCCGTCCAATTCAGTTTTGAAGTTGTCTGGGTGATCTTGTTGGTATAAAGATTGGATGGCGCCGCACATGTGAATATCCGTACCGAGAAAGAATCAATCGTAGTCCCGGCTGTATCAATAGCTATTACGTTAACGAGGTTATTGTTGAAAGTAAACTTACAAAAATGATATGACTTGCTGACCGCCTTTATCGAATCTGCATTCGGATTCGGATAATAAAGCGGAGCACCCCCTCCACCTGTGGTAATATGCACCACATCGTTCACTTCTGCCCGTGCGTAATAATGATTGTGTCCGCCGATGACAAACTGAACCCCGTAAGTTTCACAAAGCGGCTGGATATAGGTCTGGACATCCGTATTATTAGCATGTCCGCCTGCGGTCCATCCCGGCTCATGCAAGACAATGATCTTCCACGGTTTATCCGTTCCGGCGAGATCATTTTCAAGCCAGATATACTGGGCACTGCCGGGGAAATAATCGGTGTACTGGTCAATGATGATAAAATGGGCATTGGCATAATCAAATGAGCCATAAAAGCGGTTTGCGTCATAAAAAGTGTAAGGGAAGTATTTTTTGAACCCTGCCCCATGCCGTTCATGATTACCCATACAACTCATGAAAGGCAACGTTCGCAGCATCTCCTGAATATTGGAATAGGCAGGGTCAAAAAACTGATCATCCCAGTCCGTTTCCTTATCTCCGTCCGCTACAAGGTCACCGGAAGCCATAATAAAGGTTTGAACAGCCGGGTCATTCTGAATTTCTTCCAGAATTCTGTTTGCCACGCTGTCATGTGCTGCCGGGTTTGTTCTCGTATCTCCGTATGCAAAGAATGAAAAAGAAGTGCTGCTTTCCGGAGGAGCGGTTTTAAAATCGCCCGTAAACACCTCATTTCCTGCAGTCACTTTATAATAATAGCGGCTATCTTCCGCCAAGCCTGTAAACCTGTACTGATGCTGATGATCATCTCCATACTCAATGGTCTGAACCGTGGAATCATAATTTTGATCCGTTCCCCATTGTAAAGTGCAGGAAGCCGAGTCGAACAACTGCCAGTTGAGTTGCATGACCGTATCCACTCCGTCATACAACAAATAAGGTGCTTTCCGCGTCAGGCTGTCGGTTCTGAAGGTTGAAGGGCCTGTCCACTCCGACATGGTATCACCCACATTGCAGCAGGTCTTCACGTACCAGTCATAAGATGTATTGGGTTGCAACCCCGTCTGGAGATAGGGATTCTCAAATACTGTCTGCGGAGTAGTTCC
>JAOZOO010000054.1 GCA_029933225.1 Bacteroidales bacterium | reverse complement strand
AAAAGGCATTTCACCTTCTGCATTGTCATCTTATATCAGTTGTCCCCTGAAGTTTTATTTCAAATACATCCTGAATTTAAGCGTCCCAGACAGCATTGACGAATCCATTGAAGCCAATGTTTTCGGCACGGTTGTTCACGCTGTCCTTCAGGAAATTTATTCAGGGATGCAAGGTAAGACGATTGATACCGCGTACCTGAAAGAACGTATGAAAGACATTGACGATCTGGTGATCAAATGGTTCAAAGAGAAATATTCCGGCGGAGACATCACTTCGGGTAAAAATCTGCTTATCCTGAAGGTTGCCTCAAAATACGTACATGAATTCATTAAAAAAGAAATCACAGAGATAGACCGTCAGCAACGGCAACTTATTGCCACTGAGCAAGATTTGTCACATCAAATGAGTATGGACGGCGGCGATGTTTTGCTGACCGGAACAGTTGACCGGTCTGATAAGATTACCGGTTCCGAAACGGTCAGGATCGTCGATTACAAAACAGGAAGTGTGATCCAAAAGGATTTGACTTTAAAAGACTGGGAAGACCTGATAACCAAACCGGATATGGCCAAAGCTTTTCAATTGCTGTTTTATGCCTACCTTTTTTCAAAAACACATCACGATGCCCGGGATATTGATGCCGGAATCTATAGCCTGCGAAAAATCTCCCAGGGTTTTATCAGGTTAAAACTCCCGGATAACATTAACATGAGCGAAGGCCTCGAAGTGTTTGAAGAGGAAATGTCAGCCCTCATTTCAAATATCCTTGACCCCGGTAAGCCTTTCTTCCAAACCGAAGACACAAAACAATGTGAATGGTGCGACTTCAAAAACATTTGTAACAGATAGAAACAAGTGATCAGTGTCCGATTTTTCCCGAAATGTTTTATCATTGCAAAAAATAAATAAGACCTGTAAACGTTATCCGGGTAATTAAAATACTGAACAATGAGAAACCTTATAATTTTTATCGTTATTGTTATCGTAGCTGCCTCATGCGCAGGACCTAAAGCAAAGAAGGTCAGAACAAAACAAGAGATTCAGGATTCCATCACTGCCATGGAAAATGAATTATTCAGTTTAAAATCAACCCGCATCGACAAACACAAGGTGCTTGACATGATCGGTCTGTACACGGAGTATGCCAGGGAGTTTCCGGATGACACACTGGCTCCGGTCTATTTGTTCAAAGCATCCGACATCTCAATGAACTTATACCGGCCGCTTGAAACCATCAGGATACTGGATACCATTATGATTAAATATCCTGACTTCAGCAAGACGCCCACGGCTTTGTTCCTGAAAGCTTTTATTTATGAAGACCAGGTAAAGAACTACAAGCTGGCCCGAAAATATTATCAGCAATTTATCGACAAATATCCGGATAATGAATTTACGGATGATGCCCGTATGTCGCTGCAAAATCTCGGAAAATCACCCGAGGAGCTGATAAAGGAATTCGAAGAAAAGAATAAATAAACCGTATAAATAAACTGCTTCAGGCGTCCCGCCTGAAGTATAAATACCGCAATAATCCTGCCCAATCCCATGCACATGGGATTTAGACACCAAAGGAAGTCAACATCTTTCTCATCACATCAATATATCGTTCCTATGGAACTCTTTCCTCTTTTATGCTTTATCCCAGGGTCTTACGACACCTGGCAAGAATATATCCTGCCTACGGCAGTTAAAATAAAAGCACGGATGGAGACAGCTTAATCATCCGGAGGAAACATCCCCTCGGGATGTCATATTATAGCCAGGGACGTTAGTCCCTGGATTAGTAACGAAGAGCAATTCAGTTCCATAGGAACGAAATGTATCTTTTTATATCCCCCCCAGTTTCAAGCGGGATGCTTGAAGCTTGATATGCATACAACAATAGTTGCTTTAAGCGTCCCGCTTAAAGCAGAGGGCATTCAACAGATTATTTCATTCTGATGGTCAGCCCCAGGTTCAGAAAGACATTCGGTGGTTCAATGATATCGGGAATAACGCCCATAAATCCGGCTTCGGCATTCAGTGCGATATTGTTTGTGAAAAACCATCGTCCCCCTACAAAAAGATCCACCGCCACATTGAATCCTTTCAGATTCCCATATTCGGGATAGTCATCAGTGGCAGTGACTACCGCAGGGCCTGCCTTCAGACCCGCATAAACATCCCACTTTTCATCCCACCTGGCAATCGAGTTGAAATGATAATCGAACCGTCCCTGTATCACAATTACATTATGATTCCAGCCTATCGAATTGTACAATCTCCAGCCCACATCAAAGCCCATGCTGATGTCATCGGTAATACCAAAATCCATACCACCGTGCAACGGGATAATCACCGGCTGGTTACTCCAGAAACCCACTCCTGCATTTATTTCCTTACCACCTTTTTTTATGGCGCCACCCTGGGCCAATGCAATAAACGGTCCGGATATAATCAATAAAAAAAGAAGCAGTTTTTTCATAATTCGTCTTTTTTTGTCGTTACTTTTTATACGAAAAAAAAGACGTTGGGTTTTGTTTGCTGTTCCTTGAACAAAAAACAACCGGCGTTATTTCACCCTGAAGGTAAGCCCCAGATTCAGAAAAAGAGCAGGAGGATTAGCGATATCGGGAAAGACACCTGTTATGCCCAATTCGGAATTCAGCCCCATTTTGCCGGAGAAAAACCAGCGGAAACCGAAAACACCGTCCAGCACAAAATTGAACCCTTCTTTTGTCCCTGTATAATCATCTGATGCGGTGATAAATGCTGGTCCGAGCTGAAGACCTGCATACACATCCCAATTATTTTTTAGTCTGAGCAGTGCATTGAAATGATAATCGAAACGTCCCTGCAAAACAAGCACGCTGTGCTTCCAGTCATCCTGATTGTACAACCTCCAGCCCAGATCAAAACCCACACTGATATCTTTGGCAATACCAAAATCCATTCCGGCATGCACCGGCATGATCACCGGCGCGTTGCTCCATATTCCCAGACCGGCATTCACTTCCATTCCTCCCTTTTTTATTGCACCGTCCTGCGCCATCAGAAGAGAAGGTACCGATACTACCAATAAAATGAGAAAGAAACTTTTCATAAATCACCTTCTTCCGTTGATATATCTTAACAAAGATAAGAATGTCAGGCTTTCTTAATCTTCCTGAAAACAAAAAAAGAAGTCGCCGGACTTCTTTTTTTACGATATCTGTTGAAATCTTAAGAATCTATTCTTTAAAATCCAAGTGACACACCAAATCTCACAAAAGCACCGGCACCTCCTCCCAGTTCGGCATATAAACCGAATTTTTCACTGAACATCATTCTTCCGCCGACGAATCCTTCACCGTAACCACTTACAGACGATTTATAATAATCCGTATAAGGTTGAGCTCTGAATTTTATTCCGAAGCCAACACCCCCATATACGTCCCATTTATCACTTTCAAAAACGTGGAGATGCCAGGCCGCACGTGGTCCGAAATAAATAATGGGTTTTGTAGCATTATTGTGACCATTCCAATATCCATATTTAGCGAACTGCATTTCAAACAAGCCGCCGAAAGATACCAGACCGACATCGCCGGTAGGAATAACACCGTATTCACCACTGATATTAATACTCGGGATAAACCCGTAATGATAAGGTAATCCGATCCCGCCGTTAAACATCAGGCTACCTTTTTCATAAACATGCTGAGCCTGTACTGACAAGGCAAACAACACTCCCATTAAGATAATTGCTACTTTTTTCATAGTTTTTTGATTTTTAGTTTATATTTTTAAAATGAGGCGCAAATGTAAAAACTTAATTTTACCGTGTCCACTTTTTAAAGATAATATGAATTTTTCTTATTAACTACTGTTTTGTTATAACTATTTAGCGTAACTGATGGCGCGTGTTTCCCTGATCACAGTGATCTTTATCTGACCGGGGTAGGTCATTTCTTCCTGTATTTTTCTCGAAAGTTCATAAGAGAGTTTATTGGCATCAGTATCGGTAACTTTCTCAGCACCAACGATCACCCGCAATTCACGGCCTGCCTGGATGGCATACGTTTTCACCACTCCGGGATAAGTCAGGGCCATTTCTTCAAGTTTTTTCAAACGCTGGATATAGGCTTCCACCACTTCACGTCTTGCCCCCGGGCGTGCACCGGAGATGGCGTCGCAAACCTGAACAATAGGCGCTATCAGCGTTTCCATTTCAACTTCATCGTGGTGGGCACCGATGGCGTTGCAAACATCCGGTTTTTCCTTGTATTTCTCCGCCAGCTTCATCCCCAGGATGGCATGAGGCAGGTCGGTTTCATTCTCGGCAATCTTGCCGATGTCGTGCAGCAAACCGGCACGTTTTGCTTTTTTAGGATTCAGCCCCAGTTCAGAGGCCATTGTTGCACAGAGATTGGCAACTTCAATGGAATGGGCAAGCAGGTTCTGACCGTAGGACGAGCGGAATCTCATCTTACCCACCAGCTTGATCAGCTCGGGATGCATGTTGTGGATACCAAGGTCAATGACCGTTCTTTTCCCCACTTCTATGATCTCCTGCTCCACCTCTTTTCTGGTTTTGTTCACTACTTCTTCAATGCGGGCCGGGTGGATACGTCCGTCGGAAACCAGCTTCTGCAACGAAAGGCGGGTGATCTCACGGCGGATGGGATCGAACCCCGAAAGCAGAATGGCATCCGGGCTGTCGTCAATGATTATTTCAATACCGGTAGCAGCCTCCAGCGCCCTGATGTTTCTACCTTCACGACCGATAATGCGGCCTTTGATCTCATCGCTGTCAATATTGAAAACCGTTACGGTATTTTCAATGGCATGTTCTGCTGCCGTGCGCTGGATAGTTTCGATGATGATCTTTTTGGCTTTCTGCTCGGCGGTCATGCGGGCCTCGTCAACGATATCACGAACATACACCATCGCTTCAGCCTTGGCTTCTTCTTTTAATGATTCGATCAGTTGTTCTTTGGCTTCATCTGCCGAGAGATGTGAGATGTTTTCAAGCTGTTTGACCTGTTCGGTATGCATGCGGTCCACTTCAGTCTGTTTTTTCTCCAGAATGTCAAGTTGTGTATTCAGGTTACTCTTCAGAATATCGAGTTCTTTTTGTTTTCGCTGCGCTTCTTCCAGCTTTTGAGAGAGGGAGTGTTCACGTTGCCTGATTTTGTTTTCGGCTCTTTGAATGTTATTGTTCTTTTCGGCAATAACTTTTTCATGTTCTGTTTTCAGTTGAAGGAATTTTTCTTTGGCTTGCAGTATTTTTTCCTTCTTGATGACTTCACCTTTTTCCCTGGCCTCCTGGAGCAAGGCATTGCTCTTTTTCAGCATTTGATTTTTAAGCACCGTTGCCGTAAGTAACCCTCCTAGTATTAGTCCTGCTACAGCAACGACCACATATATTAAGATTTCCATAATTTAATATATTTTAGGCTTGCAACTACTTAAATAAAAAAAAGCCCGCTATAATTCAGGAGTTATAGTAAACCCCGATTTTACATGCATAGGGCTGCCAGGATCCTCGGGCGTCCAGCGTCCCCCGCAAGGGGAATCCCCTAAAGGTAAACAGGCCTGTCCTTAAACCCTATGAGCTTAACCCTAATGACTTTAGTGTTGAGTTTACAAACTGTGAATTACGCGGGCAGTAATTTTATATTTTAAGAACGCTTATCCCTGATCAAGATGCTTTGACAGCATCTGATCTATTTGTGACAATTTTTTTTCCATCTTCTCATCCTTAAAGGACTTTTCATTTTCCAGCCGCATTGAGTTGGCAACATGTTGCAACGCTGTCATGGCAAACAAATCCTGTTGATCTTTATAGTTGAACGATTCAGCGTATTCTTTTATTGTTTTATTTACCATTTCTACCGCTTTTCTGACCAGTTCCTCCTCTTCTCTTTCAACCGTTAAATGATATGGCCTTCCTGCGATAATAACTTTTATATTTTGTTTTGTTTGCACAACACCGTTACAAATTACTCTAATCGCTTAATACGTCAATGCTTTTCTCTATTTCCAGTATCAAATTGTCTATCTTTTTTTTAGTTTCCTCAACACCGTATTTTTTTTCAAGCGCATTTGCAAGCGAGATTTTTAATAATTCGTTTCGCTTTTCTTCTAATTCATTGCTCAATGTCCCGATTCTTTTTGTCAGGACATCTATATGTTGATGTAATTCTTCATTTTCCTTTTTCAGCTTATCGAACAAATCTGTTAATTTCCTAACTTTATGCTCAATTCCGGAGACTAACGTTTGCTCATTCGCCATCTGGAAAATAAATTATTACTCAGCAAATTTAATTAAATAGTTTATAGAATTCAACAAGATTAATCTTTTTTTAATGAATATTCACAATTCAATACCGGAGGAGTTCCTGATCTATCTTTGGAAACAGCGTTTAATTAACAATGAATTAATCACTTCCGGGGGTCGTCCCTTGCAGGTCATTCATCCGGGAATTCGCAATTTGGACAGCGGCCCCGATTTTTTTAACGGAAGAATAAAAATTGACGACACCACCTGGGCAGGCAATATTGAAATTCATGTGCTTTCTTCCGACTGGTTCAGGCACGGGCATCACAACGATCCGGCTTACGACAATATCATCCTTCATGTGGTTTATGAAAACGATCGGCCCGTTTACCGGAAAAACGGGGAAATGATCCCCACACTGGAACTGAAAGGAAACTTTGAGCAAAAGATACTGGACAATTATCACAAGTTCCTTGAACTGAACAAATGGATACCCTGCGAAGAAATGATCGCCTCGGTCAATCATTTTGATGTATTGTCGTGGTTGGATAAACTGATGGCTGAACGGCTGGAAAACAAAGCGCTGGAAATTGAACATGAGCTGGATAGCACCAAGCAGGATTTCCAGGAGGTTTTTTACCGGAAGCTGGCCAGAAATTTCGGATTCAAAACCAACGGCGATGCTTTTGGTCTGCTGGCTCAATCGCTGCCGCTAAACGTGCTGGCAAAGCACAAAGACCATGTCGTGCAATTGGAAGCGCTGCTGTTCGGCCAGGCGGGGATGTTGAAAACCGGATTCAAAGATGAATATCCGCAAGCGCTGAAAAAAGAATACGCTTTCCTGTCGGCAAAATACGGGCTGAAACCCATTGACCGCAAACTCTGGAAGTTCATGCGGCTGCGTCCTGCCAATTTCCCGACGATCAGGATTTCGCAGTTTGCACAAGTGATTTACCGTTCATCGGCTTTGCTGAATAAAATACTGGAAGCACCGAGACTGAATGATTTGATTGATTTCCTGAAAGTTGATGCTTCCGGATACTGGAATACCCATTTTGTTTTTGACAAAAAAGCGGGTAACCGGAAAAAACGCCTCGGAACGGCTTCCATCCAGTTGATCCTGATCAATACGATCATTCCTTTCCTGTTCGTTTACGGCAGACATAAAAGTGACACCGGTTTGCAGGAAAAGGCACTGGCATGGCTCGAGCAATTGCCTCCCGAATCGAATGCCATTATAAAACGTTATGCTGCCCTCGGCATCAAACCGAAAAACGCCATGGAATCACAGGCACTTATCGAGATGAAGCACAACTATTGTTCGGAAAAACGGTGCCTGGATTGCCGCATCGGACACGTGCTGCTGAACAGGTTAGAGGAGTTGTGAGTAGTGATTGGTGAATAGTGATTTGTGAAGGTGGGGTTTTGTTGAGGGGGCGTGGGCAAAACACCTTCCAGAGTCCGCAGTACCTGTGCCAAAGGCACTCCTCTGGAGGAAGCGTGTTGCGGGGTGCGGGGTGCAGGTTACGAGTATCCCAACACCTAACTCTTTCTCTCTTAACACTTAACACCTTCGGATTGCGGTGTGTGGGTTGAAAAAGACAGGCAATCGAGCCATAGAACAATCAAGTAACCGATTCCCCTCCCCCTTCCCCAGTATTTCGTATTTTTGTACACGGTTGTTTTTTATAAACTTTAAACCCTGGACGCTTTGGAAAATCAAAAAAACTGGCATTTTATCCTAGCGGGAATTTATTTGCTGGCCATCATCATAATCGGTGCACTGGGCTACATGCTTCTGGAGGGTTACCGGTTTATTGATGGATTGTACATGACGGTGATCACAATCTCAACAGTTGGTTTTCGCGAGGTGCATACCTTGTCTGACGCAGGCAAAATCTTCACCATCTTTTTAATCTTCGCCAGTTTGGGAGTTCTGACGTTCTTTATCTCTTTGCTGACGCAAAATCTTTTTCACCGGCAGTTGAGATTCTTTTATACAGGCCAAAACAGAAAAAACAAAAGATCAACTATGGAAAATCATGTAGTAGTCGTCGGTTACGGCAGAAACGGGAGCCAGGTCGTGGAAGAGCTGATAGCCATGAACGAGAATCTGGTGGTCATTGATCAGAATCACGAGATCGTCATCAACAACATGGGGCAACCCATCCGTTTCATTGAAGGTGACGCCACGAATGACGAAGTGCTCATCAAAGCCGACATCAAAAAAGCACGGTCGTTAATCACCACTTTGCCAAATGATGCAGATAATCTTTTCGTGGTGCTCACGGCACGGGCGCTGAATCCCGATCTGAAGATCATCAGCCGCGCCTCGAGCGACAGCTCGGAGAAAAAGCTGAGAATGGCCGGCGTTGACAGCGTTGTGCTGCCCGAGCGGGTTGGCGGCTCGCACATGGCGACACTGGTGGCCAAACCCGACATTGTCGAATTCCTGGAACATCTCTCGTTCCACGACAAAACCTCAACCCAACTCCTTGAGATCACCATTGACGAACTACCCAAAGAATTCATCAACAAACCGTTGAAAGATCTGGCAATCAGACAGCGCCTCGGTGTAAATATCGTCGGTTTTAAAACGGCCACCGGTGAATTCATCATCAACCCGTTACCTGACACAAAACTGGTGGAAAAATCAAAACTGTTTGTTCTCGGCAATCAGCAGCAAATAGAAAACTTTAAAACGATTCTTAAAGAAAGTAAAAAAGGTTAGAGGCAAAAATTCTCCCCTAACCTTTGAAAAAACACTACATAAAAAAGTGTTAATAGACCTGGAGTTTTGTAACCCCTTTCTTTTCATAAACATAAACATATCTGGCATCCTCTCTTTCAAGCCATGTTTTGGCACCTTTACGGGCATTGTATTGCTTGTAAGACAGATCGTCGAGGTTAAAGGCCGCAAAATCGTCTTTGTCGGTTTTCATCAGTATGATGTTTTTGATCCTTCCGGCAGGGATTGACTTTTTGTAAACCGAATTCCTGATGAACTTGCCGTCGGCAGGATTGAAAGTGGACAGTCCTTTTTCGCCCACCACAACGATCTGATCGTTGTAAGGAAGAATCAAAGAGGCAAGACCCGTACCTGTGTAGATGTACTTTATGCCCATGTCTTTTTGCCAGGCAACCGGCATATCTTCCTGGGAAAATCCCGGAATTGTCAATGCTGCAATGATAACAGCGAGTAATAATTTTTTCATGATAATAAGCTTTGAGGTGAATATTAGAAATTGAATTTATAATGAAATGTATAATGCTTGTTTTTAGCCAGTTTAAAATCAAAACGGATTGTTTTTACGGCATTTTTTGCCAACTCAGTTTGATGGCAGCCAGCCTTTGTCCCACGCTGTCGTGCAATTCGCGGGCTATGTGGCGACGTTCTTTTTCCTGTCCTTCGATCACTGCTTTCAACTGTTCCCGGTTATGGCGGATTATCTCTGCATCGAGGGCTGCCTTTTGTTTTTGATTCCGGCGGTAAATCAGGAATATGGCAGTACCTATTATGCTGATGATCAGGAATATTAACATCAATATCTCTGTCTGCCTTTGTTTTAGCCTGGCTTCTTTCAACTGTACTTCCTGCGAAAGCAACTGGTTGTCCCTTTCCATCTTTTCGGTTTCATATTTTACCTGAACCTCAACGACCTGCTGCTTCAGCCGCTGTTCATAAACAGAATCTTTCAAAACAATATACCGCCGGGTGTAAGCAAATGCACTGTCAAGATTGCCTTTCATGGCGTACATTTTGGCCATGATCAGATAGGCAGCCGTTTCCTCTTCCAGTACTTTGATCTTTTGCGCTATATCCATTGCTTTGTATAATGCCTTCGATGCTTTGCCATACATACCAAGATTGGTATAGGCCTCCCCTATTTTCAGAAGAGATGAAGAAATGGCTTTCTGGCCCCCGAGTTTTTCCCTGATCGCCAGCGATTCGTTCAGCAGAAATAAACCTGTACTCCCAGCACAGACCGGAAAACAACTTAACCTTCACAGTATCCTTAGCAGTCGGTAGCAACCGTTCGAGGCTGTCAGTTACAGAAGTCGCTTTGAGGCCGGTGAATAGTAATATAAAAAACGTGATCAGGTAAATCGTTCTATATCTCATTATTCCGGTTTAACCTTTCCAAAGCAAAGATAAAAGAGTACCTAAAGTTTTGATAAATTCAGTGAAATTTTACGGCATGGTCTTTGAATATTAATCTGCTTTCTCACTAAAAACAAATTATTTTATGAAAAAACTCATTTTGCCATTTTTCATCACAGCAATTTTAACGGTTCTGATGACCCTTGGCACCGGTTGCAAAAAAGACGAACCGTCATCCAACGAGTACATTATCAAAATTGACAGCATCGTTCATCCCGATACCATCAATGCAGGCGAAACCCTGACCGTTAAATTTTATGGAGTCATCGGCAATGACGGTTGTCACTCGTTTGACAGGATGGAAGGAAACCAGAACGGTAACAAAATTGAAGTTACTACCTACGGCATTTACAAGGAACAAGACCCTTGTCCGTTATTGGTTCTCTATCTCGACGGCGCCGAATTTACAATCAGCAACCTGACACCCGGCGAATGGATCATCAGCGCCATTCAACCTTCAGGCCCGCCACTCGAGGGAAAAGTCTTTGTGAAAGAATAAAATTAATCCTTCATTTACCTCTTACACCCGGTTGGTTTTCACACTGACCGGGTTTTTTTCTGAAATATTTTTATCCGGGCAGACTACTCTGCCGTTTACCGGTTTTGATTTATTATCTTTGCACACTCAAAAATACGACTGTGGAGATATTAGAAAAACTGAAAGCCATCAAAGAACGATGGGAAGAGATCGGCAGGGAGATGTCGCAACCCACCGTGATGGAGGACATGAAACGCTACATCAAGCTGAATAAGGATTACAAAGAGCTGGAGCCCATTGTGAAAGCTTATGAGAAATATGCAAACATCATCGGCAACATCGAAAATGCCAAAGAAATCCTGCAAACTGAAAAAGACCCGGAATTCAGGACTATGGCCAAAGAAGAACTTGATGAACTGATCCCTGCGAGAGATGAGATGGAAGAAGAAATCCGTTTGCTGTTGATTCCCAAGGACCCGCAGGACTCGAAAAATGCCATCATGGAAATCCGTGCCGGTACAGGTGGAGACGAAGCCAGCATCTTTGCCGGCGACCTGTTCAGAATGTATCAGAAATTTTGCGAAAACAAGGGATGGAAATTTGAGGTTATCGACATGAACGAAGGAACAGCAGGCGGTTTCAAAGAAGTTGTTGCCGAAGTCACGGGCGAAGGAGCTTACGGTATCCTGAAGTTTGAATCCGGGGTTCACCGGGTGCAGCGTGTCCCCAAAACAGAAACCCAGGGTCGAGTACATACTTCTGCTGCTTCGGTGGTCGTCCTGCCTGAAGCAGACGAATTCGATATCGAGCTGAACGATAAAGATATCCGTAAAGATACTTATTGCTCTTCGGGACCCGGAGGCCAGTCGGTGAACACGACATATTCGGCTATCCGTCTGACGCACATCCCCACAGGCATTGTGGTCACGTGTCAGGATGAAAAATCACAACTGAAAAATCTGGCCAAAGCCATGAAGGTGCTGCGTACCCGGCTTTATGAACGGGAATACAGCAAGTACATGGAAGAGATGTCGAGCAAGCGAAAGACCATGGTGTCCACCGGCGACCGCTCGGCCAAGATCAGAACCTACAACTGGCCCCAGGGACGGGTAACCGACCACCGCATCAACCTGACCATGTACAACCTTCAGCAGATCATTGACGGCGACCTGGAAGAGCTCATCGAAAAACTGCAAATGGCCGAGAATGCTGAACGGCTGAAGGAGGGGTTTGAGGAAACCCCATCCTAAAGGATGGGGAAACTGACAACGAACCGAATAAAATGCTATGAAATAAATCAGTTGCCCCATCCTTCAGGATGGGGAATTAAAAAATAATAATGACCCGAAATCAACTCTTTGAATTAATCCAAAAAAAACGCTCCTTCCTCTGCGTGGGGCTGGATTCGGACATCAACAAAATTCCGGAACACATTAAAAATACCGATGATCCCGTATTTGAATTCAACAAAGCCGTTGTGGATGTTACCCACAACCTGGCCGTAGCCTACAAGCCCAATTTGGCTTTCTACGAATCGCTGGGCGCCCGTGGCTGGGAAAGCCTGGCAAAGACCGTAGATTACATCAGACAAAAAACCAAAGACATTTTTCTGATTGCCGACGCCAAACGCGGAGATATCGGAAATACTTCCGCCCTGTATGCCAGAACCTTTTTCGAGACTTTCGACTTCGATGCGGTCACGCTGGCTCCCTACATGGGACTTGACACCGTCTCCCCTTTCCTCGCTTACGAAGGCAAATGGTCCATCATCCTGGCGCTGACCTCCAACAAAAGCGCTGAAGATTTCCAGTACCTTACCGACCAATCCACCGGCAAACGGCTGTATGAAACCGTGCTGGAGAAAAGCAGCTGCTGGGGAACCACCGACCAGATCATGTACGTGGTGGGCGCCACCAAGGCTGAAGCATTGCAGGACATCCGTAAAATTGTCCCCAACCATTTCCTGCTTGTCCCCGGCGTCGGCGCACAGGGCGGCAGTCTGGCCGAAGTGGCCAGATATGGTATGAACAGCCGCTGCGGGCTGCTGGTGAACTCTTCCCGCGGAATCATCTTTGCTTCCAAAGGCAAGGACTTTGCAGAAGCAGCCGGAGCCAAAGCCAAAGAGATGCAGGAGGAGATGGACGGGTTGCTGAAAGAGGCGGGGATATAGACCATCTTTAATATTACAACTTAATTTATTCAATACCATGTCGCAAGATCAGTTTCAATATGCCACTTATACAATTACGACCGATCCTCATTACAGGGACAAGGAATATGCTGTGACCCCTGAACTCAGGAAACAGATTGAAAAATTATTTCATCATATAGTTAACAACAAGAAACTTAAAAGCAATATTGCCAGGTTATCAGATCTCATTGAAAAGCACCCCGAAAATCCACAATTAAAAAATATGTTATCTGTAGCTTATAGTATGTTGGGGGACGACGAAAAAGCATTTGAGATCAATCATAGAATATTGTCCGAACATCCTGATTATCTTTTTGGGAAAATCAATCTGGCGAATGAATATTACGTTAACGAGGAATATGAAAAAATGAAAGATATTCTCGGCGAGAAAATGGAGATTCAGGCATTATACCCTGACAGGGATACGTTTCACATTGAGGAAGTAACCGGTTTTTACAAAACGGCGGTTTTGTATTTCACGGCAACCGGTAATATCCAGGAGGCTGAATCAAGAATGGAAATTATGAATGAAATCGCTCCGGAACATCCTGACACAGAGGAAGCGGAAATGGTGATAGCTAAAGCACGGATGGAAGAAGGTTTTTCTACGTGGAATAAGGAAACCATTAAAAGTCAACACCCCGGGAATACTTTACCGGAACAAACCGATGAAAGTCCGGAATTCACAAATCCGCTCATTCATGAACTTTACAAAAATGATCTTTACATTGAGCAGGAACTTGTTAATGACATTCTATCATTACCCCGCGAAAGTCTGATCAGTGACCTGGAACTTGTCCTGGACGATTGTATGCGACGATATGAATATTATACGGAGTATATCGATGAAAATGATTATGAGGAAGAAAAATTAAGCTTTCCCCTTCATGCCATGATGTTGCTTGGTGAACTACGTGCCGAAGAAAGTTTACCGAAGATTCTGGAGGTGTTCCGTCAAGATAATGATTTTCTGGAATTCTGGTTTAGCGACCATTTGTCAGAAACCCTTTGGGAACCTCTATATCATCTGGGGAACAAACAATTGGATGTACTTAAAGTCTTTATAAAAGAAACTGTTGCAGACACTTATGCAAAAGGAACATTATTAACGGCGGTCTCACAAATTGCTTCCCACCAGCCGGAACGGGAAAAAGAGATCCTTGACTGGTATGCCGAATTAATAGATTTCTACAATCAGAGTTCTATCGAAAATGATTTAACAGACATAACCCTCATCAGTTTTATCATTGTTGAGGTAACAAACTTACAGTTTGAGGAATTGTTACCGAAGATCAAACTCCTGTATGATAAAGAATATGTAGATGAACTGATTGCCGGTGATTTTCAATCCATCAAACAATCCATAAACGAACCGCCTCCAATTGACAGAAAATTGGAATTGCTTGGCATAACCGAACGATATAAAAGAATTACTTCAACCTGGGCAGGGTATAACAAAGATGTTGAAGATAAATTATCGGATGAATTTTGGAATAATCTATTAGACCAGTCTATGGATAACTCTGACAATGATGACTTAGAATATGATGATTATGATGATGTAACCGAAAATCAACCCGTCCACAAGGAAAAGAAAATCGGCCGCAACGATCCCTGCCCGTGCGGGAGTGGGAAAAAGTATAAAAAGTGTTGTATGAATAAGGAGAAGTAAACCGCAAGAAATATACTTTTTAATTGCAGTATCTGATCAACATGAATATTATGAAAATCCATTCCCTGTATTTCCCGATCTTTCCTTAACTTGCACCGTCCAAAACATCCCATGAAAAAAGAAGCACAGGCACGGATCAAGATCAATAAACTGCTGGAGGAAGCAGGGTGGCGGTTTTTCAATGATAAAAACGGGAAAGCCAACATCGTGCTGGAAGGAGGCATTACCCTCACACCGGAATACATGGATGAATTCGGGGATGATTTTGAGAAGACAAAGAAAGGATATGTTGATTATCTGTTACTTGATGACGACGGTTTTCCCATTGCGCTGATCGAAGCCAAGCGCGAAAGCATCCATCCGTTGCATGCCAAAGAACAGGCCCGTAAATATGCCAAAGCCGAAAGTGTCCGCTATGTGATCCTGTCCAACGGCAACGTACACTACCTCTGGGACCTGGAAGAGGGCAACCCTCAGGTGATCAGCCGTTTCCCGTCACCCGGCTCGTTTGCCGCCTACCGGGAATTCAAGCCTGACAAAAACAAGCTCATCAGCGAGCCGGTGGAAAATGATTATATTGCCCGGACACAATATCCGGGATATGACCGGAGCCCCGACTGGATTAACAAACTGACAAGGCAGGCTTTTATCGAACGGAGCGGACTGCGCTTTCTGCGGCATTATCAGTTGAAAGCGGTCAAAGCCATACAACAATCGGTTGCGGAAGAGAAAAACCGCTTTCTTTTTGAAATGGCTACCGGTACAGGCAAAACCCTCACCTCTGCAGCCATCATCAAGCTGTTTTTGAGAACCGGAAACGCCCGCCGTGTGCTTTTTCTTGTGGATCGTCTCGAGCTGGAAGACCAGGCATACAAGAATTTCAAAAACTACCTGAAAAACGATTATCAGACCGTTATCTATAAACAAAACCGTGATGACTGGCAAAGGGCGGAAATCGTTGTGACCACTGTCCAGTCATTGCAGGTCAATGACAAATACAAAGATTTGTTCAGTCCCACCGATTTCGACCTGATCATTTCGGACGAGGCACACCGTTCCATCGGCGGCAATGCCCGGGCGGTCTTTGAATATTTCCACGGATACAAACTGGGGCTGACGGCCACACCCAAAGATTACCTGAAGGGTGTTGAGCCGGCTGAAGACGAGTTTGTCCACCCCCGCGAGATGGAAATCCGCCTGCTGAAAGACACCTACATCACTTTCGGATGCGAGGATGGCAATCCCACTTTCCGTTATTCGCTGCTTGACGGTGTACGCGACGGCTACCTGATCAACCCGGCAACCATTGACGCCCGGACGGAGATCACCACCCAATTATTGAGCGATGAAGGATACGACGTGGTGACGGTTACCGATGAAGGCGACGAAGAAACCCGGACATTCGTGCATCGTGATTTTGAAAAGAAGTTTTTCTCCGAAAAAACCAACGTGGCTTTTGTGCAGGCCTTCATGGATCATGCGCTGACTGATCCCATTTCCGGAGAAACCGGAAAATCCCTCGTGTTTTGCGTGAGTCAGAACCATGCCCGCAAGATCACGGAAATCCTGAATGACTTTGCCGAAAAACGCTTTCCGGGGATGTACAATTCCGACTTTGCCGTGCAGGTCACTTCGCTGGTCAGCGGAGCACAGCAGATGACCATCAACTTTACCAACAACAACCTGAACGGACATTCCCGCTGGCTTAATGATTACCGCACCAGCAAAACCCGTGTCTGCGTCACCGTGGGCATGATGACTACCGGTTACGACTGTCAGGACATCCTGAACCTGTGCCTGATGCGCCCCATTTTTTCGCCCACAGATTTCATACAAATGAAAGGACGGGGGACACGGACCTATACTTTTGAGTACAAAACCAAAGACGAAACCGGCAAAGAACTGGTTGTCACCAAAAAGAAAGAAAGCTACAAGCTGTTTGATTTCTTTGCCAATTGCGAATACTTTGAGGAAAAATACGATTACCAGGAAAAGATCAAAGTGGTTGTGCCGCAGGGAAAGGGTACCGGAGGAGGTGGCGGAGAAGAGATGCCCAGACCGTACACCGTTCACCGGCCCGACCCGTTGACATCGCTGGTGGAAACCTTTATCGGTCCCGACGGCATGCGCATCGACCGGGAGATGTACGGACAGAATTTCGAGTCGCGCATCCGCTCGGACGAATACATCCGCACACAAATGGAAGCCGGCAACTGGGACCAGATCATCCACTACGTGAAAACCAAAATATTTGACAAACCGGAAGAGCATTACACGCTGGATAAACTGCAGCGTGCATACAAGGTGGACCGCAAGATCAGTGTGCGCGAGATCATCGAAAAGGTGTTCGGAATCATTCCGAAATTCAAATCGAAAGATGAACTGTTAGAAAGTGAGTTCCAGAAATTCGTTTCGCTTTATCCGCCCAAAGAAGACGACAACATATCGGCACTTCGATTGTTTTTCAAGGCGTATGTGGTTGACGACAAGGTAAAAGAGGTGGTCAGGCAGCGGCAGTTCCAGGAACTTTACAACCTGTCTTCCATCAACATGGCGGAATTCAAAATGGTCTCGCCTGAGTACCGCCAACTGGTTCCCGATTATGTGGATCATTATGTGAAACGGGATAAATTTGTAGCTTAATCGTATGTGTTTCTTTTATGCTGTTACACAGAGATGCACAGAGAAGCCACAAAGAACCGCAGAGTTTTTTAATCATAAAAGAATAAAAAAGTTCATATTTTTATGTAATATATATCAGGGGTTTTGCACCGCGCTTCAGCACGGTGTTTCCTGTAAAAACAACAACCGGCTTCAGCCGTTAACAATTTTGCCCATGGGTATTGATGGCTAAAGCCGGATTTATAATGTCTTTTTTATCACCGCCCTGAAGGACGGTGCAAAAAGTATCGTGCACAAAAAGCCCCGGCGGGGCGAAATGATATAGCCGTGGACGTTAGTCCACGGATAAATAAAAAAGAGAACCCGTTTTGGCGGGATTATTGCGCCGCAGGATGCAATAATCGTGACAAAACAATTCTAAAAAAGGAAAGAAAACCAGGAGAATAAACAACATGTTAGACGCCACCACCAAAAAACACATTGACGATATCCGCGACATTCTTGTCGGGAAAGTGACCAACCCCATCCAGCAGGTTGAACAGATTACCGTGGCCCTGATCTACAAATTCATGGACGACATGGACCGCGAAGCCATGGAGTTGGGCGGCGAACGCAGGTTTTTCTCACACGAATATGAAAAATACGCCTGGAGCAATCTGTTCAAAAGCGATATCGGCGGTGAAGAACGGGTGGAACTCTACAGCGAAGCCCTGGTAAAGATGGAACTGAACCCTTACATCCCGCAACTGTTCCGTAATATTTTCAAGCGGGCGTTTCTGCCCTACCGCGACCCCGAAACCCTGCGCGAATTCCTGAAATATATCAACGAATTTACTTACGACAACAGCGAACGGCTGGGCGACGCCTTCGAATACCTGCTCTCGGTGCTGGGCAGCCAGGGCGATGCCGGACAGTTCCGCACGCCCCGCCACATTATCGACTTTATGACGGCGGTGATTGACCCGCAAAAGACCGACACCATCCTCGACCCCGCCTGCGGCACGGCCGGCTTCCTCATCTCGGCTTACAAGCACATCCTGAAAACCAACTCGTCCAACTACGACCCGGCCACCGACAAACGGCTGTTTGAACTGCAGGGGTTATCAGCAGAAGAACTGACTGTGAACGGAAAAATGTACCTCGGCGACCAACTCACACCCGACGAGCGGAAACAGATCACCCACAACGTGCGGGGTTACGACATCTCGCCTGACATGGTACGGCTGTCGCTGGTGAATCTTTACCTGCACGGTTTCAGGGAACCCCACATTTTTGAGTACGACACGCTGACCAGCGACGACCGCTGGAACGAGTTTTACGACGTTATCCTCGCCAACCCGCCGTTCATGTCACCGAAGGGCGGCATCCGCCCCCACAAGCGGTTTTCGGTGCAAAGCAAACGCAGCGAGGTGCTGTTTGTGGACTACATGGCCGAGCACCTGAACGCCAGCGGCAGGGCCGCCATCATCGTACCCGAGGGCATCATTTTCCAAAACGGCAACGCTTACAAAAACCTGCGCAAAATGCTGGTGGATGAAAACTTCCTTGTGGGGGTGATCTCGCTGCCGGCTGGTGTGTTCAATCCTTACAGCGGGGTAAAAACCTCCATCCTGTGGCTCAACAAAGCGCTGGCCCGCAAAACGGACAACATCCTGTTTGTGAAAATCGAAAACGACGGCTTCGACCTCGGCGCCCAGCGGAGACCAATTAAAGAAAACGACCTGCCGGAGGCCTTCCGCAAGATCACTGCTTACAAAAACGCCCTGCTGCAAGGCGAAACTGTGAGTTTTGACGACGACCTAATGATGAGTATTGTAGCCAAAAAGGAAATAGCGAAGAACGGGGATTATAATTTAAGTGGAGAGAGGTATAAAACAATAGACACAAGTCTTTCACAATTTAGATGGGTATCTATCAGGGAAATTGCAAAATCCAA
>JAOZOO010000299.1 GCA_029933225.1 Bacteroidales bacterium | reverse complement strand
GCTGATGAAACGATAATAATTTCAAACGGAACTTATCAATTAAATGACCAAATAGTTGTTGAAAAAAGAATAATCGTTCAAGGGAATGCCGGCGCAGATGCTTCAGTTGTTGTAGCCGCGTATCCAAAGCGTTGTTTCTATATTGCTTCTGAAGGAGTTGTAATCAAGGATTTAACTATCAGTAACGGCTACGTTTTTGGAGGATATCCCAATGGTTACGGCGGCGGATTGTTTTTTTTGTCGAATGGTGTTGTGCGCAATTGTGTTGTTGTTGACAATTACGCCGGATATGACGGCGGGGGTATTTACGCTTTGGATGGGCTTGAAGTATATAATTGTTCAATCTACGAAAACAAATCTTCGGGATATGGAGGTGGGATAGGCTCATTTCTCAGCGCGGCAATTGTTTCAAACAGTTCAATAAAAAGTAATGACGCTAGAGAAAAAGGAGGCGGATTTTGGGGGGAAGGGCTTATTTACGATTCGGTTTTTGATTCTAACACTTCTGTTGGAAACGGCGGCGGGATTTATTGTAATTACGGAAGCGTCATAAAAGACTGTGAAATTATTGGTAATCAAGCGGAAAACGGCGGCGGGATTTTTTGCAGAAATAACAGCAAAATTGAAAAAGGCTTTTTTCAGGGAAATTCCGCAACGCGCGGCGGAGATATTTATTGTGATGAAAATGGAAATGTTGTTAATTCTTCATTTCTGATGAGCGGAGCGGCTTGTGGCGGCAGTGTTTTTTTATATCATGGAGGCACCGTATCAAACTGCTCGGTTTCTACTTCATATTCTTTCACTGAACTTGGCGGGGGAATATTTTGTGATGAAGGTGGATTGGTTATTCATTCCGGAATTCATCATTGTGAAGCTGAATTTGGCGGCGGCGTTTACTGCAGTAACGGCGGCACAGTTGTCTCCTGCACAATAAATAATAATATAGCCGAAAAGGGTGGCGGAATTTATCTTTGGAACGGCGGCTACGTTTGGAGTTGCATTATTACAAACAACACAGCTTCAAGCGGAAGCGGTTATGGCGGCGGATTAGCAGCAAATTATGGCGGCATCATCAGGAATTCGCTTCTTATTGAAAATCACGCCTATTGGGGCGGCGGGGCGCATCTGAACAGTGGCGCTGTGGCGGAAAACTGCACTGTGTCTAAAAATCGCAGGAATTCCGGAGGTATCGCAGGGATGGTTTGCGAATACGGAGGAACATCAATTAATTGCATTGTTTATTATAATCAGGACGCTTCAGACATAGTTGCTCAAGGCGCAGGAAATCTTATTTCTCATTGTTGCACGCCGCTTGGATGGGGGGATTTTAGCGTTACTAACGCGCCGAAATTTGTAAATATCAACGCAGGCAACTATCGCCTTGAACCGGATTCTCATTGCATAAATGCCGGAACGAAT
>JAOZOO010000298.1 GCA_029933225.1 Bacteroidales bacterium | reverse complement strand
GAGCTGCCTCATGCTGTTCGAACGCCAGAAAGACAAGAGATGATCAAAAATCCAGCGGACTCCTGACGGATCCTTTGTTGAGTTCTCTAACCACGTGGGTGTAGATCATCGTGGTTTCGAGGTTTTTGTGGCCTAAAAGCTCCTGAATGGAACGAATGTCCACACCGTTTTGCAGCAGGTGGGTGGCATAGGAGTGGCGGAAAGTGTGGGCAGTAACCCGCTTGGTCAGCCCCACCGTACGGGCGGCTTTTTGAATGTTGCGAGAAAGGGTCGCTTCCAGTATGTGGTGGCGCCGGATCTTGCCGGTGCGAGGGTCTTTGGAGCGGGAACGCATCGGGAAAAGATACTGCCATCCAAACTCTTTTGCCGCACCCGGATATTTGCGTCCGATGGCAAAAGGGAGTGCCACCTCCCCAAACCCTTCCGCCAGATCCTGCTCATGCAGCCGCTTGACCGCTTCGATTTGCAATTGTAGATCTTCTTTCACTTTTAAAGGCAGGGGTACGACGCGATCTTTTTCGCTTTTGGAGTCGTATATATAAACCCTGTCGTAAGAGAAGTCGATATCTTTGACCCGCAGCCGCAAAAGTTCATTCATCCGCAGCCCACACCCATACATCAAAGAGACCATCAGCTTGTAAATACCGTTCATCTGGTGAAGGACCGCTGCCACCTCCTCCTTGGAAAGCACCACTGGAACGCGCTTTTTGCTTTTTGCTCGCAAAGCCTGGATATTTTCGTTTTTGAGTGGAATACCCAAAACCTGTTCATATAAAAACAAAAGGGCATTGAACGCCTGGTTTTGCGTAGTCGGTGAAACATGTCGCTCCACCGCCAACCATGTCAAAAAAGCTTCGATCTCCTCTTTGCCCATTTCGGCCGGATGCTTCTTGTCATGAAAAAGAATATAGCGCTTGATCCATCCCGTGTAGGCCTGCTCCGTTTTACGGCTGTAATGTTTAAGACGGATTTTTTCTCTCACCATATCAAGGAGCTTTTTCTTAGCCATATGATACCTTTATATCAGAATATCCTGATAATACATCAAATATGATTGAAACCATAGATAATACTACCTTTTCTTTCCTTTATAAACGATTTAAGACGGATTAAGTTGATAGCTGATAGGATATGATGAATCAATAAATAGTTATCTTAAAAAATGGAGTATATATTGAATAGTCATATTGACACTTTTTTAGAGCATTATATTAATTTACAAGTTCCTCCAGAATATGCTTTACTGCTATCTGGTGAATGGGGAAGTGGTAAAACTTTTTTTATTAACAAGTTTTTAGAGTCGCAAGAAGAAAAATCAGAAAAAAAATTTATTAAAATTAGTCTTTTTGGAATTAATTCTATTGAATCAATTGATGAACAAATTTTTCAACAATTACATCCTGTATTAAGTTCAAAACCTATAAAAATTACTA
>JAOZOO010000297.1 GCA_029933225.1 Bacteroidales bacterium | reverse complement strand
GTTTGTGAGTGTGGATCCGTTGTATGTGGAGGCTATACCTGAAGAAATTTTATTATCTCCTGTCGAGGGAAACAATTACCAATATGCTGGTTCCAATCCTGTTGTATATTTTGACACAACAGGATTGGCAAAAGCTTATGTGCTAAATCAGCAATTCCCGGAGGACATTAAAACGACGCAATAGCGCCATCTTTTAAAATTGGTTTCGTAAACATTTGCAAATATATCGGAGGATGTCGAATTTCCCTTGACATATCAACGGGTTAGCGATTTTTGTCTTTTTGTAAGAAAAACAACAACTTACAAGGAGGCAGACATGTCAAACCAACTTCGTACCCTCATGAAAGCACACAAAAACAATATCGATCGTAAAAGCAAAATCAGGCTGCGCAAGCATCTCAATGCCGATGCTCTGTTCTCTACCATGAAAACAGGTTTTGATAAAATTACAGACCACCGGCCCGGGGATGTCCAACATTCTCTGGGCGATAGCCTGATGTCCGGATTTGCTCTATTTTCTTTGAAAGATAACTCCTTGCTGTCTTTTGACCAGCGGAGATTCTCCGGGCCGCATAACCTCATGACCATTTATGGTATGAGCAGTATCCCTTGTGACACCTCCATGCGCGATATTTTAGACGGTGTTGATCCAAACGACCTTCGGCCATTGTTTAAAGATGCCTTTCGCCAACTGCAAAGGGGTAAGGCCCTTGAACAAATGACGTTCATGGATGGTTGTTATCTGCTCAACCTTGACGGTACCGGCTATTTTTCATCCAGTACATTGTATTCCGATGCCTGTATGGAAAAGGTTAATAGAAAAACAGGCAAGGTCACCTATTACCTGCAGGCTGTCGGTGCGGCCATCGTCCACCCTTATTTTAAAGAGGTGATCCCGCTCTGTCCTGAAATAATCAGGAAACAGGATGGAGAAACCAAGATGGACTGTGAGCGCAATGCCGTCAAGAGGTTGCTCAAAAAGTTTCGCCAGGATCACCCGCATTTGCAAGTTATTGTCAACGAGGACTCACTGAGTTCCAACGCCCCGCACATCAAAGATCTGGAACAGTATAACTGTCATTACATCCTCGGTGTCAAAGAAGGAGACCATAAATTTCTGTTTCAGCATATTGACCAGGCAGTGGAACAAGGCCGGGCCGTCGAACTCTCGATGCCTGATGAAGAATCCAAAGATATTACTCATTATTTTCGGATAGTTTATGATGCTCCACTGAACAAATCGAACCAGGATGTCTTGGTGACATTTGTCGAATATTGGCAGGAAAATGCCAAGACCGGCAAAGTTCTTCGTTTCAGTTGGATCACGGATCTGGATATCACCGAGGACAACGTGTATCTTTTCATGCGTGGCGCCAGAGCTCGATGGAAAATCGAAAATGAGACTTTTAACACCCTGAAAAATCAGGGATACAATTTTGC
>JAOZOO010000172.1:4263-5667 GCA_029933225.1 Bacteroidales bacterium | reverse complement strand
GTTTGTGATTTGTAATTTCTTTAAAAATAACCGAATATTTGAAATAAGATACTACTTATCAGTTTCATATCTTTCCAGAAACGGGATCACCTGTTTGACCGACAGGTGCTTGGCGATGATGTTCCGGTTCTCATCGAGGATAAACAGTGCCGGTGTACCGTGAATATCGTAAAGATCGTGGAAATCCTGCGTAACGCTCCGTGTTCCGTTTACATTTACCCAGTCCATACCCCTTTCCCGGATGGTTTCTTTCCATTTATCCAGGTTGCTGTTCACGCTGACGGCAAAGACTTCAAAGTCAATCTTCCGGTCTTTATATATTTTCTTCAGCTCGACGATCTCCCTTTTGCACACGCTGCAATCGTAATCCCAGAAAAACAGCAGAATGTATTTATTTTTCAGGTTGAGAAATGAATAGTATGAACCGGCGGTATCCAGCACAATAAGGTTGGGAGCCGGTTTGCCAAGCAGGATCGGCCGGAGTACATCCGCCCGTTTTTTCAGTTGTTCAATTACCGAAGGCGTTGTACCGGTAACATTTTTTTCCACAAAATATTTATCCACGAGATGAACAAAAACCTTGTCAAATCCCATGTATTTGGGATCCTGATATCTCGAAATAAATTCCCACGCCATCCAGGTTACGGTAATGCTGTCCCCTCCGGCTTTGTCCATCAGGTAATCCACTGCAACAATCGCCGAATCGGGATGGACATAAACCAGATGATCCATGTACTCGTTGACTTTCCTGGAATAAAGCGGTGTGTGCAGCAGGCGCGGATCACTCAAATTGAAATGATCCCAAAAGTGACTTTTGTAATAATGATAGGCAAAGGCGCTGTCTGCCGGGGGATTTTCAGGTTGCGGGATTTTAACCTCGCGCATGGCCTCAAAAAGGGTGGCAATAAACAGGTTGGGCATGCTGTTGATGAGGTTCATCTTGTAAGCGCTGACAACCTGGTTGATGGAATCGATTTTCTTTTTGATCAGATCATACCGGGGTGAATGCGGATCTGTCTTCCTGAGAGAATCCTGTAACGCACTGATGGCCAGATATTCGTTTTCAGTGAAATGCAGATAATCGAAAAACAGTTTGTTCTCTTCCGATCCTTTGGCTTTAAGGTGGCCGATATAGCTTGTAGTGTCGGTAGAAATGCCGAAATCCTGGTTTTTGTTTACGATGAATTCAAACAGTTTGTTTTTTGCTGTACTGACGGCCATGTAGATACCGCCCTGAAGTTTATCACGGCCCGTAAACTCAAACACACCCGGTTTTCTGGCATAAGCCGTATCCACCAGAATGACCTTGTCGCCGAAATAGGTTGTCAGATACAATGCTGTATCCGGGAAACCGGAAATGGTGATCCTGATTTTATATCCGTCACCGGCGAATACCGGGCTGAT
>JAOZOO010000172.1:1427-4163 GCA_029933225.1 Bacteroidales bacterium | reverse complement strand
AAAAACTCTAAAAAAACCTAACAAAGGAAATGAAAAAATTGTTAAACTTGAGTTTTCAAAATCAATTGTTTTGGGGGCGCTAAAATCATTGGTCTTTTTCTTTCTGTTGGTTGTATTGCTGCGGCCTGTCGTTGCACAGCAGGATGATGTGACAGGCGGGCAATCCTTTCGCGTAGCTTTTTACAATGCGGAAAATTTTTTTGACCCCTTCCCTGACACGACCATGGATTACAATGAGTTTACACCCGAAGGCGACCGTCACTGGACTGAAAGCCGTTACCGGTCAAAACAGCAGCATATTTTCAAAGTGATTGCAGCGCTGGGCGAATGGGAACCCGTGGCATTGATGGGTTTTGCGGAAATTGAAAACCGTCGCGTGCTGGAAGAACTCATCCATGATACGCCGTTAAAAAAAGACCACTATAAAATTGTTCATTTCGAGTCGCATGACCACCGGGGAATTGACGTCGGTGCCATTTACCTTCCCGACAGGCTGACTTTGCTGTTTGCCCGACCTATTTCGTTGAAAACAGAAGAAGATTCCGTAATGCGAACGCGCGACATTCTTTATATGAAATTTCTGGCGGATGGCGATACGCTGCATGTGTTTTTCAACCACTGGCCTTCGCGTTACGGTGGTCTCCTCGAAACAAAACCGTTAAGGCATCTCGCCGCTTCCGTATTGAAATCGGTTTGTGATTCCGTTTGCAAAATAACGTCCGACCCGAACATTCTGATCATGGGTGATTTTAATGATGACCCTGACGATGAAAGTATCCGTTTCCTCACGGGGGATCAGAGGGAATGCAGACTTGTAACACTTGTTCCCCGATCGAAGTATAACAAGGTAAAAGGCACATTGAAATACAGACAGCAGTGGAACATTTTCGATCAGGTCATTGTCTCGGAATCCCTGTTGAAAAAGCAAAATAAACTGGGCATTGTAAATGACCGCTCAACAATCTTTGATGCTCCTTTTTTGCTTGAAAACGATGAAAAAAACCAGGGGGTGAAGCTCCAAAGAACATATTACGGCTTCAAATATATGGATGGTTATAGTGATCATTTGCCTGTTTATATCGATATTTACAGCCCGAACCAAAAATGAGAAAAGGTCTTAAAATATTTCTTTATGTCGTCCTGGCATTTGTCGTGCTGGTGTTTGCCGCATGGTTCTTCCGCAACAGTATGTTGGGATATTTCTTAAGCAGACAGGTTTACGATCAGTCGAATGGAAAAGCCGAACTAAAGATTTCGGAGATCCATCTGAATTTGAAAGAAGGAAACATTATCCTTGATAAGCCGGTTTTTACGTTCGACAGTCTCTATATCGACAGGCAGCATCAGTACAAGCTGCAGCAAATCGTTTTTGATACCATTGCACTTGAGAAAGTATCTTTCATTGAATTGTTGTGGAATAAAAAATTCAGGGCACGTCGTCTGCGGATCGAGAAACCGGTGATACGTTTCGAAGGCGGGCCGGTGAAAGGCAAAAGTAATTTCAGACCCGATTCACTGTTTGCCATGCTGAGTAAAAGGCGGGAAAACAAAACCAAAGCCGATGTCCGTATCAACCTCGTATCCATCCATTACGGCCGCATCAGCATGTCGCCGGATACTGTTAAAAGCCATGTTTCGAACCTGGTGGACTTCACGATTGAAATGTATAACCTGAATACTTCGCCCGCACCTGAAATAGCTGAAAAACAGATTCTTTTCTCTGATGACCTTTTGTTTGAAATCAGTCATCTCGACAATGAAATCTTACCCAATTATTTTGTGAACCTCGACAGGGCACTTTTGAGCGTCAAAAAACAAAAGCTGATCATCGACAACCTGCTGATCCTGCCCAAATGGCAAAACGAAAAAGGAAAAAGCAAGGTCAACCTGAAAGCACGGAAAATATTGATGCACGGGCTGGATTTGTCGAAAGCCAAAAGATTAAGTGATATTGTCGTCAACTCCATCAGGATATCCGACGGTTATCTTTCCTATTATCTTCCGGCAGGGGTGAAACCGAAAAGCGATACGCTCTCAAAAAACGAACTGAGCCAGCTTAAGCAAAAAATAAAAATGTTTAAGTTAGACAGCCTGAACCTGAACCGGATTGACTTTTATAATATCAGGAACAAGGACGATACGGTTACGGCCATTCATAAAATAAAGTTAAAGATTGAAAACCTGGTGATTGACTCCACTACCATCGAGGATCCGTTTAACCTGTTGAAAAATGGTCAGATCATACTGAATACCGGCAGCTCGCAGTTTGTGATCCGGGAAAAAAATATGCTCGCCTCTTTCAGTGATTTCAATTATTCGTCGCAAACCGGGATACTCGATATCAACAATGTCAGGATCGCAAGCGATACGACCGCATTTAAGGCGATGGCGGAGGTTTTTCTTGACAAGTTCTTTTTGACAGGTTTTGATCCGGAGAAATATAAGCCCGGACATCCGGTATCGGTCACCGTTTCAGCCGCCAGCCCGCGGTTTACGATCGACCTTGATAACCCGCTGTTCAACAAAGGCAGCGGAGATTTTAACCTCAATGATTATTTTCATCTCCACAAGATCGTCATTCGTGATGCCACCGGGAAAATTTACCGGGGTAATCGTTTCTCGTTTGACGTTAACAGTCTGGATTTTTCATGCGGCCACATTTTCATTCCCGAAAATGATACGTCGGAACTCATGATTGACAATCCGGTGTTGAGTATTCTGGGGCTCAAAGGAAAT
>JAOZOO010000172.1:0-1327 GCA_029933225.1 Bacteroidales bacterium | reverse complement strand
TGAAGCTGAATTTGACAAATGATGATCAGAACCCCGTGGAATTCAGTACGAACCTCAACGTCAGCCTGCTGGATGTTTTTCCTGGCAGTCGGCTTGACTCCAGTTTGATTGATAATTTGAAAGGAACTGTTGAGTTCCTGAATATGGATGGCGGGCTGCCGGATCATCACTCAAAAGTCCGGACACTCACAATCAACTTATCTGATCAATCACTGAAACTGCGGAATCTGAAAGTTTCAGGCGGTGAGGAGGAAAATCCCGATCTCTTGGTTTCGGTCAATGATTTTGATCTGAAAGAGTTAGATATAACGAAGCTGGACTATCCGTTGCTGATCAAGTATGACAGTATTGTGTTTGGAAAATTAAGGGTAAACAAGGTTCAGTCGGACATAACGATCAGACAAAACACGAAAGAACAGGAGGAGACACCGTTTGGAAATAATTTCACAAAAAAACTTCTGAATATTGTTTACGACAGCATCTCGGTAAGTCATGTTAATGCCCGGATTGCTCATGTGGGAGATTCGGCAAATACTGATTTTCGCGTGGCTGATTTTTATATTGCCCATTACAATGGCCCGAATGCCAGTAACAACCTGATGAAGAACCTGAAGATTTCGTTCGACAGTCTCGCATGGTCCGATACGCTTAATAATACCTCTCTCGTAATCAGGCAGGCATGGAATAATCCAACAGCCCGGAACCTCACCATCAGGAATATTGAAATGAGAAATATTTCCAAAAGACAAAGCGATCAGGTACTGCCTGACTCTGCCGGTTTCTGGTTTCAGAGCGATCGTGTGATCTTGTCGGGAGTTGATCTGAAGCAGGATTTACCTTCCAGATTATTGATCAACAGCCTGACCTTCGATACGCTGAATTTCTTTTTGGTACAACAAAAGAAAAACAAAAGAAAGGGCACACGATTTGACCTCGACATGAGTTTTATTGAAAGTTATGCAGGCTTGATGGCTGATCTAAAAGTGGATACGACTTACCTGAATGACATCTCCCTTCAATATTATACATTGGGCGACACTTCCTTCAAGCCGGTGAATGTGGACAATATTGCTCTGAAGATCAGTGGGATAAAAATTGACTCTTCCATGGCATCCCTCGGGATTCGCGACATGGTCAAAAATATGACCATTGACCTGCGGGGCAGGTCTTACATTACGAGAGACAGCATGTATGAAATTCAGGCGGATATGATCCGGTATGATTTTCCGCGGCGGACAATTGTTGTGGATTCGTTTTTTGTGATGCCGCGTTATCCACGAAAGACTTTCTTCGAGAAAGCCCGTTATCAAACCGACAGGATCAAATT
>JAOZOO010000296.1 GCA_029933225.1 Bacteroidales bacterium | reverse complement strand
TCCTGATCGGGTGTCCAGTCGTAATTCGGCCCCCAGAATGCCGGAAAGCGTTTTGTCTTGTCATAATTCTTTGCTCGAATGACAAGGCCGTTTTTTGCCTGTTCTGCCAATCCCAGATAAGCCATGAAAATATCATCCTGACGCCAGCCAAAATGCCCTTTGTCCCAGCGATGTTCCAAAGCATTCTTCCCCCATTCGATATTCGGTTTACCAACTCCGAAAAGCCGGAATGGAAATACTGCGTATAATTCCGGATTTTCAAAGTTTTGCTTATTCTCAAATCGTTCTGCAGGTGCTAACGCAAGTCCTGTCGGAGTTTCGCGTAAAGGAAGCTCAGGAAGCTTTGCGCTAACTTCGCTCCAGAATTTTCTGTCCGGTTCACTTGTCAGGTTTTCCGGTAAAGCAGAAAGCCGTTTGGTAATGCTGTGCAATCCTGCCAGTTCGGACATCGGATTTGTACAATCCCACCAGGTTTCCAGTGCCTGTGACGGATGCATTACCAATTTCCCTTTGTTATTTATTTTGTAGTAATTATTAAAAAATAGCAATACATCATTTGCCACCGGCAGAATTTTATTTTGAAGAAATTCTTTGTCGAGGGTATAGTCATAGTAGTTCAGCATCATATGGACCAGCTCAAGCCCGGAAACCCATTCCCACTTATGCCATCGGCTCTCCTGCAAAGGGTCTTTGCGCTCTTCATAAGGTGTCCACCCATAAACAGCTGTAAAATTAGCCCCCCAGAAATACATACACTCCGGGAAGTATGCTCCTTCGAATCCGAAATACTTTTTTGTGCGATTCTTACTCAATTGGTAAACCTCTCCGGCATACATATTAAATAGCGGCTGCATCAGGTCGTAGTCGCCGGCTGCACACATACTCAGGTAGGGTAATCTTGTATTCTGCCACCAGTAGCCGGGGCCCCATCTCCGATAATCGGCATCTCCGGGCATTCCCTCTGCGGGTACGGTAAAAATGGAGCCGTTGAATTTCACAGGATAACGACCTCGCCCTGCACAGGCATCTATAAAACGTTGAAGTGTGTATCCCCGGGTAACTATAAATGCATCATCCTTCTCAGGGTTTGCCGCATCGCCGGAAGTTGCAGCATAAATCCAACTTCTGTCCCAAAAGTCTGCCCACCACTTCTCATGTGCATTTTTTTGCTCATCAAAAGATTTGCTTTCAACATCTGCGGCAACCTGTTCAATATCTTTCTGCCACTCGCCGGGTCCCGACGGATGCCGGGTCAACACATAAATGTTAAAACGTCCTGATTCTTTGGATGCTGTTTTGATACTCCGGTTACTTAATATTTTGGTATCCGGCCCGTTAATAATGGCTCCGAATGTACGATGAAGAATGGGATCTGTAGTAATGAACTCCGACAATCCCTGCAATTTCAGGTTCAGATCGAACCCTGCCGATTTTTTGTTGTAGT
>JAOZOO010000171.1 GCA_029933225.1 Bacteroidales bacterium | reverse complement strand
CCCAAGTCAGCCACGCGCGGGGCTTGCGCACAAGACTTGCGCCAGGGGAGGTTTATACAGGAAAAGATACTGTATTAATCTCAACATTATATTGGCCAAATTTAATACACAATGTGAAAAATGGTGATACACTAATTAAGAATAAAGACGAACTAAAAATTAAAATAAAAAGGAACGACAAAATTTTTAAAGAGATTTATTACTCTAATGATAACACTTTTATAGTATTTATAATTATAATATTTTTTAGCTTAATTATTTTAATTATAAAATTTCTTTTCGGTTTACCTCCTCAACGAGGATTGTTTGATAATTGAAGCCTATTCCTCCCCCCTCGCGCAAGCCTTCCCGCCCGGCCCGTGCGCAGGCGAGACTTGTGCGAAGCTAAACAACGGAAACAGGAAATTGTAAGTAAAAACAAAGATAATCACGACGATATTTTTATTTTTAAAAGATGATTTGTAAAAAATGAACTTGTGATTTTAGCTTTGACCCAAGTCAGCCGAGCACAGGGGTGAGCAGAAAATTTGAACCGGGTGGGGCTGACAATTAAAGATTTGTACAACGGGTTAATATTCATTACTTTTATAGTCCTCATTGTCAAGATCCCGCCTTACCACCGCCTTCTTCTTCCATCGTCCGGTTTTGTAATACAGGAATGCCAGCGTAAGTCCGAGGCACCAGGCAATGGGAATACCCCACCAGATGCCGATGTTGCCGAATTTAACGGACAGGAAATAGGAAGCAGGAATCCTGACGATCCAGAGTGTGAAAATGGTGATAAACATGGATGTCAGCGTATCGCCCGCCCCGCGCAGCAGACCCATCAACGAGAACATGGCCGCCATGACAATGTAAAATGAGCTGACGATATACAAATACTGAATACCAATGTTTATGACTTCTTTGTCATTGGTAAACACCGACATAATGGGCCGTGCAAACAAAATGGCAATAATGGAAATTCCTGCCGAAACCATCACCGACATCTGCATGGTGGCTTTCAGTCCGCTGCGGATGCGGTCAATCTTGCCTGCTCCGATATTTTGCCCAACAAAGCTGGAAATGGCTGCCGAGAAATTCATTGAAGGCATCAGGGCAAACGAGTCAATGCGCATGGCAATGCTGTACGCCGCAATGGTCGTAGTGCCGAACATGCTGACAATTCGATATAAAAAGAGAAACCCCACTGATACTACTGTCTGCTGCATCCCCGACGGCAAACCGATCCGGATACTTTTGATGAAGATTTCCCTGTTGAACCTCATCTTCAGAGGAGAGAAATCAAGGAACTTATGGTACTTGTTGATATAAAAAACAATGGCGAAAAAAGCGGCTGCCTGTGCAATGACCGTTGCTGCCGCAACCCCTTTGATCCCCCAGCCCAGTCCGATCACAAAGGTAAGATCCAGGGCAATGTTTATCAATGTTGAACCCACCAGAAAATAGACCGGTGTCCGCGAATCGCCCAGCCCTCGTAAAATAGCGCTGGTACCCTGAAAGCCGAAGAAAAATACAAACCCCAGCGAATAAATGGTAAAATAGTCAACTGCCAGGGGAATGACATCATCGGGAAGTGCAATGAGCTGGAAAATGTATTTGCTGATGTAAATACCGAGGAAGGTCAGCAGCAGCGATGTGAAAAACATGAAAATGTAAAGTGTGTCCACCGCCCGTTTGACCCGTAGCATGTCTTTAGCACCAAAGTACTGTGCGATCACAATAGTGGCGCCAATGGCAAAACCAATAATAAAAGAGATAAGGACGAAGATCAAAGGAAAGCTGGCCCCTACAGCAGCAAGGGCTTCTTTACCGAGAAACTTCCCGATAATGATGCTGTCCACAACATTGTAGAGTTGCTGAAACACATTGCCCAGCAGCATGGGCAATGCGAAATTCAGGATCAGTTTCCCTTCTCTTCCTACGGTCAGGTCTTTCACAAACTAAATAATAAAATAAATTACCGGATAAAGGTAAATGCTTTTTGTAAAAGGGGAGTATTCTGTATTATTCTTTCTTTCCCGGAGTCTTTTTTGTTTTCTTTTCAGCAGTCTTTTCCGGCTTTTCTTCTGCTGTCTTTTCCTGCGTCACCGCATCTTTGACTGTGAATGCTTTTTTCGGATTGAGCTTGTCCATATCCTCCTTCACTTTGTTCACCTCTGATGTAACGCTATTTTTCACATCGTTAATTTCGGAGGCCACATCCTTGATGTCTTTGGCCAGGTCGTTTTCTTCAGTGGCTTTACGGAAATCGCGAATTCCTTTTCCAATTCCTCTCGCCAGTTCGGGGATTTTCTTTCCTCCGAAAAGTAACAGGAGAACCACCACAATCAGGATGATCTCATACCCGCCCGGCATGCCACATGTATAGGATACCATAACTTTACTTTTTTACAAAAATAATGTTTTCGGACATCGGTAAGCAAGTATTTATTGTTTTTGATATGCAAAAAAAAACGTAGCGTCGCCGCGCCGCTGCGTGAAATATTTATCGTTTTACTTTCTGAAAATCTCATTAAGTTTGCGGGAACCATAACCGACAATAAGATGATGACATCCCGATCAAGTACAGGACATCTTAATATCCTGTTTATTCTATTCATTTTCAGCCTTATCTCTTTTAACAATTTATTTGCCCAACATGAGGAAGGGCGCTATGTTCCCGAAACCGACACATTGGTTTTACAAAAACTCGAACAATGGCAGGACCTGAAATTCGGTCTGCTGATGCACTGGGGCACTTACAGCCAGTGGGGAATTGTTGAGTCATGGTCCATTTGTCCCGAGGAATACGGCTGGTGCGAGCGCAAAAAGGGCAGCAATCCAAACGATTACAATACTTATGTGAAAGAATATGAAGAACTCAAATACACCTTTAATCCGGTAAAGTTCGCCCCAGACAAGTGGGCCGAAGCCGCCGCTGATGCGGGAATGAAATATGTGATATTCACCACCAAGCACCATGATGGTTTCTGCATGTTCGATACAAAATACACCGACTATAAGATCACCGACCCGGCATGCCCTTTTTCAAAAAATCCCAAAACAAACATCACCAAAGAGATATTTGATGCCTTCCGGGACAAAGGTTTCTGGGCGGGGGCTTATTTTTCCAAACCCGACTGGCACTGTCCGTGGTATTGGTCACCGGCATATCCGCCCCGTGACCGGAACGTAAATTATGAACCTGAAGCCAATCCTGAAATTTGGGAAAAATATGTGGAATTCACGCATAACCAAATCATGGAATTAGTGAGCGAATACGGCAAGGTGGATATCCTGTGGTTAGACGGCGGATGGGTATCTAAAAAGACCAGGGAACAAATTAAAAACTGGTATGACCGAACCGTAGAAAACACGGACAACGGCTACCTGAAACGCAGGGTGGTGAACCAGGATATCCGGATGGATGAACTGGTGAATAAAGTGAGGGGAAAACAGCCCGGCATCCTGGTAGTTGACCGGGCAGTACACGGCAAAAACCAGAATTACCTGACCCCCGAAAACCGTGTACCGGAAAAAGCCCTGGAATATCCCTGGGAATCGTGCATCATCAGTGGAGGGGGATGGTCTTATACCCCCAATGCCAAATACATGAGCGGACGGGAAGGCGTTCAGTTACTGGTGGATATCGTGGCCAAAGGTGGTAACCTGTTGCTGAACATTGCACCGTCACCCGAAGGGGAATGGCAGCAGGGGGCTTACGATTTGCTGAAAGAATATGCTGGCTGGATGAAAGTGAACGGCGAAGCCATTTACGGAACACGTGCCATGGCACCGTACAAGGAAAATAACATTTGCATGACCCGTAAAAAAGACGGAACAGTGTACTTTTATTACATGGCGGATAAAGATGAGACGGAAATCCCTGCAGAAGTGACGATACAATATTACCGGCCGGAAAAAGGAGCAAAAGTGATGTTGCTGGGGAGCAAAACCCGGCTGAAATGGAAAAAATCGGGAGAAAACGGTTTCACAATCATGATACCGGAGAAATTGCGGAAAAACCCACCGGCGAAATATGTGTGGGTGTTTAAGGTTCACTAATTACCGCCGTTGGTGTCCGCACTTACGGCAGAAATGTCAGGAAAAGGTTGTTGGTGAGGACACCAACAACGGATAAAGAGTTTTTAAAATAAACTAAATGCCACTGTTGGTGTCCCCACCAACGGCAGTTTACACGGAAGAATGTTATCGGTGAGGACACCAACAACGGTAAAAAAATGGAGTCCCCCTTGAAGTTTTAATTATAAAAAAACCAATGAAAAAATATTTACTATTTATCCTTGCCATTGTAATTATTCAATCCTGTTCCGTCAACAAAAACAGGGAACACAATTACGCCATCATCATTCAAAAAGACGCCGACACCACCATCCGGCAGGCAGCGAACCAGTTGCATGATTACTGGCAAAAAATTACCGGCAGGAACATCACAATCCGGCACAAAGCTCCGGAAAACAAAAAAGGAATTTTTGTCGGCCGAGGGGAACTTCCCACGGGACTTGCCGATTCGCTAAATCCGCTAAAAGAAGACGGGTTCATCATCGCAGTCAATAACAACGGAATATACCTCGCAGGGAAAACGCCCAAATCCACGCTTTATGCGGTGAATACCTTTTTGGAGGAATATCTGGACTGCATGAAATTCTCCGCCACCGAGGATGATATTCCCGGAATCGACAAACCCGAATTTAAAAACGGATTCAAAAAATACGACCCGGCTTTCAGTTTCCGCAGGGTGCATACCCCCGGCGTGTGGAACAGACGTTACCGTGAATGGTACAAGCTGGAAACGCTGGACGACTGGGGAATGTATGTGCATACTTTCAACAAGCTGATACCGCCAAAGAAATATTACAAAGACCACCCGGAGTATTACTCGCTGGTCAACGGACGCCGGTTACAGGATGCCCAGTTGTGTTTAAGCAACCCCGATGTGATACGGCTCCTCATCGAGAACCTGCGCGACACCATCCGGAAGAATCCGGACAAAAAATACTGGTCGGTCTCGCAAAACGATACTTATAATCCCTGTGAATGTGACAATTGCCGGAAGCTTTACGAAAAATACAGCGGCTACTCGGGTGCTTATGTCTGGGCTGTCAATCAGGTGGCCAAAGCATTTCCCGACAAGGTGATCTCTACATTGGCTTACCAGTTTACCCGCAATGCGCCCGAAAATATTAAACCCGATTCCAACGTCAACATCATGCTTTGCACCATCGAGTGTAACCGGAGCAAACCGTTAGAAGAGAACACCAATCCTCATTCGTTTGCCAATGACATGAAGGATTGGAGCAAACTGACGCACAACATCTACCTATGGGATTATGTGGTTCAGTTTAAAAACTACCTGACGCCATTCCCCAATTTTCCCGTTCTGCAGCCGAATATTCAGTTTTTCAAAAAATACCATGTGGACATGCTTTTCGAGCAGGGCAGCGGCCACAACTGGTCGGATATGATTGAGCTGAAACAGTTCCTGCTGGCTAAGCTGGAATGGGACCCGGATGAGAATGTGGATTCGCTGGCGACGGTTTTCATCAATCGTTATTACGGAGCCGCATCGAAATATGTCCTTGACTATTACCATACCATGAACCGCGAGATGCAGATGCATGCCGATAAAAAATTTCTTAATATTTACGGTTTTCCATCGGGATACACCGGTTCGTTCCTGGCAC
>JAOZOO010000007.1:36035-52551 GCA_029933225.1 Bacteroidales bacterium | reverse complement strand
AAAAAAAAAGAACAGGGAATCCGGTTATCTGTAACAGAAACCGGATTTTTTCTTGCTGGGTGAATGCTGTTTGACGGAGCCGTGCATACCGAGGACGATCAGCGGGTTGACCGGGTCGTTCGACTGCACATGGATCATGAGATGCTGAACGCCTGAACTACCGAAAGTCCTTACCTTCACCACAATACTCCCCGTGCCGCCCGGCGGGACAACCTTGGCGGGTTCATTCAGTATTTTGCACCCGTCGGTCGGGACGATCCGGTAAATGATCAGTTCCTGTGAACCCATATTGCTATACAGGAAACGGTGGGTAAACGACTTACCGTGCCAGGTATAGCCGAAATCATAATTGTAATGATTGAAAATCAGCCGGGGAACCGAATCAATGATCTTGACAGCCTGGGGGTCTTCCGCTTTGCCTTCCAGAACATCTACGATCATATAAAGAAACTTGAACGGGTTTTCACTGTCATCCGATTCGATGGCAATCTCATGTTGCGTGGTTCCCACAGGCATTTCGCCGACCACTTCATAAGTAATTTTGGCTTTTCCTTCCCTGCCGGGCTGAAGCACAGGCGGTTCATATTTGATCTCCGTAAACCGGTCTGTTTTCCCGTCTTTGAAAGTAACCGGTTTCTTTCCGAAATTAAACAAGCCGAGGGTAAAATCAATAGTCTGGCCGCGGGCAACCTGTCCACCATAAAATTCCATGCTGTCAACGGCAAAACCGATATGTCCGACGCGGTAAGGGTATTTTTTGAGAATGGCCGAATCAACAGGCTGGCTTTGCAATCCAAGGAGTGCAAAAGAAAATATTGACAATATAATTATTTTGTTTGCCAAAACGCTAAACCAGTTGTGTTGATAATTGTTTCAGATCAATCCCGTCAAAATTTCCCGAGCTCATCATTAGGAAGATCGTTCCGGGCTGTTTTTGTTTATGCAACCAACCGGTCATTTTTTTTGAATTGTCAAAAATAGCAATTTTCTCATTTCCAAAACCTTCCCTGACATCTTCCGCATGAAGTTCAGGCAATCGTTTCATGTTGACTGCATGCGGGTTAAAAAACACACATCCCCGGTCAACGCCGTCAAAACTTCCCTGGTATTCGCCCAGAAATTCTTTGCTTAAACTGCTGAATGTGTGCAGTTCCAGACAAGCCACCAGCCGGTGTTCCGGGAATTGTTCCCTGACCGCCTGAATCGTAGCCCTGACTTTTGAGGGAGCATGCGCAAAATCCTTGAAAAGGCGGTTTTCATTGTTTTGCCTCACAAGTTCCAGCCGGTTGGCCGCTCCTTCAAAACCGGCAATGGCCCGATAAAAATCACGATCGCTTATGCCAAGCTCATGGCACAGCAGTCGTGCTCCGTTGATATTCATCAGATTATGCTTTCCAAATACCTTTAACGAAACCAGGCCGCCGGAGGTTTCAATAAAGGTGATCCCGTTACTGATATGATACTCAGGCAGGCCATAGGCAATCTTTTTGATGTCCGCCCTGCTTTCAAGCGCCACCTCCTCCAAAAGCTTATCCTCGCTGCAATAGATCAGCGAGCCCCCTTCACCGATCAGGCCGGTAAAAATCCTGAACTGATCGACATAATTTTCAAAGGTGGGGAATACATTGATGTGATCCCACGCAATGCCTGTCAGCAAAGCAACATGCGGTTTGTACCAGTGAAATTTGGGCCTGCGGTCTAAGGGGGAAGTCAGGTATTCGTCACCCTCAAAGACCATAACAGGTGCTTCGGTACTTAACCTGACCATGACCTTAAAATCCCGCAGTTTCGATCCCACCATATAATCGAAGTCCATCCCCACCGATTTCAGAACATGCATGACCATGCCGGTGATCGTTGTTTTTCCGTGGCTGCCGCCGATGACCACCCGTTTTTTATCCCGCGCATGGTAATACAGAAATTCGGGATAGCTGAAAATCTTCAATCCCAGCTCTTTGGCTTTCAGCAATTCGGGATTGTCGGCCCGGGCATGCATTCCGAGGATAACGGCATCCAGTTGGTTAGTGATCTTTCCGGGATGCCATCCCTCTTTTTCAGGCAACAAGCCATAACCGGCAAGGCGACTGCGGGAGGGTTCAAATATCTCATCATCCGAGCCGCTTACCTCGTCGCCGTTTTGTTTCAGCGCAATGGCCAGGTTGTGCATAGCACTCCCCCCGATGGCAATAAAATGGACTTTCATCTTCAATTCAAAAATAGTCTTTTAACATTATATTGACCCCCTTATTGAAAAAAAGGTTGTAAGCTTATCAAATTTAGACTATTTTTATACCAAAATATTAGCATCAGAATCATGAAAAAATTTCTTTTACCCGTTGATTATTCCGAAGGATCCATTGTAAACTGCAAGCTGGCTTTTCACCTTGCAGGAACCGAAAAAACAGAGCTTTATCTTTTTCATATTTATCCGGATCAGTTAATGGTTCCCGATTCAAGTTTTCCGTCAGGAATTGACTCCGACACCTTCCTGAGTGCCGAATTCATCAATGAAATGAGGGAACAGGCCGAGAAAAATATGCTTCAGCTTGTGACAAATGTCAAAGACCTGCTGGAAAAAGAAAAGATCACAAACATTCAGGTCAAACACATGGTAACCGGCGGCGACCCGGAATGGGAGATCAAAGATATTTGCGACCGCATCAACCCCAACCTGATCATCATGGGAACCAGAGGGGAAGGCAAAAAAGGTTTTATGGAAGGAAGCATGGCCGGGAAGATCATGTCAAAAGCGCCCGTGCCGGTCATTGCTGTCCCGGAGTCGATCAAAGAGGTAAAACTGAAAAACATTATGTATTCCACCAACTTCAGCAAGTCCGATTACCAACAGATCAACTATCTTGTCAAACTGCTGAAACCCCTGAAAAATGAGTTTTTCATTGTTCATTTTCAGTTGAACGACAAAATCGAAGAAAGCAAAAGCGCCATGGATGAACTAGAGGAAGCAATAAAAAACAAAAATCCCGATGAAAAGTTCCACTTTTTCATCCTTTCCGCCGATAATAAATCCGAAAGCTTAAAAGAGTTCACTGCAAAGCACAATATTCACATGATCGCTTTCATTGTCCATAAAACCAACATATTCAAAAACCTGTTTACGCACCGGTTACGTAAAAAAGACTTTTTTAAACTGGAGCTGCCCATGCTGGCATTGCGGGATAAATAACATATTGTTTCAGAGATTGAATATCTATCGGACGGTTGAAAACAAAACGAATCATGAAAAAAATTAACCTCTTTGCCGTCATCATCCTTTTGATGGCAACACTCTCTCCATTTGTTTCTTTTGCACAGTCGTTTGATGAAAGCGGCGCATTGTATTGCTCGCAAAAAAGAATGCACAAAGCCGTCAGGACATTGGCCGGCAGAAGTCCCAACACGCCGAAGCACACATTTGACATCTTGAAATACACCATGCATATCGGATTGATGGATAATTTTACCGATCCTTATCCTCACTCCTATTCCGCCGGTCTGATCGTCAGATTCAGGGTGGATACTGCATTAAACAGCATCATGTTGAATGCAGTGAACAGCTCACTGCAGATCGATGGCGTGGCGATGGCAGGCACATCATTCACCCACGAAAATGACACGCTGGAGATCATGCTCGACAAAACCTACCAGCCCGGTGATACCGTGGAAATTTCCATTGATTACCAACACATGGATGTGGAAGATCATGCTTTTTATGCCGGTAAAGATTACGTTTTCACAGACTGCGAACCCCAGCGGGCACGTTTCTGGTTTCCGTGCTGGGATGCCCCCTCCGACAAGGCAGCACTGGAGCTGTGGGCAGCAGTTCCTGCTGATGTCCTGTTGGGATCAAACGGGACACTCGTTGATTCCGTATTTTCGGGAGACACACTGACCTACCACTGGAGAAGCGATCATCCCATTGCCACTTACCTGATGGTTATGGTGGCCAAAAAGGATTACAAACTTGACATCTACAACTGGACGAGACCCTCTGACAGCGTACAGATACCCTTCAGATATTATTATTCCACCAACAACACCGGTGCGGTTAAGGCAATGGCTGATACGGCCATGCATGTTTGTGACTGGTTTTCGGCAGGGTATGGCGAATACCCTTTCACGAAAAACGGTTTTGCCGCGGCAGGGCCCGAGTTTCCCTGGGGAGGTATGGAAGACCAGACGCTGACCCTGATCTGCAAAGGATGCTGGTTTGAAAGCCTGATAGTCCATGAATTTGCCCACCAGTGGTTTGGCGACCTGATCAGTCCGGGCACATGGGCCGACTTGTGGCTCAACGAGGGGTTTGCTACCTGGTCGGAGGCATTCTGGTATGAATCGTATGGCGGGTATATCAAATACAAAGGTTCCATCGACCATGACGCCGGTTATTATTTGGAACATAATCCCGGCTGGCCCATATACAATCCGGAATGGGCTGTCCGTACACCGGCAATGGATACCATGTTCAACGGAGCGATCACTTATGCCAAAGCGGCCTGTATTCTGCACCAGTTCCGGTACATTGTCGGCGACAGTCTTTTTTTCAGTGCCATATACAACTATGCCACCGACACCGTAAATTTCAAACATAAAAACACAACGACCAAAGATTTTATCGACAAGATGAGCGAAGAAACGGGGCAGGATATGAACTGGTATTTTGATCCCTGGCTTACACAGCCCAACCATCCTGTTTACAGGAATTTTTACGGCTTTCAGAAATTATCTGACAACCTGTGGAAAGTGAAATTTACCGCGACCCAGGTGCAGGAAAATGCTCCGTTCTTTCCGATGAAACTGAACATCTATCTGGTTTTTGACGACCTGTCGGATACGACACTTTATTTCTTAAATCTTAAAAATGACGAGGATTTTTCGTGGGAGTTTAATAAGGAACCGAGGTTTCTGGAATTTGACGCAACCGATCAGATCGTTTTAAAAAAGGCCGAGTTGATCCTTTCAAATGAAGAAAAACCGGAAAACCGGAAAATCCCGACACTCATTATCGCTCCAAATCCTGCCCGTAACACTGCAACACTGAATTTCTATCTGCCAAAACCGGCTAACATTTCGATTCAACTGACTGACATCACCGGACAAAAGATCAGAACAATTCTTGAAACACATAAAGATCAGGGAATAAATACATTAAAAATTAGGACAACGGATATGAAAACCGGTATTTATTTAGTCATACTGGAAACCCCGGAGAACAGAATCGTTAAAAAAATGGTTATCCGGAATTGAAAAAGGTGAACCTAAACGAAAGATGATCGTATAACATTCGAGATTAACGGTTTTTGATATCAGCCTACATAGTCATTGAGTAATCAGGGAAAAGGTTTATGACAAAATATTTGAATATGACCAGGCAGTTGAACAGCTTCTTCAAGCGTGTCAATAAATTAACGGAGAGGGAGTTAGAAGCTGAAAGCACATTCTTTCAGGTGGAAAGGCTCGCCCGGAAAAAAAGCGCAGAGTACATCTGGGAGCACATGGCGCCCAACGGTTTATTCAACAACGAACAAAATTACTGGAACGAATTGCTCAAACAGATACCCACCCGGGGGCTTCTCTTCGAATTCGGGGTTTATAAAGGAAGGAGTATAAACTACCTCGCCGAACAACTGAACAAGAAAGGCGACCGCCGGAGGATTTATGGATTCGATTCATTTTTGGGAATGCCGGAACGAGTTAATAAGTACGGGCCACATAAAGACAAATATGATCTGAAAGGCATTAAACCCGTTGTCTTACCCAACGTCAACCTGATCAAAGGCCACGTGGAAGAAACCTTTGCCACTTTCATGGATAACCTGAAGCTGAAAGATAAAAGCATTGCTTTCATGCATCTCGATCTGGGTATGTATCAGCCCACAAAATATATTCTTGAACAGGCCCTGCCCTATCTGAAAAAAGGGACCATCATTGATTTTGACGAATTGCTCGGCTATGCCGACTGGCAGGAAAATGAATACAAAGCCATGATGGAAACCATCGGCAGGTATTGTGATTTTGAACACATTGCCTATTGCGAACCTGAAACTGTGACAGAGGTCAAGGCCGCCATCAGGATCACACGCCTTTACCCCACCCACCGGTAAATTCCGTTAAAAAAACACCCTCATTTTTTTCGGACAACAATCCTTAAATAAATCGGTTGTTTTTTCAATTCATATTAATTTATTTGGTTACATTTGCCCCAATTATTATTTATCAGCCGTTTCGTTCCAGAGATCAAATTTCATTTGCTTGCTGTTGCCTAATGGCCTATTTAAACTTTTATTAAATGAATATTTTTGTTACAAGGTTATCCTATCAGACTAAAGAGGATCAGGTTCAAAGGTTATTTGAACAATACGGAGAAGTAAGTTCCGTAAAAATTATTTACGACAAATTCGAAGGACGCTCAAAGGGGTATGGTTTTGTTGAAATGCCTAACGATGAAGAAGCCCAACAGGCTATCAATGCATTGAATGACACTGAAGTTGACGGCAGAACAATCGTGGTTAAAAAATCAGAACCCAGAAAATCAGATTACAGATCCAACAGGAACGATCGTTATTAATTACTGGTTTTCATAACCATCCCGGGAAAAATTAACCGGCAGTTTTTTTATCCCATCATTTCATGGTATTTCGCATTGGCGGATGCTGTAATGGACGCATATTACCGTGTTTCTTTGTGGAATACGCCTGTCGCTGCAATTCGGGACACTTGTTTCCGGAACGTTGCCGTATCCGGAAATAAGGTTGAATATTTTATTATTCAGACTATTCTGTGTGTACCGGAAAACATGTGTTGCTGTTTCTACCAACGCATCTTCCGTATATCAGCAGCTCATTTATTGTGCGTTCAACTGATTTCTTTTTGTCTGATAATTCAACAGGTAGGCTCTTTTGGTTTGATCATTCAAAAATGATTTTTGAATAAGCGTTTCAACTTTTGTTTGTCTCGCCAAAAACGGCGCAAGTAATTTGTCTCTTCTTTTTACTGATATTCCTGTTCGCCCGGCAAACTCATGAAAATCTTCCAATCCGGCATGTCCGGTTTTTTTCATTATTTCCGATTTAAAATCATCTTTGAACAATCCCTTTTCCAAAGCGAAATCGGTATCGTCCACATGTATTCGTGTGTTTATCAAATCGTAAGCAGGGCTTAAAACATAATCTCCATTCAGGGTTTCCAAAACAGAAAAGTTCTTTAAGTGAGCATCGCCATTGGAAAACAGGTAATTGAAAACAACAAGCCTGAAAAACTTTTCTATTTCAACCCGATAAGCAGGAACATATTTCATGAGCAAGTCCGCCATTTCCTCATAACTGTACTTATACTTAAAATCAGGCCCTGCATTTTCAGAAGTTTTGCCGGCAAGCGATGCAAAATCTTCTTTGCCCCATTTGGCAAACCCGGACTGGCCGGGCAGGACTTCTTCTTTTACATCAAATCGTTTTGTGATGTAGGCGGGTTCTGCGTTCTTAAAAAAAATAAGTGCGTTTTCAGCGGTACTGATACCATAAACCTGCCGGGCAATTTGCATGGTTAAATGCTCATTGGCGGGAACCTGGCCGGCTTTTTTAAAATCTCTCGGAATGGGTTTTAATATGTAAGTACCCTGCTCGCCTTCCCGGGTTAAACGTAATTTGTTTTTATCAAGTATCATCGAGAGCTTTTCCTGCACGCCCGATATGGAGATGTGCTTACGGTTTTCAAGAAATTTTTCAGCATCTTCTTCACTCACATGAGGTGGGTAATAAGGTAAAATGTGGCTTACCTTTTTACCTCTGAACATTTTTTTCAGGCAGGTTTTACTGTAGGTATCAAATCCATCTGCCAGTGTTCCCGGACAATATTTTATTGCGGGCATGCTCATTTATCCTCGCTCTTTACAGGTTTAACGGTAACCGCACCAACGGTATCGTGGGTAGCTGTGGCAGCCAGCAGCCCGAAATGGTCGTTTTCATCAATTTTCAACTGCCGGCATTGCAGCTTCCTGTTGACTCCTTCCGACAACATATTAAAGAAAAAAGGAAAGAGGTGGTCGGCTTTGTACGTTTGCCGTGTTTTGGGTAGCGTCAAACTGATAGCCGGCAGGTTTTCATTTGCAAGCCAGGCATCATCATAGCGAAACTCATAGCTTTTGGGGTTATGTTGTATTAAAACACCGGCCCGCTGCCCGTTGCGATATACTTCCAGTATGCGCATTTATCAGGATTTTGTTTTTTTCACTTCTAATTTCAATTCCATACCCAGTACCTCGGCCAGTTTATTCAGTGTCCCGAAGGTAGGGTTGCTTTTGCCACTTTCCAGCGCTTTCAGGGTACGCAGGCCAACGCCTGATAACTCGGCCAGATGTTCCTGCGTCACCCCCAGTATTTCACGCCTTTTCTTCAGAGTTTGTATGAGTTCATTCAGGTGCATTATACGGCTCTTTTGTTTGCAAATGTACGAAAAAATTAATTAAAAACATAAATAAGAGCTATGTATTGCACTTTTATTGGTAAGATTTAAGGAACTTTTCTGATTTCACTTAAATAATGTTTTTCATTTCTTCCGCTTCCCGTATAAAATCCTGTTCTCCTCTCCTTTCCAGAGCCTTTGTATGTTTTTCCGGTGAGTCCACAACAGGAAAAGGGCTGCAAACACAGCCATCCCCACAAGAGCGGGATTGGTGATGTGGTAGTAAAACACCACGACAAACGGGAAAACAGCCCCGCCGAAGATTGAACCGAGGGACACATAACCTGTAGCCAAAAGAACCACGGCAAACACAACTACCGATATCAACACGGGCCAGCCGTACAGCGCAATGCCCATTCCCAGCAATGTGGCAACCCCTTTACCTCCCCTGAACCCTGCATAAACGGGGAGTGTATGCCCGATGACTGCCATAATGCCCGCAACGATTTCAGCATAGATAACCATATCCTTATCCCATCCGGGCGGTATAAAATAACGCATCATCCAAACGGCAAACCACCCTTTTAAAATATCAATGATGATGACCGGTATTCCGGCTTTCAGCCCCAAAACACGAATGGTGTTGGTGGCTCCGGCGTTGCCCGACCCTTTTTCCCTGACGTCGGTATTGTAAAACCATTTCCCGACCCAGACAGCCGTGGGGATGGAACCGATAAGATAGGCAACAACAAAACCTGTAACAAGTACTATGGTTTCCATTGGTTGATATTTAGCAAAAACCCTTTGAGAAGCAGCTTACCTGATCCGTTTCTGTATGGTTTCCATTTCCCGCAAAAAGTCCACTACTTTTCTCCGGGTTGAAGTGACAAACTCGTAATAATCTTCAACGCTGTTCTCGTTCAGTATCCGTTTGTTCGGCTTCAGCTCTGCAATATAATCATTAAAAACATTATCCGACGACAGCACCTGCATAATCCCATTCTGGAAGCTGAAGAAATACCATTGTTCGTTGTTCAACTGAAGATAGAAAGTCACCGAGGATGATGTCCGGCTTTTCTTGATCTGCATATATCCATGGAAATATTTGTTTACGGGGACGCCCGCGATCTGGCTGAGGCCGATGGGCCCCTGCGAGACAAATGAATGGCTTTCTTTGTCCCATTTCAGTTTCACATCGCTGAAAAGGAATGTGTTTTTCATCACATCCGGCATTTTTTTCATCTGGCCGTACAGGCTCATTTCCACCACGAGGCGCTGGCTTTTCTCAATACCCATCATTTGTGTGATCAATATGGGCATATATCCCTCACCGCTCTTGTTCTTATAGGAATTCACCAGACGCATACTGTCGATCACCATGCCGAAGGCAATCTCATCAAAGTAAAAGTCCATCAGCATGGCCGTCCGCAGATAAGTGGAGTCAGGGACTATCAAATGGCTGAATTCACCGGCAACATTGAGTTTGAACATTTTAAAACCAAGCCCCAGGTTAAATGTACCATAGCCGTCGAGGATACACCTTTCGGTTTTGAGTTCAACAAAACCGGCATCCCCTATTTTCACATTTTCAGGCAACTGTTGTCCGACCATATACGCCATTTGGGTTGTGTCGTAACGGATAGTCCCGGTGGCATTGATCAGCACCTCATCACGCGGGCTTTCCGTTGACTGGAGAACAAGCGGATAAAAGGCGGATCTCTCCTGCGAAAATGCCAGGCCGAATTTTGCCGGTTGCTGGTTCATATCTAAGGTGTTTTCATCAATCTCAAAATAAATGTTGTTCGGGTCGAGATAACGAACAAACGATACCCAGCTATCTTCCGACAATCCGACACAATCCTCGTTGAGGCGGAACCCTCCGAAGAAGTTGTAAAATTTCTTGTTGGCTTCCATGTTGACCTCGCCGGCATAAAAATATTCGGGACTCAGGAAAAACACCTCTGTTTTCTCAATTTCAGCATATCCTGTTGTGATCCCTTTGTTGTTCACCATGATCCTGTAAAAATAAATGGGCTGGGCCGTTCCGAGTCGATCCACATAATCGGCATAACCCCTGGCATAATACCAGTGCCTGCTGATGATGTCAACTTCCGCATCATAAATGCGATGATATTTATTCAGCGTGTCTGCAATGATCACCGCATTTTGCAGGGTATAAATTCCACCGTTACGAAGTATCTTAACATATCCGTTATTGGGGAAAACCGCCGCATCGCCCACCTTGATGAGCCGCACGCTGTCCACGTCAATGGTAAATGAACTCAGATCGTAGCTGGCTGCCCCGGCAAAAAAGCGCAATATCGAATCGGGGTCGTCTTCAATGGATACGAACTCGGGTCCGCTCAGCCGGTAATCGATCAACTGAAGGTCGTTCAGGGTATCCAGCGATTTGTAATTGCCACTCAGGTTACTTCTCAAATAAATCTTATCCTGGTCCATTTCCCAGGTAACTTCATCAAGGGTTGACCTGTATTTATTGTAAGGAAATTCCACGTACGACTTATCGTAAAGATGCTGAAACTCACCCCGCTGGCTTGCAAAATCAATTTTTGCGAAATAGCCTTTGGATTTGAACACCAGCGTGTCGTAATCTTTTCTCAAAAAGAAATCTGCCGAGTCAGCCGTCAGTTCCGAATATTTCAGGTTAAAATCTTTGGATTTGATCTCTGATTTTTCAAAATAGAAAGAGCCTTTGCCTCCCAGCTCTTCAGGTGTCAGCATAATGCTTCCCGTCATACGGGCTGCGGTATAAATGTCGAACGAATCCCGTGGCGGCATGTTTACGATCATCCGGTTGCTGTCCACCAGCCAACTGATCTCCACCGAGTCGCCGTAAACATAAGGAAAGTCATATTCCTGCGGGCTTTCGAGATTTTTGAAACGGTATCCGCTGTCGGTAACAAGTGAATCGGGATAAAAAATAAAATGATTGGAATAAGAGCTCGAAACAAGATAATCCAGCTTGCCAGTTCCCGTAAATCCCTGGTTTCCGAGATGAATAACATTTGTAAAAGTTCCTTTGCCCCCATAAATGGGATAGCCGTCGGCAGGCGTTTTGTGGTCGAAACCCAGTGAATAATCGGGAAGCACCACAAGCGGCTCATTAATGACCGGGAAAATACCGGCAGAAGTCAAAGTTCCTTCAAACTTCATCCCCTGTGTACTGAATGTCAAAATGCTATCCAGTTCAAAAGGTTCGATTTTATAATAAAATATCTCCGGATATAATGTACTGTCCTGGATGTCGGGACTGTTGTAATAAACATAACCCGGTTCGTTGGTAATGAACTTGGGGAATTCCTCAAACTTTTTCAGTCCCGATTTGTTGAACGGCATGTCGATGTATATTTTGCCGTTCAGGTCGGTGATGATATTCTTGACTTTAATCACCGTGTCGATACGATCCAGCGAATCAAGGGAGTAAACACGAAAAGCCATTGTATCGATATAGCTCATGTTGATCATGAAGCTGTCATAAACAAATGTGCTGTTCCGGGCGTAAAAATCAAACAGTCCCATATTTACCTTCCCGTTGAAAGTAAAATCCCTGTTCTTCCTGAACGACACGGTCTTGTCGTAAGGATAAATGAACACCTCCTGCGAATCGCTCACAAAAACTTCCGGGACATAAAACACATCCAACTGAAATGTATTCAGGTTAAGCGTTGCATTGGGTTTGTTGGCAGGGGCCACTGAACGGAGACGGATCACATCGTAATCGGCATTTCCGGATTTGGCGGCCAGAAAGTCGAAAAACCGGTCTTTGACGATGGCTTTTTCTTCGCGGGAATTGTACACCAGAAAACCTTTGTCCGACAGGTTGATCAGCATGGCCGACACCTGGTCGGGCGACTTTTTCATGAAAGCTGCCAGTGCATTAAGCTGGATAACACGGTCGTTGTACGACTCCAGGTATTTCTGGATCACATACATCGGATTGATCTCATCAATGCCCTGTATCTGGTAAAATTCTTTCTGCGAAAAATAATTGCTTGAGATAAAAGATGCCAGTGAAGTTTTTGCCACCCCCTTCATGTTGCTGAAATCCATCTTCAGGCTGTCGAGGTTCCATGTCAGCGCCGGCGCATAAATATCCAACTGGTGATAGGAATCGAAAAAGGGAATGATGCCCTGTCCGGCTTTGATGTTGAACAACTCCAGCTTCCTGTCGTCCGCCGTAAACTTTACGGACAGGCCCGGGTGATACAGTGAATCGTTTTCGAGGTAAAAAATAACTTCTGACTTTTGCGATGAGAGTTTATTGTCCGACATCAGGAACAGATCTGATATCAGCCGTCCTTCCAGATCATTGTCTTTGTAAAATTCAATAATCGCATTATGATAATCACCTCCTGTACCGTAAAGCCGCAATCCGTTGAGATAAAAACCGCCGATATAGTTGATGCCCGGATATATATTTTCAAGTTCAAAATCATAGCGGTATGAGTCAAAACGGGGATATGAACTACGCGCACTCGGAGGACTCGACATCACCCTGTCGGAAAACGTACCGAGAACCGGGTTTGGAAAAAACCGTTTGTAATGCAGGATGGCCGAGTCGGCTGAATAAGTGGTCTTTTCAATGTTTATTGAATAATCCTGAAGCTCAGCGTAGATATCTTCTTCATATTCTTTCCCGAACCGTACCCAGGTCACAGTCCCTCCGTGGCCATTCCACCGTTTATAATCGTAATTAAAAACGCCTTTGGTTTCGGTGATTGTTGAGCTGTCTTTCCGCGAAGCACAAACGAGCGTGAGTTGGTCAAATACTACCAGAAAACTTGTGTCAACCATAAATCTGAATTTCGCCCTGTCGAATTTCCAGGCAACCGAGCGGGTATGATACAGGTTCTTATCTTCGAGCAAACTGTTTGTAAAGTCCAGAAGGTTAAGAAACTTTTTCTGGTTTTTTGTTTCCAACAGTGTTTTGGCATACAAATGCCAGCCGATAATGCTTTTGGGCGTCTGATTCGACTCGGCCAGCAACGTCAGACTGTAAATATAACCGGATAAATAGGGATAAGTGCGCAGTTTCAAATGTCGCATGGTTTCAACCACATCTCTGATTGCCTGCTTTTCCTCCTTATTGAAACGGCCTGCCGACCAGATCGGATAAAACCTGTCAAGGGTTTTCTGCGAACGCTGCTGATAGGTCTTGGAGGGCGTGTTGAGTAAAATGTTTGAAATCTGTCGAAAAAACTCTTCCGAATTTCGTGACAAGGCAGTAGTATCCTGCGCTTCCAGCTTTATGGAGGCCACAACAAGTAAAAATGTCAACCAGATTAAAACCGTCTTGCGCAATTTCATATTTCCTCTATCCTAATCTTATTAACAGGAAAAGTCTTTTTCTATTGTCTTATAAACTCAGCAGCCATCCACCGGTTTTTGACCTCGCTGCCTGCAAAAACCAAACCATGTTTTTCAGCCATCTCCCGAATATCTTCGAGGTCTTCTTTATAAAAACCACTCAACAGGATACGTCCTCCCGGCACAAGTGTTTCAAGATATTTACCCATATCCCGCAACAAAATGTTTTTGTTGATGTTGGCAAGAATCACATCGAAACGATCTCCCGGTTTCAAAGCAGCAGCGTCACCAGGACGGATGTCCATTGAAGAAGCACCGTTTAAGCGGGCATTTTCAATCACATTACGGTAAGCCCATTCATCATTGTCGATGGCCACGATGTTTCGGGCTCCTTTTTTAAAAGCGAGGATGGCCAGTACCCCGGTTCCGCAACCCATGTCGAGGATACTCTTATCTTTCACATCCATATCCAATAGTTTTTCCAGCATCAGCGAGGTGGTTTCATGGTGTGCCGTGCCGAAAGCCATTTTCGGTTTGATCAGGATATCGTATTCGGCATCCGGTGCCGGATCGTGAAAAGGAGCACGCACATAACAACGACCTGAAATCCAGACCGACGGATAGTTGCTTTCCCATTCCTCGTTCCAGTTCCTGTCGGCAATGTGTTTTACCGAAATGCCGGATTTGCTGAAAAGTGAAAACTCATCAGAAAGGGTATCCAGTTTCCCCTGATCAAATTCTTTTTCGGGGATGTAGGCAAGGATAATATTCTCTTCTTCGGCAAAACTCTCAAAACCGATATCAGCAAGCAGGGCAATCAATATTTCCGCCTTTTGTTCATCTGTAGGACGGGGTAAGGCAACTTCGATATAATCCACAATAACCGGGTTAAAAGCTGTTGACAATTTTAATAAAGTCCTCCCCTTTCAGCGAGGCACCACCAATCAGTCCGCCGTCCACATCTTCCTGGGAAAACAATTCCCGTGCATTGCCCGGATTACAACTTCCGCCATAAAGTATCGTGGTGCTGTCAGCCACTTTTTTACCGTATTTTTCGGTGATCAGGCCCCGGATAAAAGCATGCATTTCCTGTGCCTGCTCCGGTGATGCGGTTCTGCCTGTACCGATTGCCCACACCGGTTCGTAAGCAATGACCACATTGGCGAATTCGTTTTCATTCAGATGGAACAAGCCGTTATCCAACTGGCTGCGAACCACCCCGAAATGGATTTCCTTTTCACGTTCTTCCAGTTGCTCACCGCAGCAGAAAATGGGCTGTATTCCATACTCCAGCAACTGGTTGACCTTTTGGGCAAGCATTTCATCAGTTTCGTTAAAATATTTTCTTCTTTCGCTGTGCCCCACGATGCAGTAATCCACGTCAACAGAATCGAGCATGGCAGCAGATATCTCACCGGTGTAGGCGCCGCTCTCAAACTGGCTGACATTCTGTGCCCCCACAAGCAGATTGGACTCCTCCGCAAAATCCGTAGCCATTTCAAGGTAAACGGCCGGAGGACAGGCCACCACTTCACAAGGCGTTTTCTTTTCAATGGCTTCGGCAACATAAGCCAGCAACTCCTCGGCTTCCTCAAAAGTTTTATTCATTTTCCAGTTTCCTGCAACGATTTTCTTTCTCATTTTTTTGATTTTTAGATTCTTGAATCGGCAAAAATAACACAAATTTCCGGGTAGTTCACTAACTTAAACGAACCCGCGGATCCAGCATTGCATAAAGCAAATCCACCAGAATATTTACCAGGATCAGCACCACCGAGATAAACAGCACAGAGCCCATGATCACCGGCAGGTCATACTTCTCGAGGGCGTCAACAATGACCACGCCAATGCCTTTCCAGTCAAAGACATACTCTACGAAGACCGCGCCGGCCATCAGCGAGGCAAACCATCCGGTAATGGCCGTGATCACCGGGTTCAGGGCATTGCGCAGACCGTGACCAATGACCACCCTGAAATTGCTGAGTCCTTTGGCTTTGGCCGTCCGGATGTAATCCTGCGACAAGACATCCAGCAACGAACTGCGGGTTAAGCTGACAACGATCGCCAGCGGACGGATACCCAGTGTGAGGGCAGGCAGGATCAGGTTTTTCAGATTAATATATACTTCACCTGTGTAATCATCCACGGAATATAAGCTGCCAAACATTTGCAGGCCGGTGTAATCGGCCAGCACAAAGGCAAACAGCCAGGCCATGATGATGGCTGCAAAAAACGAGGGTACCGACATGCCGAATGAGGAAAATACCAGCAGGAATTTATCTAACGGCGTGTCGCGATGGACGGCTGCCAGCACGCCGAGGATCACACCCACAAGCATGGCCAATAGTATTGAAGCAGTGGCCAAAAGCAATGTTTTTGGGAAAGCTTCCGAAATGATGGAAGAGACCTCCCGCTTGCTCTGGTAGGAACGGCGGAGATAGGGCTTTTTGAAGACTACCACAGCATTGCCTACGCTGAAGAATTTGTATGCCGGATGATATTTTTCGCGGTCAAAATACCAGAAGTTGTCTTTGTCGGTTGTGTTATGAACCGAAACAGGTGAAAGGTCGTTCAGGAAATTCAGGTACTGAACCATCAGGGGTTTGTCCAGGCCAAGGTCTTTCCGGATGGCTTCAACCGAGGATATGTCGGCCCGTTGTCCCATGAGCATACGCGCGGCATCGCCCGGCAAAATGTTGAACAGAAAAAAGATAATGGTCACCACCCCCCAGAGAACCAGGATGCCGTATAAAAGACGCTTTGTGAGGTAGTTTAGCATTGTTTGATTGTT
>JAOZOO010000007.1:32040-35935 GCA_029933225.1 Bacteroidales bacterium | reverse complement strand
TTGTTTGCTTTCTCGCAAACCTGACAGGTTGCCGGCGCACCGGGTCTGTAGAGACCTGTCAGGTTGAGTCCATCCATCATTCCCCACCCGAACGTGCTATTCGGTACAGTCGGGTACCCATTCCAATCATCCATCCATCCAATATTCCATTCTTCCACATCCTTCACCAATCCTCATTCTTCTGCTTCCTCTTCCGCTTGTTCTATCGTCTCCGGGAAATCATTGAAATGCCATTTTTCCATCACCACACCATTATGCATCAGGATCAGCCCCGGGTTGCTGCGGATCATCGCTTTGAGTTCGATGTCGTCAGCAAAATAATATGGGTAATCTATGCCGTAAACATCTTTGTACTTTTTAATGGTTTCGGGTGCGGAAGCAGTAACGAGGACAAAATCCCCGCCCTGTTTCTCCACATCCTTGTATAGCCGGGCGGCTTTGGCCATCCCTTCCACGTCTGCCTGATCAAGGTCCCACGAGATAAGCATGAACTGGTAAGCCGGATTGTTGATGATCTCATCGGTATAATCCGAACCGCTTTCGTCCATAATGATCAGGTGATGTTTTATTTCCACTGCCGACCGGTCAATACGCTGGTCAACAAATTCCCATTGGCTCATCCACACCGAGTCATTCCACGGATAGTTGGGCGATTCAAATTCTTTGGTTTCTCCCGTCTCTTTGTTTTTATAAATAACAAAAGTTTTTATTGCATCCTGATTGGCGGCTTTCATGTCTTTTCCCTCTTTCCACTCGCGGAAATCAATCATCGGCAAGTGATTGTAATTGTAAAAGATAAAAAACACATAAAGGGAAGCAACCATAATTAACAGAATATTCTGCAACCAGAACGGCAGACTTCTTTTCATTCGCCTGCTTCCGGCAAAAACAAGAATCGCCAGTACAATCAGTATGATATTTTTATAAAATGTGCCCTGGTTTGAAAGCTTAATGGCATCGCCAAAACAACCACAGTCGGGAACCATATTGTATTTGGCGTCATAATAAGTAATTACCGTAAAGAATGTCATCAACAACAGGGCGCCAAAAGAAGCGGCTCTTGCACGAAATTTGAAAAGAAGAGCAACACCAAGCACAAACTCAACAGTGATCAGCAAAATGGAAAGGAAAAGCGAGAAATGCCATAAACTGTACCATCCGTAAGCATCAAGGTAATCTTCCACGCGGTAGGCTGTTCCCAGTGGATCGATGCCTTTAACAAAAGAAGAAAAAATAAAAACAAGCCCCAGCAAAATACGGAGGGTAGCAAAAAACACGCCTTCTTTTTTTATTTCTGCCGGTTTAACCATTTTCCTTCTCGATTACCATTTTTATCAGGGCAAACAATGCATAATTGATAATGTCGTAATAATTGGCGTCCAGCCCTTCTGAAGCCATTGTTTTCCCTTTGTTGTCTTCTATTTGTTTTATACGTAAAAGTTTCATCAGGATAATATCATCCAGCGAAGAAATCCTCATTTTGCGCCAAATCTCTCCATAATCGTGGTTTTTGTCCAGCATCAGGTCGCGGGCAGCATAGATGTATTTGTTGTAAAGCTCAAGGGCTGTTTTCTGATCCATATCTGCCCCGTCGGCATCCCCCAGCTCAAGCTGGATTAGCGCCATGACCGCATAATTGACAATGCCGATGAATTCGGGAATAAACCCTTCGTCCACCTTTTGTTTGCCGGTTTTCTGGATATTGCGTATCCGGTGGGCTTTGATCAGTATCTGATCTGTTAAGCTTGAGGTACGCAGCACCCGCCATGCAGAGCTGTAATCTTTTTGCTTTTTTATGAAGACATCACGGCAAAGGCCGATGACCTTTTCAAACTGTTCGGCAGTTTTATCACTCATTTTCAATTTCCTGTGTTATATTTGCCAATCTGATTTTCTGTTATTTTAATGAGCAATAAAAATACATCTTTTCCCAAAACGGCAAAACCCATTCATTGTGGTAATCGGGTTATTGATTTTTCCCGTCCGAAAGTGATGGGTATCCTCAATCTGACGCCCGATTCGTTTTTCGACGGAGGAAAGTTCGGCAGGGAAAAACAACAGACGGAACAGGTGGAAAAAATGATTGCCGAAGGGGCGGACATCATCGACCTGGGAGCCGTAAGTACACGCCCCGGTGCTGCTAAAGTGAGCATGGAAGAAGAGCTGGAACGGTTAATTGAACCGTTACAACGGCTTGTGAAACGTTTTCCCGACACCATTTTCTCGGTTGACACTTACCGTTCAAAGGTTGCCCGGCGGTGCATCGAAAACGGTGCACATATTATCAACGACATTTCAGGCGGGACGTTTGACAACCTGATGTTTGCCACGGTGGCAGAGTTTGATGTACCTTATATTTTGATGCACATCCACGGAAAGCCGGAAAGTATGCAAAAAGATCCCCTGACGGAGAATGCCGTTGAACGGGTGGCTTCGTTTTTCAGGGAAAAAGTCAGGGAACTTAAAACCGCCGGAGTGAAAGATATTATTCTTGATCCGGGCTTTGGTTTCGGGAAATCACTGGAATGCAATTATTCGCTTTTACAGCACCTTGATGCATTAAGAGTTGATGATTTGCCATTGATGGCAGGTGTGTCGCGTAAATCAATGATCAACAAAGTACTTGAAGCGGTACCGGAGGATGCACTCAACGGAACGACAGCCCTACATGTCATTGCCCTGCTGAACGGCGCCGATATTTTGAGGGTACATGATGTGAAAGAGGCTGTGGAGGCAATCAGGCTGGTGGAGTTTTATCGGGCGAACGGGGATTGTTAATGGGTTGGGAGACAAGAGACAGGAATCAGGAACCAAGAGCCATGAGCCAAGAACCAAGACACGAGACATGAGACAAAAGACGTGAGCCAGGAAACAAGAGTCAAGATATCAGTTTTCAATGAACAATCCGTAATAAAAAGATCATAATAAATCAGCGAAAATCAGCGTCAATTCACAGTCGGCAACTTCACAAATCACTAATCGCTATTCACAAATCTGCAATCCAACATCCTATCCGGGCATCATTATACAGTTAACTGAAAATGGTTAATTGAAAATTCTCGGCATCCAGTATCCAGCATCCAGCATCCAGTATCAAGCATCCAGTATCAAGCATCAAACTTATACTCCACTTTCTCCAGAAACAACCCCTTTGCCGGAACCGAAAACCCGGCCCGTGAACGGTCTTTGGCTGCAATGATTTTTTTCATGTCTTCCGGTTTTATTTTCCCTTTTCCAATTTCCATCAATGTTCCCACAATGGCACGAACCATGTTTCGCAGAAACCGGTCGGCAGAAATGGCGAATATCAAACGATGACCTTCTGCTGTCCAGAAGGCCTCTTTTATCGTACAAATGTTAGTTGCCGTCTGGGTGTGCAGTTTTGAGAAACTGGTAAAATCTTTTTCGCCCAACAACAACCGGCTTGCTTCCTGCATAGCTTCTAAATCCAGTGTGCTGGTGTATTCAAATTGCAGTTCCCGATAAAATGGGTCTTTCTCTCTTGAAATATAGTAGCGATAAGTCCTGTTTATAGCGCTGAAACGGGCATGCATATCATGTGTCACAGGGAAAATATCAAACACTGCAATATCGCCGGGCAGGAAAGCATTCATCCGGAAAGCCAGATCTCCCGGGTCTTTCAGGGGTTTAACCAGGTCGAAGTGGGCATAAAACTCACGGGCGTGCACTCCGGTATCTGTACGGCCACAACCGGTCACACTTACCTGTTTCCCAAGCATTACGGACAGTTTTTCTTCCATCTCCGCTTGTACGGTGTGGGCATTCTCCTGCACCTGCCAGCCGTGATAGTTGCCACCATGATAAGCCATACGGATAAAATATCGTTTCATAATCTGAAATAATTGCCAAAATTAAGGAAAGGAGGGAAATATTT
>JAOZOO010000007.1:19052-31940 GCA_029933225.1 Bacteroidales bacterium | reverse complement strand
CACCATCCTAAACTTGTCTCACCGCCGTTCAGAGAAGAGGAAACAGATGAAGAAATTTTCCCTTTCTACCCCATCCATTCTTCTATTCATTCATCCAGCCTTCCAATATTCTGCCAAAGGCATGTCTTCGGCACATCATTCCAATTTACACCCATTCCACTACTTCCCCTTTTCTCATCCAATTTTTTTCAGCCATTTGCATCCGATCCGGTCAAACAGTTACAAAAATCCTATATTTGCTATCAAAGAGAGATTCATGACGGAGACGCTTACCAGGTTACCCATACTTTTTGGTCTGATCGCCGCGACCATCCATGTGTTGTCCGGCCCTGATCATCTTGCTGCCGTTGGTCCCCTTGCCCTGAATACACGGTTTCGTCCCTGGCTGATCGGCATGTCGTGGGGCATCGGGCATCTGATCGGCATGCTGCTGCTCGGTATGCTGTTCATTTATTTTAAAGAATTTATTCCGTTTGACTACATCTCGAAAAACAGCGAGAAACTTGTCGGTATTCTGTTGATCCTGATCGGATGCTGGGCTTTTTTCAGGATGTATCTTTTCAACAGAAAGAAAAATCACGCACATATTCATACGCACAAAGACAAAACGGGTCATTTCTTTGTCCATTATCACAGTCACGATCATCATCACACAAAAGAACACAACCACGAGCATGAGCTTGAACATAAAACCTACCTTGCTGCCCTCGGCATAGGTATAATCCACGGACTTGCAGGATTTTCCCATATTTTGAGCATCCTGCCTACCCTGGCTTTTCCCTCCCTTTTTGAATCGGTTTTGTACCTGATCGGATTTGGTATTGGAACGATCGCCGCCATGGTTGCCTTTTCGTTTGCCCTGGGCTTGGTTGGAAAATACAGCAGTGAGAAAAAGAAAGACACGGCTTTCCTGATCGTAAACGGGATCGCCGGTTCGGCAGCCGTGTTTGTGGGGATATTCTGGTTGTGGAGTAATTATTAATGTTTAGATTTTGAAAATAATGAACATAAAAAATCTGTTAATACTGATCGTTGGCTTTTTGATTATTTTACCGGTAACTTCACAGGAACAGGAAATTTCAAAGAAGGGATTGTTCAACATTGGTGTGGAAGGCGGAGTGCAATTTACGAACATTAGAGATTTTTCACCTGTTTACAATGTTGGTTCGGGCATTGGATACAATATTGGCGGTTTTGCAGAATATTATTTATTGGCTGATCTGAAAATACGGGGTGGACTTTATCTCGACAACCGGGTTTTCAAAATGGATGGCAGCTTTCCTTTTATCGATTCCACTGGGAAGGTTCTTCAGAGTTATTATCTGTATCAGGCCGATTACAAGCTTAATTATCTGACCATTCCGGTAAATATCATTTATCAGAAAGGCAGTGACAAATTTAAAGTTGTCGTTCAGGCAGGAATATTCTATTCCATTTATCTGAATACCAAAATAAAAGGTGGCGAAGACATTTATATCGCAAAAGAGGATTACTATCTTGTGAAAGATTCAACTCTGGTACCGGGGCACAATGAGACTTTATATTCAGGAACGACAAAAGGACTGACATCCAGTTTTTACTCACCTGAAACTTACCGTTTCAGCACTAGTGATTTCGGGTTGAGCGTTCAGATAGGATTTCTCTGGAATATCACCCGGCAAATCGGCCTGAATGCCGGATTTAATTTTTCGTTTGGCCTGATGAATTTATTTGAAAACCCGGAAATAGATTCCAAATGGTCAAAAATAAACCGGATCAACCTGGGATTTATTTATACTTTGAAGAAAAAAGCAGCGAGAAGATCACACAATCCGGGTAGATAATACCAGCCTGTCAAAACAACTATTTTTTCCTCACCGTTTTTAAGTTCAATAAGTTGATGGGGTTTCCCGTCATGCCTTCAATATTCTTTTGCACAAACCGTACAGCTTCGTCATAATACAAAACCACGACCGGTGATCGGGTCATGACAAGGCTGTCCATCTGTCGATACAGTTTTAACCTGCTTTTCCGGTTGTTGATATCGAATATCTTCCTGTACAGCGAATCAAACAACGCATCGGAAAAATGGGTATAATTCGGCCCTGAAGGGGCAAAATTTTCAGAATAAAACAAAGACAAATAATTTTCTTCATCCGGATAATCGGCAATCCATGAGGCCCTGAAAAAATTGATCTTCGATTGTGCCCGCCGCTCGATGACCGCCGCCGGTGGTGAGACCTCTATTTCAATGGTAAACCCAAGCTGCTGTAACTGGGCCTGGACAAATTTGCAGAGATCGAGATAGTCGGAAGTGGTGACCAGCGTGATGGGCGGCACAGGATTGTCTTTTCCAAAACCCGCTTCTGCCAATAGCTGGCGACTTTTTACCGGATCGTAACTGTAGCCGTAATCTGCATTTTTATTGAAAGCGGGCATCCCTTCAGGAATCATCCCTTTGGTTTCGGGAATGCCAATGCCGTTTCGTAAATATTTGATCATCTTTCTCCGGTCGAACCCATAATTGATAGCCTGCCGTACTTTCAGAAACTTTAAAGGACTGATTTTCACAATTTCCAGAGAAGTGTCCATTAAAATCCCAAAATATTCTGTGTTCAGATACGGGTTTCTGATGATGTTGAAACGGTTTTTGTATTTTGCTCTTAGTTTACCACTGCGGTTCAGCAGTTCGTCTTTGTACGACGGATCAATGCCCGACAGGAAATCCAGGTTTCCTTTGGCGAACTCCAGGAAAGCCGTCATCTTGTCAATGAGGAACGAGATGGAGACGGCATCGAAGTAAGGCAACTGTTCACCGTTGTGGGTTTCAAAATAGTTCTCATTTTTCCGCAGAACCATTTTGATGTTTTCTTCCCAGTTTTTCAGGTAGAACGGGCCGGTACCCACCGGGTTTTTCCTGAAATCGGATCCATATTTCTCTAAGGCCTCATGCGGTACAACCGAACAATACTGCATGGTGAGAATTCCGAGAAACGGAGGAAAGGGTTTTTTTAACCGGATGATTAGCGTGCTGTCATTTAAAGCGCTAAAAGCATACTTCCCGTTCTTTTTTTCAATATTTCCGAAAACCCATGCTCCGGGAGAAGCGGTGGCCGGGTCAGCCAGACGGTTGAAGCTGTAAACAAAATCGGCGGCTGTCACCTTTCTCTTCTGACCGTTGAAAATAGGATGATCATGAAAATACACATCATTGCGCAGATAAAAGGTGTAAGTCAGGCCGTCTTCCGAAATATCCCATCGTTTGGCAACAGAAGGCAAGACATTCAGACTGTCGTCTAATTGCACCAGCCCGTTGTAAAGCTGGTTACAGACCCAGATGTGCGCCTGATCGCGCGCAAAAGCCGGGTCAAGGTTCACAATGCCGGAGGCCTCGTTGTAGCGGAAGATTTGTTTCCCGGGATGGCGGTGGCTGTCATTTGAGCAGGATGACAAAACCAGCGCATTAATTGCAACAACTAAAACATATATTGAAACTTGCCTTCTCATTTTCAAATTTGTTTTTTCTTTCTCCCCGTTGTTGACGTCCTCACCAATAAAATGAACCTTACACCTTTTTGTCTTTTATAGCCGTTGGTGGGGACACCAACGGCGGTTCTTATTTTTTCATTTTACCCTCCTCCGTTGTTGGTGTCCCCACCAACAACCTGAACCTTACACCTTCCTGTCTTTTGTAGCCGTTGGTGAGGACACCAACGGCGGTTCTTAATTTTTCTTTTTTCCCTCCCCCATTGTTGGTGTCCCCACCAACAATATCTTTTTATAAATCCCGCACAATTTTCTCCCGATCGTTTCGGAAGAAAAAGCATGCCGGTAGTTCTCGCTGATTTTCTGTTTGTCAAACGAGAATTTACCATCCAGATAGTCATTCAGATATTCTTCCAGCGCTTTCTCGTCACCGGCATCCACCAGTCGTCCGTTGCTCTCATTCACAAACTCGGGAATCCCTCCTACCCTAGTGGCAATTACCGGAATACCCAGCACAAAACATTCGTTGATCACCACCGGAAAGTTCTCATAATGGCTGAAAACCACCAGCAAATCTCCCGATGCCATTTCTTCAACCAATTTCTTTCCTTCGAGCAACCCGGTAAAAACAACTGTTTTCTCATTTAGTCCCAGCTCCCCGGCAAATTCTTTCAGGTTTTCCAGATCCATTCCATCGCCTATCATTTTAAAAAGAAAGTCATCTCTTTTGTTTTTCAGGGATTTGATTACCCGCAACAGTCCGCTGATATTCTTGGGTTTGTCATCAAAACAGCTTACATGAAGAAATGTTGTTTTCTCCTTTTGGGGCATCTTTTTAAGCGGGAAGTCGGAAAAATCATCGGCAACCACGTTAGCCAGCACCTGGTAGTTCCGGTTTTTTAAACCGTGACTTTGCATGGCGTTGGCAAGATTTTGTGTGACCGTGGTTACCAGCGATGCGTTTTTAACCACAAGACGGGTGATCCACTTTCTGAAAGCTCCTTTGTATTGTCCGGTCAAAGGCAAATATCTTGACCAGTGTTCGCTGATCAAATAAGGTTTACGATGAAACCATTTGTACCACAGCGCAATGATTCCCGGACGCGTAAGTATATGCACGTGGATTACATCAAATCCTCCCAGTTCCTGCTTTATTTTTCTGATCCCGGCTGCACTGGCACGAAAATATTTGATGAACCTGAAAAGCGGAAAGGTTTTTTCAGGGCTATTGTAATAAACCCTTGCAACAGGTACACCGTTGGTAAAGGAAAAGTCCGTTTCAAAACCCTTGATCTTTTCGCCTTCCACGATGTGCGTATAAACCACCCCAACCCTGCAAAAGCGCGCTGCCGCTTCGGCATGCCGCTGCACAAACAATCCGAACATGGGATCGTAACGGTGAGGATACCACCGAGCGAGATAGAGAACTTTGATATTTTTTTTGTCCGTTTTCAAATAAGCTACCTTATTATTTCCTTCACAAATTTAACGGCATTTTCCAATCTTTCGTTCCCCTGCCCTTTAATTGTGGCATACCTGAATCCGTGGTTCTTCAATTCCGCTTCATACAGATCAAAAAGATATTTCCTGTCTTCCGGGTTTTCACGAAATGGTCCGGGTTGCCATTGTATATCGGGAAAACAGAGCAAATAGAGATCGTAACGGTGTTCCGTCATCATTTTTTCGATCCACTCCGGTACTTTCTTAAAGACCATTTCGCTCCATATTTTACACACCAGCAGATCGGTATCGCAAAAAAGCAGTCCGCCGGCTTTTTGCACATATTGTTCTTCCAGTTCCAACTGGCCTTTTGCAATGTTTTCAATATCTTTCAAAGTATAAGCCGGGCCATGTTCCAAAAGATATTCTACCGCATATTCGGGTACATAAACAGTATGGAAATACGCGGCGAGATTCTTCGCTAGCCATGTCTTCCCTGTGGACTCGGGACCGGTGATCGCTATGCGTTTAATCGGTTTCAAGCTGTAGTTTTGCTTTTTGTCGCCACTCGATGTAACCCATCACGGCGATGATCAAAAAAATAAGAAACTGAAAACTGGTAAAAACCAGTCCCTTGTAAAAATATAAAGGGACCGATATCACATCACCGATGATCCAGTAAATCCAGTTCTCCACCTTTTTTACGGCCATCAGCCACATGCCTACAATAAAGATGGCTGTTGTGAAGGTATCAATGTAGGGGATGTTTGTGGCCCAGTATTCGGCATCATCCGCTTTAAAATATTTAAGCAGCAACATAATGACGACCATCGAGAAAAAGAAAAAAGCAATGGAAACAAAATTATCTTTGCGGCTACTGAACGTGATTGGGCGCTCGTGTTTGTGGCCCGGTTTTCCTGTTTTCAGCGACCACATGATCCATCCGTACACACTCATGGCAAAATAAAAGGCGTTGATGCCCATATCGGCATAAAGCTTGGCATCATAACAAATGGAAACATAGATCAGTACGCTGATGATGCCCGTCGGATAGACCAGAATGTTGGCCTTTTTGGCATACCAAACGCTCAATAGTCCGAATACAACGGCAATGATCTCCAGGATGGAGGTATCCATCAGGTTCTGGTAAAAAAGCTGAAAAAAGGAATTAAAGTCCACTCTCCGTAATGTTTAAATCGGCGTTGATCACTTTCAGAATAAAAACGGAATGAGGCAGTTCAAATGATTTATGTATCTCTTTGGTCAGGATATCCATCACCTCAAGATATTCCCCGAAAACCTGGGTGCTCATCCCGTTGGTTTTGGTTTTGATCTCCGGATGGGTATTCAGCCGCGCAATAAAATCTTTTATCGGGGGAATAAACTCATCATGCAAAGGATAATAACTGATTTCAACGGATGTCTTCATGATTTTTTATGGTTTAAACAGGACAAAGGTAAAATATATTGAGACTGTTAAAAACTTAAACCAAAACGTTTAAAAGATATAGTGGATAAACAGGTTAATTTTCCTATTTTCGTAGCCGTATCAACGATTTAAATTATGACAAAAAGATATCTTATTACTGTGTCCATCCTGGGTATGCTGGCCATGCTCATGATCATTTTTGAATTGCAGGTTTTGCTGGGAAAGATTAAACCTCAAAGCCTCATCATTTTTAACCTCGGTATCGCCGTTCAACTGTTTCAGACATCGGCTCTGCTGGCCATGACCTTCATGAACCGGTATGTTTCGCGCAGCAACCTGCGGGCAAGCTATTATTTCTTTGTCGTCGGGACGGTTCTTTTTTCGGGAAGTCTATATGTGAAAGCAACCGAGGAGATAACCAACCTGATCATTGGTATCACGGGCAAAGTTATGCTGCTTGGTGCTGTTATCCTCTTCATCGGTTGGTTTATCGTCCTGTTTACAGGCGCTACCTATAAGCACAAGAAAAGGGCGATACATAATCAGTAAGGTGTAAAACCAAAGCCATACGGCAGAATCTTTTTATATTTGAAAAATGAGCCGGAAGAAAGGTTTTGAGGTTGTGGCTTTGGCACAAGTCAGCTGCGCGCGGGGCTTGCGCACAAGACTTGCGCCAGTTTGGGGATGTGCGAAGCTAAACACAGCCGTAAACTTTTATATCCGGTAAAACACTGCTATATGTTAATCCCGCGGTTGGTGTCTCCACCAAACGCAATATCCAGGTATATAATGTTGTTGGTAAGGATACCAACAACGAGGACAGAACTTCGTGTCCTTTGTGAAAAACCTTTGCGCCCGTTGCTGTTAAACCATTCCCTTACCGCATATCAATCACTTCCACATCGGGATGTTTCTTCGGATCGAAGGTGAAGAAACCGGCAGGGATGTCAATATTGGGTGTAAGGTCAATGATGTGATAGGTAAATACATTCCCGTTTTTGTCGTAAACCGAGAAATTCTCAATGGTCATTTTCTTTTTGTTGACCAATAAACTCATCTTTTCAAACTGTTTTTTATCGTTTGGCTGAAGATCGATCATTTTCAGGTCGGAGTTTTTATACTTTTTATCCTGATCAAACCTGGCCTTGTAATCCTGATTGTATGTCGTCAATATTTTGTTTGGTGAAATGCTTTCGTCGCTTTCTTCAAGGTCGCTCACCATGACTTCATCACTGTCAACAATGTAAGTCCAAACGGTTTTCCCGTCCGAGATAATGATTTGCCCCTCCATTTCGATGCGGTAGCTGTCACCCTGGACGTAGATTATGCCGGTTTTTTTCTCGTTGATATCCATTTCCACATTCACCATTGTATAAGACAGTTCGGCTTTGAAATTTTTATACGAAGCCATTTTGTTGATCACCTCTTCGAGTAAATTTTCGGCTTTTTTATCGGGTTGTGCAGTAACCCTGAAAACGGTTCCGGTAATAAGAAGAAGGGTTATGATAAGATATTTTTTCATTTTGTTTCTGAATTTATAAGTTAATTTATTATGCTAATGAAAGTTTGGATTTCCGGTATTTTTTATGAATCTCTGTTACTGTTTTCTTTCTCTTTCTCTTTCTTAACTATCTTTTTTAGATCATTTGCGTTTTGAGGTAAATTATTTTTAGAAATCTCCCAAATCATCTCATAATCTATGCCAAAATATTCGTGAGCAATTAAATTTCTTAATCCGTACATTTCTTTCCAGGGAATCTCCGGATATTTGTTTTTTATTTCCATCGGGATATTCTTTGAAGCCTCTCCGATGATCTCAAAATTCCGAATAATTGCATCAACTACCATGTAATTCATTTTGAATTCCCGGAAATCCATATCTCCGATATATTCTTCAATTCTTAAAATTGATGTCAGCATATCTTCAAGATATAAAATGTAGTCTCTGCTTACCGGCGTCATACGTATTTCACACTATTTAAAATCGATTGTCTCAATTGTTCTTTTAATGCTTTCTCTGAAACCAAATCAACTTTTAATTTTAATTCTTTTTCCAATAATTCCTGGAGTTCAAAAAATTCCCAACCAAGCGGTTTTCTAAAATAAACTAAAATGTCAATATCAGAGTTCCTGTTTTGCTCATTACGTGAATACGAACCAAAATATCCGATTTTCTCAACATAATATTTCTGAGCGAGCAAGGGTTTTAATTCTTTTAGTTTGTTCTCTATTTCAGTTTGTGCCTTCATACATTAATTTACAAAAATCATGAAGCTGACCATTTTGTCTTTTTCTTTTTTGCCGCGACAGGAACAATTTAAAAATTTAATGGTTACCGTCTTCTTTATTCATATCAAGGTCTTTCAAATATTGTTCCAAAGCCATTTCGTTGGCAATTTTCACCTCGCGGGCCTTACTGCCTTCAAAAGGTCCGACGATGCCTGCTGCTTCCAACTGGTCAATGATCCGGCCTGCACGGTTGTATCCCAGCTTCAGTTTCCGTTGTAACAGCGAAGTGGATCCCTGCTGATTCTGGACAATGATGCGTGCGGCATCTTCAAAAAGTTCGTCCCGCTCATTGGGATCGTAATCATTTTTCTGGATGGCGTCTTCCTCATAATATTCAGGCAGTTGCCATGCCTCCGGGAAAGCCCTTTGAGCGCCGATATAACTGGTTACGGCATCCACTTCCGGCGTATCAATAAAAGCACACTGGAGCCTGATCAGGTCGCTGCCCGTGGAAAGGAGCATATCCCCGCGACCCACAAGCTGATCGGCGCCGCCTGCATCGAGGATGGTTCGTGAATCCACTTTGGAGATCACCCGAAAAGCGATCCTTGCCGGGAAATTGGCTTTGATGGTTCCCGTAATGATATTCACCGACGGGCGCTGTGTAGCGATGATCAGGTGAATACCTACCGCCCGTGCCAGTTGTGCCAGCCGCGTTATGGGCCCTTCGATTTCTTTGCCTGCGGTCATGATCAGGTCGGCAAACTCATCAATGACCAGCACAAGGTACGGCAAAAAGCGATGGCCGTGATTGGGGTTCAGCTTGCGCGATACAAACTTCTGGTTGTATTCTTTGATGTTCCTGACCTGTGCATCCTTCAGCAGTTCATAACGGTTGTCCATTTCAATGCCCAGCGAGTTGAGGGTCCTGACAACCACCCGAGTATCGGTGATGATGGCCTCTTCCGTGTCGGGCAGTTTGGCAAGGTAATGACGTTCTATTTTGGAGTATAAGGTGAGTTCCACCTTTTTCGGGTCAACGAGGATAAACTTGAGTTCAGCCGGATGTTTCCGGTACAGCAACGAAGTGATGATAGCATTCAGCCCAACGGATTTCCCCTGTCCCGTGGCACCTGCCATGAGGATGTGTGGCATTTTGGTCAGGTCGGCCACAAAACTTTCGTTGGCAATGGTTTTCCCCAAACCGAAAGGCAGGTCATAGTTGTTGTTGCGGAATTTATCGGATGACATTATGGAACGCATGGAGACGATTCTCGGATTCCGGTTGGGCACTTCGATTCCCACCGTTCCTTTGCCCGGAATGGGCGCAATAATCCTGATGCCCATGGCCGAAAGGCTCAGCGCGATGTCATCTTCCAGATTTTTGATCTTCGAAATACGGATGCCCGGTGCCGGGACGATCTCATACAGCGTTACCGTCGAGCCGATAGTGGCTTTGATTTTGGTGATACTAATATTGTAATGATCAAGCGTTTCAACGATCTTGTTTTTATTGGCCTCCAATTCTTCTTTATCCACCGTGATGGATTCGTCTTCATATTCATTCAACAGGTCCAGCGGCGGCATCTTAAAGTCGGGCAGGTCAAGTGTGGGATCAAATTTTGTGTCAATGCCAAAATGATCACCGGGTTTTACCTTTTGTTCCTCCTCTACCGGTTTTTCAATGGTAAGTTCCACGTCCTGTTTTGAAGGATCTCCTGTATCTTCCTCTTTTTTACCGGTCAGTTTTTTTACCGTGGGATCCACCTCAATCTTAAACTCTTTATCAGATGGTTTGTCGTCATTATCTTCATCTTCCACAGAAAATTCTACCGTGTTGTATTTATCCTCACCGGGTTTGTTTTTCCTTGTCAGAATATCCTTTTGGGGTTCATCTCCGGTTTTGGAGCTTTTTTTCTTTTTGGTGAAACTGTAACGTATCAGAACAAAAATGGCCGGTACAAAAATTAACAAAAAGACAAGCCCAACCGTTCCGAGATAAGGTATCATCCACTCGTTCATGATCTTACCTGCCTTACCGCCGAGGATGTTCAGCGGTTCATCAGGAAAAATGAAATTAAGCACCATGGGCAGCCACAAAACACTCAAAACAATGATGCGGAACCATGTCCATAGCTTGAACATTTTGATCTTTAAAAGCATGGAAAACCCGATGGCAAGAAACAGAAGAGGAAAAAAGTAAGCTCCGATGCCCAATCCCCTAAGCACCAGCCATTCCGAAAGCGTAATCCCAAATTTGCCCGTCCAGTTTTGAACGATCAGGGTATGGTCACTGAATTCCTGTCCCGAGGCTGCCTCGAACCAATTCAGGAAATAAGAAGTAAAAGCCAGAAAAAGATACACCGCCATCAACAGGAAGAAAAAACCGATAATCCGTTTCACTTTTGTGTTGTCCTGACCGGTTTTTCTTTTTTTCAAAGTGGTTTTCTTCCCGGATTTGCCGTTGGATTTGGGAATATTCTTCTTCTCCTCTTTTTTCAGGATATTACTTTTTCTTGTATTTGATTTAACCGGCATTGAAGCTTTCTTTATAAGCTGCAAAGTTAACAATTAAAGGTATTGGAATGTATCTCCCTTAAACTACACAGGATGACTAACTAATTTGAGTTAATAAAACGTCTGAAACAATATAACAGGTCATTTGATTATCGTAAACAACCTGTTCCAGCGGATTTTTCCTTCAAACCAGCGTCTGTTTTTATCGATTGACAGCCAGACCAGTTCCGGTTTTCCTACGATATGGTCTTCAGGAACATATCCCCAATACCTGGAATCCATTGAATTGTGACGGTTATCCCCCATCATCCAGTAGTAATTCAGCCTGGGAGTGTATGAATCAGCCGGTTTGCCGTTGATTAGAATGGTATTGCCTTTCACTTCCAGGGTATTGCCTTCATAAATCGTGATGAGTCGTTCAAACAGTGGAAGGTTCCGAACAGTCAGCGGAATGGTAACACCTTTTGCCGGGATATAAATGGGCCCGTAGTTGTCGCGATTCCATTTGTAAGCCGAATCGAAAGGAAAGGTGATCGGATCCCATTTTCCTGCCGGGTCGATAATGGGTACAATATCTTTGACGATACTGAAATTTTTGATCTTTTCTTTTGCTTCTTTGGTAAGGAACATTTTAAACATACCCGGCTGGGGCATTCTCTCGGGTTTATCAATATTCAGGTTTTCCAGTATTTTCGGATTGATGCTGCTGCCATCGGTCATGACGTAATAGTCCGTTTGTGATTTTGGCGGCGTTTCAACAGGATTTCCGTTAATATAAACTTGCGTATTTATGATTTGTAAAGTGTCGCCGGGCAGCGCAATACATCGTTTTACATAGTTCTCACGTTTATCCACAGGACGGGCCACAATCTCCCCAAAATTTCTTTTGTCACTCCAAACCCGGTCATGACCATATTCTTTAACCAACAGATAATAGCTTCTGTTGCTCTGCCACCTTGTAGAAACGGTATCCCCTTCAGGGTAATTGAAAACAATTGGATCGTTATGTTTGACCTTGCTGAGGCCTGGCATGCGATAATAGGGCAATTCAATCCAAGTGACAAATGATTTAGTGGATTCGGTAAACGGCAAGGTGTGATGAACAAACGGAAATGAAATGGGTGTCATCGGAATACGCGGCCCGTAAGCGATCTTGCTCACAAAAAGATAATCGCCAACCAGCATGGATTTTTCCATGGAAGAAGTAGGAATGGTATAAGCTTCAAATAAAAATGCCCGGATGATGGATGCGGCAACGACGGCAAAAATGATGGCATCCACCCATTCGCGAACCCAGCCTTTTACTACCGGTTTCCTGTCGTCGGGATCAACAAAATGTTCATTCTTACTCCATCCGAGGTAAGGCAGATAAAAGATATGAAAAACCACGGCCACAGCCTGTTCCCATAGCTTGAACTTATTGAAACACTTGGCAATTTCCACCAGCATCAGCATGTACATGAACACGTTGATGTAAGGTACCCACAACAGAATATACCACCAGAACGGCTTTTTAATGATTTTCAGGAAAACATAGAGGTTATAATACGGGATGAGCGTCTCCCAGCCTTTTCTTCCTGCTTTTTCAAAAACACCCCAGGCAAAGATGGTGGGAATTGTCATGGAAAGGGGAAGAAAGAAAATAAATTCAAGCATAACGAATGTTTTAAATTTGGGCGCAATGTACTAACTTTCAGGAATTACACTCCTTAATTAATGTTAATTCCATGAAGGGAGCAAAGCTAAAAAGATTTTTTAGTGGTTAGAAGTAAATTTTTAGGGAATACGTACCGGCGACTAAAGTCGCC
>JAOZOO010000007.1:0-18952 GCA_029933225.1 Bacteroidales bacterium | reverse complement strand
CGGTACGGTTAAATTCCCAATAAATCTTCCATTGTAAAAACCCCCTTCTTTCCAATCAGGAATTCCGCAGCCAGCACGGCGCCCAGCGCAAATCCGCTGCGGTTTTTGGCGTCGTGTTTCAGCGTAATCCTGTCGGCATCCGAATACCAGGTTACCACATGAGTTCCGGGCACTTCCCCCTCACGGAAAGAGATTACAGGCAATTCTTCCGGTTCGCCCGTTTCGTGACCAATCCATTTTCTGATATGCTCATTGTTTGCTATTATGCTTTCAGCCAACTTGATGGCCGTGCCGCTGGGGGCATCTAACTTGTGAATATGGTGGGTTTCCTCTACACGAACTTTGTAACCTTCAACGCCGGACATCAGCTTTGCCAGATACGCATTGACTTTAAAAAACAGGTTCACGCCAATGCTGAAATTGGGCGCATAAAAAAGGACTCCGTTCTTTTCCTCACACACTTTCCTGACTTCAGCCAGACGGTCGTACCATCCTGTGGTTCCTGTAACTACGGGCAGACCCAGATCGAAACACCGGAAAATATTGTCAACCACCACGCCGGGCATACTGAAATCAATAACGACATCGGCAGAAGTTATCAGGCCGGAATATTTTTCCCAGTCCTTATCCGTGTCAAGCTTTGCGCTGATGGCATGCTTCCGGGATAAGGCAATCTTTTCGACCTCCTTGCCCATTTTTCCATATCCTGATATAACGATCTTCATAGACATAAATTAAAATTTCAATGTGATCCTGACCCCGTTGTGCGCAGGCAGTTCATTGGGGATGTTAAAAGGCTGGATCACCGGTTCCACCTTCAGCGTCAGGTTATCGTCCACGTTCCAGTAATACAGGTGCGCATCCACGGTGGCATCCAGTATTTGCAAAATATACCAGGCACCCATGAGAATGAAGGACAATTCCATGTTTCGCCTGTAATAGTCGGTAATGGAGAGCAGGTCGTTTTTATTATAACGTTGGGCCAGCGGATTTTCACATACATAACCCTCTTCATTATCCTCTCTTTCCGCACACATATAAGCCTCTTTGTACTTTAGATATTCCGAACGGTTTGAAAAAGCAAAATAACCCGTCACACCGAACCCGGCATACACAATCGGTAACTTCCAGTATTTCTTATTGTAAATCTGTCCTGCACTCGGAATAAATCCCCACAAAGTGGCTCTGTGTGGTGAGGGCCAGCCGGCCTTCGTTTTTTTCTTCGCTTTCTCTTTTTTTTGCTTTTCTTTTTTCGGTTTTTCCACTTTCTGCTGTTCCTGTGCCAGGGTATTGGACGGCATTAGAATCACTGCCGAAAACAGAAAAACCAATAAACAGCGGGCAATTTGTGGGATTAAAGATTTCACCGGAGTTATTTATTCGTTCATCAACGAAATGATCTTGTCAAGTTCATCATCATTTCTGAAACTGATAACGATAGAGCCTTTTCCTTTATTGTTGCGCCGGAGGCTTACTTTTGTCCCGAATTTTTTGCTCAGCACGGCGGTTGTGTTTTTAAACTTTTCGGGCAAGGTACCCTTTTTTACCGGTGCCGGACTCACAGGTTTTTTGTTGAAGTTCCTGACAAGCTCTTCCACCTGACGGACATTGAGGCCTTTTTTCAGAATTTGTTCCAGGATGTTGAGCTGGTCTTGTTCTTTCTGGACAGCAATCAGGGCACGGGCATGCCCCATGGTAATAAAGCCGTCACGAAGGGCGACCTGTATCTCGGGAGGAAGTTTCAGCAGTCTTAAAAAATTGGTGATGGTGGTTCTGTTTTTACCGATCTTGTCGCTGAGTTGTTCCTGCGTCAGATCGCATTCATCAATCAGTCGCTGGTAGCTGATGGCGATTTCGATGGCATTCAGGTTTTTCCTGTGGATGTTTTCGATGAGGGCCAGTTCCAGCATTTGCTCGTCATTGGCGATGCGGATGAAAGCCGGTATTTTTTTCATGCCGGCCATGCGGGTTGCCCTCAACCGGCGTTCGCCCGATATCAACTGATACTTGTCATATCCCAGCTTGCGTACGGTTACCGGCTGAATAATTCCCTGTGATTTAATGGATTCAGCCATTTCGCGAAGGTTCATCTCATCAAAATCGGAACGGGGCTGGAACGGGTTTTCTTCAATCTTTTCGATTTCTATTTCGGCAATGGCCCCGGCGACATAACCTCCGGAAATGTCAGTCGAGGTAATATCAGTTTCAGGACTTTGCAGTATTGCATCCAGTCCGCGACCAAGGGCTTTCTTTTTCGGTTTACCTTTGCTCATCCGCCAAATTGATTTGTTTGTCAGCACTGCTCATGCTGGTCATATTGTTTTTCTGTAAAATTTCACGGGCCAGGTTAAGGTAATTTACAGCGCCCGTGCTGGCCGCATCGTACATGATGATGGAACTGCCGTAACTCGGTGCTTCACCGAGCCGTGTGTTGCGATGGATGATGGTGTCGAATACCATTTGCTGGAAATGGGTTTTCACTTCCTCGACCACCTGTTTGGAAAGGTTGAGCCGGATGTCAAACATTGTGAGCAGGATGCCTTCAATGGTCAGGTCGGGATTCAGGCGGTTCTGAACAATCTTGATGGTGTTCAGTAATTTGCCAAGACCTTCAAGGGCAAAATATTCACATTGAACGGGAATGATCACCGAGTCGGCTGCCGTCAGGGCATTGATGGTGATCAGCCCGAGCGACGGCGAACAGTCAATGATGATAAAATCGTATTCGTCTTCAATCTTGCTCAGCGTACGGCGCATCATCTTTTCCCTGTTGGGCATGTTGATGATCTCTATCTCGGCACCGACAAGGTCGATGTGGGCAGGCAGCAGAAAAAGGTGTGGCGTTTCGGTTTGCAGGATTACGTTCTTTGCATCAATATTGTCAATGATGCATTCATAAATACTGGTCTGGATATTTTTGGGGTCGAAACCCAGCCCGGAGGTTGCATTGGCCTGCGGGTCAGCATCCACAAGCAGCGTTTTGTATTCCAGCACGGCAAGGCTGGCGGCAAGGTTGATTGCCGTAGTCGTTTTCCCAACGCCACCTTTCTGATTTGTTACTGCAATTGTCTTTCCCATCTTAATCCCTTTTATTAATGCGTTTGCGTATTCACAAAAATACAATTTTCACTTACCTGTCCATATTGCCATAAAGGAAGTTTTCAACATAAAAAAAGCTTTTAACACAGATGTTTAAACTGTGTTAAAAGCTTTGGTTTGATAATTTTTCAGAATACTTTGAGCGGAAATTTTCCAAAACTGCCATAAAGGCAATGGTAGTCCAAACTACTCTTTCCCTAAATCCTCAAAAGTTACATCCACTTCGGATTTCGCTTCCGGTTTTTCTTTTGTTTCCTCCTTTTTATTTTCTTCTGACTCTGCGGGGGCTTCCGTTTTCAACGTTTCCGGTTCGGCCACAGGTTCCGGCTTTTCACCTGTTTCTATGAAATGTAAAGCGGTTTCCAGCCCTTCACGGAATTTTTCAAAATCCTCCCTGTAAAGGAAGATTTTGTGTTTTTCATAAAAAAACTTTCCGTGTTCGGAATTAAAGCGGCGCTTGCTTTCTGTAATCGTCAAATAATACTGGTCGCTTCTGGTTGCTTTTACATCAAAGAAATAGGTTCTTTTGCCTGCCCTCACGGCTTGAGAAAAGATATCTTCTCTCCTCTCCTTGGTTTCTTTTTCTTCCATCCTGCCTCTAATCGTTTTTTGGTTTGGTTTCTTTGCCAAACAAAAATATAAATTCTTTAAAAAAAACAACATTTAAAGAGAAAATTCCTCAATAAGATTAAGTATGAACAGGTTACGTTTTTACTCATACGCTTTCCGGTTTACAACGTACAAACCTGGTATTTGCATTCATATTCAATGTGTTATACACTGAATCTTTTCTTGTTAAAAGCTGTAATACGGGTTACAATACCGATTTCAATTTAGATTTATTCCACATAATAAAAATTGGCTACTTTTGCATTCTGATTGATGAGAAATATTTTTACAGAAACAAGTTGAATAAAAACAGATTATCGTAAACAAACAATATGGCCAGGTTTGAAATCGTAATGCCCAAGCTGGGCGAAAGCATCATAGAAGCAACCATTACACGGTGGATCAAGGAAATAGGAGATTCTGTGGAAGAAGACGAATCCATTGTGGAAATTGCCACCGACAAAGTAGATTCCGAAATACCAAGCCCTGTTGAAGGGATATTGAAAGAAAGATTATACAATGAAGGGGATGTGGTCCCGGTCGGGAAGGTAATCGCTGTTCTGGAAACAGAAGGTGAAGTTACCACGGCTACAACAACAGAAACTGAAGAACCAAAACCCGCCGAAAAAATTAAAGAGGAAATCCCCGTAGAAAAGAAAGAAACCAAAGAACCTGAACCGGTTGTTGCAGAAGAAAAAACAACAGGTGATTTTTCCTCTTCTTCCCGGTTTTATTCGCCACTTGTAAAAAGTATTGCCAAAGCGGAAAACATCAGCGTTGCCGAGTTGGACAGCATAAAAGGCAGCGGAAAAGACGGTCGTGTTACGAAAGCCGATGTGCTGGCCTGGCTTGAGAAAAGAAGCGCTGCTCCTACTCTGGCCAAATCGTCAGGCCCAACCATTACACTTCCGCCAGTCAACACCATGGAAGGTGATCAGATCATGGAAATGGACCGCATGCGCAAAATGATCGCCGACCACATGGTCATGTCCAAACAGGTTTCGCCGCATGTTACTTCATTCATCGATGTGGATGTCACCGCGGTTGTAAACTGGCGAAACAAGGTGAAAGATGAATTCCTGAAAAGGGAAGGCGAGAAGCTGACCTTCACCCCCATTTTCATTGATGCGGCGGCCAAAGCACTGAAAGATTTTCCGCAGGTCAATGCTTCGGTTGACGGATATAACATCATATACAGGAAACACATAAACATCGGCATGGCTACAGCTTTGGAAAACGGGAATCTGATCGTTCCCGTCATCAGGGATGCCGACGAGAAAAGTCTGCTGGGACTTGTCAAGGCAGTCAATGACCTCGCCACACGTGCAAGAGCCAACAAGCTGAACCCCGATGAGATTGCGGGCGGTACTTTCACAACGACCAACTTCGGATCATTCGACAGCCTGACAGGAACACCCATCATCAACCAGCCACAGGTAGCCATCCTCGGCATCGGCGCCATCCGCAAGAAACCTGTTGTCCTTGAAACAAAACAGGGTGACGTGATCGCTATCCGCCACATCATGATCCTGTCGCTGGCATACGACCATCGTGTAGTGGACGGCGCACTGGGAGGGATGTACATCCGAAGGGTGAAAGAGTTGCTGGAAAATTTTAGTGAGGATACAGTGATATGATATTGCTGTAATACTGCTTTAAGCGTCCCGCTTAAGGCAGATTTTGCAGTTTTGATAAAATACAGTGATCCAAATAAATAACAAATTCCAAATCGCAAAATTCAAACAAATTCCAAATTTCAATTTTCAAACCTGTTCATCAATGATTTTTGTTTTTCTGCCAATAAAATAACAGGAATTGTAATTAAAAGTTCTAAAACTTCATACCTTCGAAACTTCATTAAAGACCTAATTTATGGAATTAAACCTGAAACGCCCACTTGCTTTTTTCGACTTGGAAACCACCGGATTGAATGTGGCAAAAGACCGGATCATTGAGATTCACATCCTGAAAATAAACACCAACGGAACCACCGAGAGCAAAACCTGGGTGGTCAATCCCGAATATCCCATTGCCCCCGAAGCAACGGCTGTCCACGGTTTCACAGAAGAAGATGTGAAAGACAAACCCACTTTCAAACAGGTAGCCAAAGAGATCAGCCATTTTCTGGAGCATTGCGACCTGGCCGGTTACAATTCGCTGAAATATGACATCCCCATGCTTGCCGAAGAGTTCCTTCGTGCCGGGATTGATTTTGATTTCAAAAACCGCAAACTGATTGATGTTCAGAATATTTTCATGAAGATGGAACCCCGCACCCTTTCGGCTGCCAGCCGTTTCTACCTGAACAAAGAGCACAAAGATGCCCATTCGGCGGAAGCCGATACGGTCGCCACTTTCGAGATACTGAAAGCCCAGCTCGACAAATACAAAGATGTGGCAGTGACCGATAAAGACGGCAACACTTCCGTTCCTGTAATAAACGACATTGACGCGTTACACAATTTCTCATCACATCACCGCAATGCCGACCTCATGGGTCAGATCATTTACAACGCTGACGGGAAGGAAGTCTTTAATTTTGGTAAACACAAAGGTAAAACGGTAGAAGAGGTTTTCAGGAAAGAGCCATCCTATTACGATTGGATCATGAAAGCGGATTTTCCACTCTACACCAAAAACCTGCTGACCAAGATACGGTTGAGGATGAATCAGAGATAGGGATGAATGTTTTTATGGTTTTTAATCATTGTTCAGTTTGAAAATAAAATTATGAAACCTGAATTAACAGTTGAACTCTTAAAAAAAGCGGCAAAAGAATTTTGCGAGACTGAATCTTCTTTTCAAAACAAGGATTTATTTGGAGTAACAGACGGAAAAGCTGTTGGAACTTACATTGAACATAAGTTTCAAGAATACCTTGAGGGAAAGTTTATTTATAAAAAAGGTTCTTCTGCCAAAGGTATTGATTTACCGGATGACGGAATTCAGACTGATATTAAAGTTACATCAATAAATCAACCACAGTCTTCCTGCCCTTTCAAAAATGCTATGCAAAAAATATATGGGCTTGGCTATAACCTTCTTGTTTTTGTTTATGATAAAAAAGATGATCAGAACACAGAAACCGCCATTTTAGATTTTGTCAGTTGTTCGTTTCTTGAAAAAGAAAGAACGGCTGATTATACGACAACATTCCGGTTAAGGGAAATGATCAGAGATGGTGCAAACCGGGAAGATATTATTGCTTACTTATATGACAAAAATATCCCCGCAGATGAAATCGGCCTCGAACACATTGCAAATAAAATATTAGAAGAGATACCTGATCAGGGATACTTAACTATCTCGAACGCATTACAGTGGAGACTACAATACGGAAGAGTTGTATCTTTAACAGAAGAAATCGACGGGATTTACAAATTAGTTGATAAAATCCGAAAATGATATTCAACACTGTAAATATTGAAGATTCGACTTTGTCATTTCTGGAGCGAAATAACAGGTTTTTTACCGACCTTGAGACAGCCAATCGTTTTATACAGGAGGTAAGCGGGATTATCAATTTCTTTAATGATATTGAAGAAGTTTTAGAACTCAAGAATATTGTTGAGGAGAAGTTAACATTAGTATCTGAACCATACAGAAGGGAATATGGTGATTTCCAGACAAATGATGAATTAGCCGAAAAAGTTGTTAATTATATATTAAAAAAAGAAGATAGCTCTGATATTGAATTCATTTTAGAACCCACATGCGGAAAAGGAAGTTTCATTCTGACCTGTATTGAAAATATTCCGGCGATAAAAAAAATCACAGGTATTGAGATTTATTTACCTTATGTATGGGAAACAAAATTTAAGATTCTGAATTTTTTCATTTCAAACCAAAAACATAACAAACCGGAAATAGAAATTATTCATGCAAATGTTTTTTACTTTGATTTTCGTACTGTTGCTCAACAAACAAAAGAATATAAAACATTAATTATTGGGAATCCCCCTTGGGTGACCAATTCAGAATTAGGTTCTATCAAATCCTTAAACTTACCTAAAAAATCAAATTTCAAAAAACATGCCGGGTTTGATGCAATGACAGGTAAAGGAAACTTTGATATTGGAGAATCCATCGCTTTATTGATGTTAAATAATTTCAACAATCACAATGGCTATTTTGGCTTTTTAATTAAGAATTCAGTAGTAAAAAACCTGATTTTTGACCTCAAACAAAATAATTACAGAATTGGCGATTCGGAAAAACTAAATATCGATTCCAAAAAAGAATTTAACGCATCTGTGGATGCCTGTCTATTTGTAACCAAACTGAATACAGAACCTCATTTTACATGCCAGGAATTAAATTTCTATACTCGGCAAAAATTGTCTGTTTTTGGTTGGCATAAAAATAACTTTGTCTATTCAGTAACCGAATATTTAAATGCCAAGGATATTGAAGGCAGATCGCAATTTGAATGGAGACAGGGAATAAAGCATGATTGTTCAAAAGTCATGGAGCTTGAAAAAATGAATGATTATTATGTAAATGGTTTAAAACAGGAAGTTTATCTTGAAAATGATCTGCTTTATGGTCTTTTGAAAAGTTCTGACCTAAAAGCGGAACAGACAGATAGATATAGAAAACTCGTTATTGTAACTCAAAAGAAAATAGGTCAGGATACCGGTTATATCAAACAGAAATATCCCCTTACTTATAAATATCTCTTAAAGAACAAAGAATGTTTTGAGAAAAGAAAGTCATCCATCTACAATGGTAAGCCGGAGTTTTCAATATTTGGAGTAGGCGATTATTCATTTGCACTTTATAAAGTTGCCATTTCCGGTTTATATAAACGTACTCGTTTTACCTTGGTTTTACCTGATAATGACAAAGCTGTTATGCTCGATGACACTTGTTATTTTATTGGCTTCAATAATCTGAATTATGCTAAAATTGCACAATACTTTTTAAACCATGAACATACACAACAATTCTTAAAATCAATAATTTTTCCAGACTCAAAAAGATTGATCACTAAAAATGTATTGATGCGGATTGACTTCCTGAAATTAAGTAAAATACTGGATTTCAATACCGCTAAAAAACAGCTCACAGACATTAACGAAGAAGACTGGAATCGGTTTCTTGAATTACTGGATACAAAAAAAGAAAGCCAGTTAGCATTGTTTTAATTACATGTTTTATTGAATCTTTAATAAATCTGAATATGAAAATCATCTGCATAGGCCGCAATTACATTGAGCACGCCAAAGAGCTGAAAAATCCGGTTCCTGAAAAACCAGTCTTTTTTATGAAGCCTGACACGGCTTTGCTGCAAAAGAACAATCCGTTTTTTTACCCGGATTTCTCGAAAGATGTGCATTACGAGGCTGAACTTGTATTGAAGATTTGCCGCAACGGAAGACACATCGAAGAAAGGTTTGCGCACAAGTATTATGATGAAATCGGCATTGGTATTGACTTTACAGCCCGCGACATTCAGGCCGAATGCAAAAAGAAGGGATTGCCGTGGGAAATTGCAAAAGCCTTTGATCAGTCGGCACCGGTGGGTAAGTTTTTACCGAAAACGGAGTTCCCCGACATGAACAACATCCATTTTCAACTGAAGATCAACGGTGAGATCAGGCAGGACGGCAACAGCAAAAACATGATCTTCAGTTTTGACCATATCATTTCTTATGTCTCGCGGTTTATCTCCCTGAAAACGGGTGATCTCATTTTTACCGGCACTCCGAGTGGCGTGGGTCCCACAGCCATCAACGATCATTTTGAAGTATTCATCGAAAGGAAGAAACTGCTGGAATTCAATGTAAAATAGAGATTGGGGGTGAAAAACAGTTAAAGATCAATTGGAATTGGTTAATTGTTAAAGCAACCTGCATCTTAACCTCTCATATTGATGCAGTCTGATCCTAAACCTGAAACCTGTATCATGTAACCTGCAACAACCGGCCCTCCACAACCTAATACCTACTGTATTCATACAGGTTATCCACATTCTGCTTCATCATACTAATGAAATCTCCTGTATCCGGCTGATGTGTGCAGGGGTTAAAAACAACAGACATTAAGCCAAGGTCATTTTCCAGCTTCATTCGGACTTCTTCAGGCGGCGGGCTTGCCCAAAGCATGGCATTGCCGGGCTTGCTTTCAAGACTCATTTCAAGGAATTTCAATTGTTCACCCGTAGGAACAGCCCCCTGTTCCCAGTTCAGGTTTAACAGTCTGATCTGATAAGCTGCTGCCATGTAATCATAAACCGGGCAGGTAGCATACAAATACAAAATGTCGCAGTCCAGCTTATCGGAAATAAAAACCATCCTCTTATTCAGCTTGTTAAGTTCGGCATATAACGAAAAAAAGTTGTTCTCAAATTCCCTTTTATATTCCGGTAGTCGTTTTTCAAGTGCATTTTTCACACTCTCAGCCTGGAATTTAGCCATGTCGAAATCAAGCCATGTATCGGGAATCAACCTGCCTTTTTCCGGTTTGGGAAGGAAATAGTCCTCGAGGGTAGCTGTTGTGTTCACGGTTTTTGAGGAGGGTAACCCGGCTTGTTCTGACCAGGGATTGTAACCAGCGCCGTTGAGCAGGATCAAATCTGCCGAGCGGATTTTCCGGAGCTCCTTTTTACCGGGCACCCATCCGGCAGGATCAGTATCTTTTGGAATAACGTCAATTATTCTTACATGCTCTCCTCCTATCCGTTCCGCAAAATAAGCCAGGGGATAATTCACGGCGAATACTTCCAGCACCTCATGATTTTTATCGCCGGTATTCCTGTTCCCCTGATTACAGGAGAATAATACCGGAATGAATAGTGAGAGAAGAACCCATCTTATAAACCGAATATGCATATCAATGATTTATGGTAAGGACAAAGATAGGAATTCCTGCATAGCCGGATAAAACAGGTTTATTTCGATTCTGCCCGTTGGGGCTTGATTTATTTCTGTATCATTTACCTCCATCCTCCGTATGTAGGTAGTGATAACAGGTTATCTAAAAAGTTCTCTGTGTAACTCTGCGTCCACTTTGGGTATCTCTGTGATACAAATATAAAAAGCTGTTACACAGAGGTTCACGGAGAATTCACAAAGAACCACAAAGATTCTTTGTATCAAATTCGCTGAAAATTTGACTTTTTAGACAACCCGATATCAAATAACCCAGTTCCCTTTCGGGAAGCCCTATTTACTCAGATTGATGGCTGCGTTTATAAGTTCATTGGCTTTCTGCTGGTTGTATTCAAAAGCCAGCTTTTTGTAATTGACAATATCAACGATAGTACCGATATAACACAAGCCAACCGTCAGAAAATAAAGAATACCCATCCCGATTTGTCCGACCATAAACCGCTGCACACCGCCAATACCAAGCAATCCGACGATGGCACCGATCATTATGGTATCCGGCTTTTTACGTTCCCCGTTATATAGGGCAGCAAACGTCTGAAGCTGATCTTCCGTCAGGTCTTTTGTCAATGATTGTAAGTAGGCCAGTTCACTGGGCTCAATGCCCGGGATAAGTTGTAGAAGTTTGGTGTTCATGATGATAAGTTTTAAAGTTTATTTTAATCAATTTATAAATACGCAAAACGATGACGATCAAACCGAAAATCCCCAGCGGGTGACTTGAAAACGATTCTACAAAATCCAGATGCATGGCAAAATGAATGGAATGGCCGAGGCCACAACCCGGACAATGCTCGAATCCCATATTTTTCAAAGGGCAAAGTGAGAAATGTTCCCCGGCAGGTTCCATGAAAAAAAGGGAGATCAAAGCGCCGATCCAAAAGAAAAGCTCAAAATTCTGCCAGATAAAACCGAATACTTTTTTCATGAAGGAGGACATCAATTTCAGCTATAAAGGTAAATATTATTTAACAAAAAGTGCATGGTGGCATTTGATTTTGTATTTTCGGGCTATATTATTTACAACCTAAGACACATGTCAAAAAAACTCAAACTTGTTAAAGATGACCCCTGGCTTGAACCCAGCGCTAAAGATATCGAAGACCGTTATAACCGTTACCAGGACAAATTAAACCAAATCAACCGTGATTTCGGAGGACTTCAGGATTTTGCCGAAGGTTACAAATATTTCGGTATTCATTTCAACCATGAAAAAAACGGATGGACTTACCGGGAATGGGCACCCAATGCCAAAGCACTGTTTCTGGTCGGGGACTTTAATAACTGGGAACAGTTTACCCATCCGCTCGAAAAAAATGAATTCGGCATCTGGGAGATATTCCTTGATTACGAATCTTACAAAGATACTTTTGTACATGGGAGCAAGATCAAGGTGCTGGTGGACTCGCAAATGGGACTGAATTACAGGATTCCCGCCTATATCACGCGGGTGATCCAGGATGAAGACACCAAAAACTTTTCAGGACAACTCTGGTTTCCCGATCCCTTTGAATGGGACGGTGACAATTTCAACGCAGGTAAAGTCGGTGATCTTTTTATTTACGAGGCACACGTTGGCATGGCGCAGGAAAAAGAAGGCGTGGGTACGTATCTGGAGTTCGTTGAAAATGTGCTGCCGCGCATCGTCAGAGGCGGTTACAATGCCATTCAGTTGATGGCCATTCAGGAACATCCCTATTACGGATCGTTTGGTTATCATGTGTCTAACTTTTTTGCTCCTTCCTCCCGTTTCGGCACACCCGAAGATCTGAAATACCTCATCAAAAAGGCACACGAAGCGGGTATAGCCGTCATCCTTGACGTGGTTCATTCACATACGGTAAAAAATACGGTGGAGGGCATCAACCAGTTCGATGGCACCGACGGTCAGTATTTCCACCCCGGCAGTCGTGGCGAACACCCGCAATGGGATTCCAAGATTTTTGATTACGGCAAAACCGAAGTACTGCGATTCCTGTTATCAAATCTGAAATACTGGATGAAGGAGTTTCATTTCGACGGGTTCCGATTTGATGGCGTGGGCTCGATGATGTATTTTCATCACGGGCTGGAAGTCATTGACACACAGGAGAAATATTTCCGCCAGGGTGTGGAATGGGATGCCATCACTTACCTGCAACTGGCCAATACGCTGATTCATGATATTGAATCCCGATCAGTCTCCATTGCCGAAGATGTAACGGGCATGCCGGGGCTGACTTCCCCAACCGAAGACGGCGGCCTGGGCTTCGATTACCGGCTGGGCATGGGGATTCCTGATTTCTGGATCAAGCTGTTGAAAGAATACCGCGACGAGGAGTGGAATATCCACGAGATGTGGCATGTACTCAACGACCGCCTGCCCCACGTAAAAACGGTAGCCTACTGCGAGTCGCACGACCAGGCATTGGTGGGCGACAAAACCATTGCCTTCCGGCTGATGGACAAAGAAATGTACTGGCACATGCAGAAAGATGATGACAACCTGGTTATTGAACGGGGCATTGCACTCCATAAAATGATCAGGCTGTTCACCATATCGCTCGGAGGCAACGCCTGGATGAATTTTATGGGCAACGAGTTCGGTCATCCCGAGTGGATTGATTTTCCGCGCGAAGGCAACAACTGGAGCTATAAATACTGCCGCAGGCAATGGTCGCTTGTGGACGACCCCAACCTGAAATATCAGTACCTCAACAATTTCGACAGGGAGATGATCAGGGTGATCAAAGAAAACAGGATCATGTCTTCGTTATTTGGCAACCAGTTGAACATGGATGAAGGGAATAAAACCGTTGTTTTCGAGCGAAATCATCTGATCTTTGTTTTCAACTTCCATCCGGTTAACTCCATTCCGGGATACCGTTTCCCCGTTCCGAAACCAGGGGAATATCATCTGATCCTGAATTCCGACGACCGGCAGTTTGGCGGGCATGGGCGAATTGAAGACTCAACAAGGTTCATTACGCAAAGCGAAGGTGCAACCCACTATCTGACCATCTACAACACCAACCGGACAGCGCTGGTTTTTAAACGGGTGGTTTGATCGTTTAAACTTATTACTTTATGACGAGAAAGATAAACTGGGGAATCATCGGCCCGGGAAGCATTGCTCATAAATTTGCAAGTGACCTGCTGCTTTCCGAAAATGCAACACTGTTTGGAGTAGCATCAAGGGATATCGAAAGAGCCAGGGAATTCGGTCAGCAATACAATGCCGTTAAACATTATGGTTCTTATGAAGAGCTGGCAAAGGATCCTGATATTGACGTGGTTTACATCGCCACACCGCATACTTTTCATTATGAGAATACCATGATGTGCCTGCAGGAAGGCAAGTCCGTATTGTGTGAAAAGCCAATGGGAGTAAATACTGCAGAGGTGAGAACCGTGATTGAGGAAGCCCGTTCACGAAACTTGTTTCTGATGGAAGCAATGTGGACCCGGTTCATCCCTGGAACTGAAAAAATGCTTGAGCTTATCGGGAGCGGGGCCATCGGCAACATCAGTTTCATTCGGGCGGACTTCGGTTTCAAAGCAGGCCCGGACCGGCCTGAAAGGGTCTTTAATAAAAAACTTGGCGGTGGATCGTTGCTGGACATCGCCATTTATCCCCTGTATCTGGCTCTCCTTCTGATGGGTGTGCCCGCTGATGTGAAGGCTGTGGCCCGAATGTACGAAACACAGGTGGACAGCTATTGTGCCATGCTCCTCGATTATGCCGATAATTCCAAAGCTGTTCTCGAATCTACTTTTGAGGCGGACACACCTGTTGAAGCTTACATATATGGTGATAAGGGAACAATAAAAATGCACAAGCAGTTCCACCACACGAAGAAATTGTCCCTTTTTCAGGATGGGAAATCCGGGAAGGTTTTCGATATCGAATACACCGGAAACGGGTATTATCATGAAATCGAGGAAGTGAACAATTGCCTGATTAATAGCAAGACCGAAAGCAGCAAACTACCGCTTTCCGTCAGTCTGGATCTGATCACAATGATAGACCGGGTAAAACAGGAAATTGGACTCTGGTATGATGCCGATCGTTAAACCTTTTCCAAAGTTTAAAACTTTGGAAAAGGTAATTCTTTGAAACCACAGCCGGTTTTTCAAGTAAAAGATCAGTAAAACGAGACAAAAAAACTTACTTATGCTGAAGAACTTTTTAATTGCAGCCGTTGCGCTGGTTATATTGGTGACCGGCTGTTCAAAGGATGATCCCCTTGGCGATATTCCCACCCTGCCCGGTGATGCTGTTAAAGCACTGGATGACATTGTCCTTAACGAGATGCATGATCAGAACCTTCCGGGAGTGTTGGTGGGGATCTGGATTCCGGGTGAAGGCGAATATGTAAAAGCATTCGGATCGAAAAACCTGGAAACGGGAGCACACAGAGAAGTTGCCGAACAATTCAGGATTGCCAGTATCACGAAAACCTTCACGGGGTTGAGAATTCTGGAGCTTTATGATGAAGGCAAACTGGATCTGGATGATTTGCTAATAAAATACTTTCCCGGTTTTCCGCATGCCAACACCATCACTATCCGTAACCTGCTGAATATGAACAGCGGAATTAAAGATTATGCCAATGATGAATTTTTATATAAATGGTACCTCGCTCCGCTGATGCCGTTTTCGATGAAAACCGCCATGCTGGCCGCGGCGGGCGATTCGACGGAATTTTACCCTGCCGGCGACAGTGTGGTTTATTGCAATGTTAATTACTCCATGCTGGGGTTAATTATTGAACAGATTACTGGCAACACCATTGGAGAGGAGATCACCGAAAATATCTTCAAACCCTTGGGAATGAGCCATTCTATCTATCCTGAAGACCCTTACCTTCCCGGAAATGTCATCGGATACAGCTACAATGAGAAAACAATGAAATTTGAAGACAAAACCACGCTGAATCCCGAGGTGCCGAATGCAGCAGGTGCAATCATCTCGGATATGCCCGACCTGAAACGTTTTGCAAGAGCACTTTACAAAGGGGAGTTGATTTCGGAGAGCACTCATCAGGAACAAATTGAAACCCTTCAGATGCATAACTCACCGGAATGGGTCAGATATGGCCTGGGGATTATGGAGCTGGGCGGTTTTTACGGTCACAATGGCACCATCTTCGGGTTCAGCACCGAGATGTTTTATCTGCCCGAGAAAGATGCCGTGATCATCATCAATGTCAACCGACTCGATCTGGATGACAAAAGCAAATCGGGCCGGCTGTTTGCCAAAATCGCAAAATACCTCTTTCCTGATGTAGTGAAATGGTAATTTAATGGCTAAAGCCGGGTTTTCTCAGTATTTTCCAATCCCCGGCTTAAAAGCCGGGGCAAAAGGAGTTTTGCACGGCGCTTCAGCGCCGTGATCTATAAAGCTTAAAAAACAGGGCTTTAGCCCTTAAATCATTCGTCATTAGAGATATGGAATCCATATTTTCTAATGAACTCATCATATTCCTGCTGAAATGTTTTTTTCTTGTGATGCTCTTCCTGATTCAAGATATAACTCCTTACCCTGCTTACCTGTGACTCACCCACCGACACAGCAAAATACTCATTCTGCCAGCCAAAATGGGATTTAATCAGTTTTTGCTGGTTGATCCAATGTGAAGACTCCCCTTTTAACAATTGCATCACTTCTTTAATTGTCTGATGACTCTGCAAACGGAATAGACAATGGACATGCTCGATGTGTCCACCCACTGCATCCATAAAAATGTCTTTCTTCAATCCATTTTTATGGATGTGTTCAAAAACAAGCGGCCTGATTTCCTTATTCATTAATTTTCTGCGGTTTTTGGTTGACCACACAGCATGTATCCAGATTTTCACATAAGGCATAATGATTTTCTTTTTGTTTACGATAAGATTATTGGTTAGAGTCAAAAATAGTGATTTCTCTGAAAAGAAAAACAAACCATATTGTTATAAACGGCTAAAGCCGGGTTTTCTCAGTATTTTCCAATCCCCGGCTTAAAAGCCGGGGCAAAAGGGCTCCAACCCTCAATCATATTCCCCCCTCTGTTTCTTGACTTTCCCTTTTTCGTTTTGTAACTTTGGAGTTAGGATTTTTCCCAAATGTTCTTTTTCACCATCCTGAAATTTCTGAAAATTTCAAAAACATAACTGACATGAAAAACTTGATAATTTTCCTGATTTGTTATTTGACGGGCTTTATTTTGTGTGCCCAGGTAGCCGTCAACACCGACGGTTCTTCCCCCGACCCTTCCGCCATGCTCGATGTCAAATCCTCCGCAGGCGGCATTTTAATTCCGCGGGTTGCCCTGACTTCTGCAACCGATGCCACGACAATCTCCTCTCCTGCCCCCTCGCTGCTGGTTTACAACACCGGTACCGGCGGACTAACTCCGGCAGGATTTTACTATAATGCAGGTACGGATACGTCTCCCTTATGGAAAAAGCTTTTTACCGGTACTGCCGGTGCCGAACCATGGACCACCAAAGGCAACAGCGGCACCACGCCGGGAACCGATTTTATGGGAACCACCGACAACCAGGCGTTCGATATCCGCACGAACAACACCGTCCGTTTGCGCATCACCACCAAAGGACAACTGGAAACCCTCAACACGGGCCAGTCTGTTTTCATCGGCGAACAGGCCGGCGCCAATGACGACCTCACGGAAAAACACAACACATTCATCGGATATGCCGCCGGGAAAAGCAATTCCAACGGATGGGACAATATTGCCATCGGGTATCAGGCACTTTTCTCCAACATTTCCGGTGTGGAGAATACCGCCGTCGGTATGTATTCACTTTATCACACGACGAAACAGGGAAATACGGCTGTCGGCTGGAAAGCGCTTTATGCCAATACAACAGGCGTGGAAAATACGGCAGTCGGTGAACTGGCACTTGCTGCCAATACCACAGCTTGTCAAAACACGGCCACGGGTTATGCCGCTCTGCGTGATAATATTGATGGCGAGGGCAATACGGCCTGTGGCTGTGCATCACTTTTACTGAACACACACGGAAATTACAACACGACCTGCGGCTATGCCGCACTTTTTAAAAATACAACCGGATCGTGGAACACGGCCAACGGGCACTGGGCTCTGGAGAATAACCAGTCCGGCAATTCAAATGTAGCCGTAGGGGTGGCTGCGCTATTTATGAACACTGACAAAAGCAATTTGGTAGCCATAGGCGATTCGGCCTTGTACAATAATGGCGACGGGGCTTCATCGCAAGAGGCCGCCGGGAACACCGCTGTAGGTTCCAAGGCACTTTATTCAAATAAAAAAGGTTCTTTGAGCACTGCCACAGGATGTCTGTCCCTGTATAATCTCACCAGCGGGCAGGGGAATGTTGCCGTTGGATATACTGCACTGTATAACCTGACTTCGGGCGATAACAACACCTGCGTTGGTTATGCATGTTATCCTTATGGCACTACGACTTATTCAAATTACACCGGCATTGGATATTATACAGGTACGAATATAGCTGATCCCAGCAACCGCGTGGAAATCGGCAACACCAGCGTGGGCTGGATTGGCGGACAGGTGGGCTGGAGCACCTACAGCGACGAACGCATCAAAGAAAAAATAAGAGAAGATGTGCCGGGACTTGACTTTATCATGCGGCTGAAACCGGTAACTTATAACCTGAACATCCACAAGGAAAACGAAATGGTTTACGGCGATAAGGCAAAGCAGATGGATGACTGGCCCGGCAAGTATGACATAGAGAAAAAACGGATGACCGGATTCCTCGCCCAGCAGGTGGAACAGGCCGCCGAAGAAGCCAACTATGAGTTCAGCGGAATAGAAATCCCCAAAGACGGCAAAGGACTTTATTCTTTGCAATACAGCGCATTCATCGTTCCCCTCGTGAAAGCCGTCCAGGAACAACAACAGATGATAGAAAAACAGCAGAAAATAATCGAAAAGTTACAGGCCGAAGTCAGGGCTTTGCTGGAGGAGAATTAATCGTACCGGCGACTTCAGTCCCCAAAACCCAAAACCTTTTCCAAAGTTTTAAACTTTGGAAAAGGTCATTAATTAAAAATATTTTAAATAACAAAATCCCGTTCAGCATACTGAAATATTTATATAGATTTGAAACCTCTTTTTAAAAACAGGACTAAATACACTACCGATTCTAATCTCCCAAAGAGTTCCTTCTGATATCTGACATTTAGTTTTCACAGGCAGCATGGCCATTGGGCAACAGAGTAGAATGAAATTGAAATTGAGCCCGTATGTTGTGAAACCTGCGGGCCGGTTATAATTAAACGGTTTTTTAATGAAAATTAAAGTCATGAAAAAGTTAAAAATTTTCTTATTGGCAATTGCAATGGTTGCAGGTTACGGGCT
>JAOZOO010000295.1 GCA_029933225.1 Bacteroidales bacterium | reverse complement strand
TCAAGGCTGTTTTTCCTGCCTTTCCCCACCCGAATAATACAAATATCCTTCAGCAGTTTTTAAGAAAAAAAAGGAAAAAGAATTTTTTTCTTTTAACGAAAGCTACCGGAAGCAGGGAAGAAATGACAAAAAGAAAAAGCGGATCCGTTTATCCCCCTGCGGCATTTTAACCGCTCAGGCAAATCTAAAGCCTTCCGGCCGGCACACGCAAGGTCGGGCCCTGCGGGTTTTTGATGAAAAATTTATCGGTCACGGTTTGTTTTTTTCAGGTATAAATTTTTATTACCGCGGCAATTAAATAATACGAATATTTTCGTATCTTTGTTGAATGGAAAAAACAGATTTAAGAAAGTTGTCAGATGAGTCAAGAGAAGCATTTATTCGGACAGCTATACGATTGTTAAAAAAAGGGAATACCCAAAAAGAAGTGGCAGAGACCCTGGGTTGCCATCCGCGAACGATCAGCAATTGGTGGAGGAGCTATAAAAAAGAAGGGCTGCATAGTCTTAAACCAAAGAAGCGTGGGCGCCGGGAAGGGGAAAAACGGAAATTGACACAGGATCAGGAAAAATCCTTAAAAAAGATGTTAATGGAAAAATATCCGGATCAATTAAAGTTACCCTACGCATTATGGACCCGGAAAGCCGTACAAGAGCTTATATTGTTGAAATATAAGATAAAGATGCCCATACGGACAGTTGGAGAATATCTGAAGCGCTGGGGTTTTACACCCCAAAAGCCAATACGCCGGGCCTATGAACAGCAACCGGAGCAGGTAAAGAAGTGGTTGACAGAACAATATCCTACGATCAAGGCCCAGGCGAAAAAGGAAAAGGCCGAGATACAATGGTGTGATGAAACGGGTTTTTCTAGTGAGGATCACCGAGGCCGGGGATATTCGCTCAAAGGAGTTACCCCGGTCCGGTATAAAACAGGCAGTCGCTTTAGTACCAGCATGATATCTTCTATCACCAATGAGGGACAAATGCGGTGGATGGTTTACAAAGGGGCCATGAATATAGATTTGTTCATCAAATTTCTGGGGCGATTGATCAAGGATAGCAAAAGGAAAATATTTTTAATCGTGGACAATCTTAGGACGCACCACTCAAAGAAAGTTAGGCAATGGGTTGAGAAGCATAAGCAGGAGATTGAGTTATTCTTTCTCCCGCCATATAGTCCTGAGATTAACCCGGATGAATATGTCAACAATGATGTTAAAACAATGCTGCAGAATAAACAAGCCCCTAGGAACCTTGGTGATCTTCAAAAGAATGTCCGTTCATATATGAGAAGTTTGCAGAGAAATAAAAAGAAAGTTACCCGATTTTTCCAGCACGAAAAAGTTCAATATGCCAAAGCGTCTTAATACGCAATATTTATTTGCCGGATTAATAATTTACCTATCTGGTCATATTTTACACCTGTTGATTTATCTACCGATTTAGAA
>JAOZOO010000294.1 GCA_029933225.1 Bacteroidales bacterium | reverse complement strand
CGAAACCCAGATCAGGAACTCAACGGTTTTTTCTGATAAAATCACCATTGCAACGAAAGCGGCCTTTAACCTGGCTGACTATCAGTTTACCCCTACACTCAAGGCGTTTCAGTTACCGCGGCCCCGCCTGTTGATCGCTGACGGCGTCGGACTGGGAAAAACCATTGAAGTGGGTATCTTTCTGACCGAGTTAATGAAACGGGGCAAGGCCAACCGCATCATGATACTGGCACTAAAATCCATCCTTGCCCAGTTTCAGCAGGAAATGTGGAACCGCTTTGCCATCCCGCTGATGCGGCTCGACAGTGAAGGAATTGCCCGGATAAAATCGCAGTTACCCCTGAACAAAAACCCTTTCGACTATTACGACAAAACCATCGTTTCGATTGATACGCTAAAAAACAACGCTAAATTCAGACACTATATCGAGAAATCGCGGTGGGACGTCATTGTGATTGACGAATGCCACACGGTAGCCAACAAAAGCAGCCAGCGGGGCGACCTGGCACAGTTCCTGGCGACAAAATGCGAATCGCTGATCCTGACTTCGGCCACACCCCACAACGGCAACAAGGAAAGTTTTGCCAACCTTATCAATATGATTGAGCCAACTGCCATTCCGAAAAGCGGCAATTACGGAAAAGAGGATGTGGAACCTTACTACGTCAGGCGGTTTAAAAAAGATATTGACGATGAAACCGTCCGTTCCAATTTCCGTGACCGGGAAATCATACGGCTGGCCACCGAACTTTCGGAAAAAGAACTCAACTTTCTGCGTTATCAGCAAAATCTGAAATTCCAGGCCCTGGATGCCTTGAAAAGCGGACATCCCAAAGATGACCTTTTGTTCAGCATCGGTATTTTCAAAGCATTCATGTCATCACCGGCAGCAGCGCTAACTTCTGTGCAAAACAGGATTGAAAAAGTAAAAAAACTTGAAAAAACAAGCGGTGATTTCCAGGACAGTCTGGATGTTCTGTCAGAACTGGAAACACTTTTAAATGATATTCTGAATGAAGATGCCGACAACAAATACAAACGGTTCAAAGAAACACTCATAGAAGCAGGATGGTCGGGAAAGAAAAAGGACGACCGTTATGTGGTTTTTACCGAACGTATTCCTACTATCGACTATTTGCGGGATAAACTGGTAAAAGATTTTGATCTTCCCGAAAAAGCCATCCGTTATTTTCACGGCGGTTTCAGCGATGTGGATCAGCAGGCCATCATCGAGGATTTTGGCAAACAGGACAGCGATGTACGCATTTTGATCTGTTCTGATGCGGGCTCACAGGGGGTAAACCTGCATTATTATTGTAACCACATGATCAATTACGATATCCCCTGGTCACTGATCACCCTCGAACAGCGAAACGGGCGGATTGACCGTTACGGACAAACCAAAACACCTTACATCTATTACCTGATCGGCGAAACCCATATCGAGGGCT
>JAOZOO010000170.1 GCA_029933225.1 Bacteroidales bacterium | reverse complement strand
ATCATTTTCTGGTAATCGGCATGAAATACAACGAGGCCACTCTGCCACATAAATACAAATTCCTGGGACAGTGTGAAGCTGAAATGTATATTGATAAAGAAGCCAGGCGTTTATACAAGATCAGATTTTATAATCAGGGAGATATGAAAGTAAAAGGGTTCACCGTAGTAAAGCTTGATATGATCGTTGAATTTATGTCTGACACTACCTCGGTGACTTATCTTGTGAAAGACGAAACCATCATCATGGATGCCAAAATCCTGGGGCAGGTTGTTGAAATTAACAACCGGAATAATTATTATGACTATAAAAAGGTAAGGTAACAAATTGTGACTAAAAGGTTTTATGCGGTCTTTTTCCACGACCCCACTTTATAGCCCCAGGTTGCAAAATAAAAGATGATAAGATAACACGGGATAAGGATTGAGTAGGCAAGGGTGCTTCCCACCGAAGGAAGTCCTGCAAGATACCCGTACAAAAGCGGTATGGTAGCCCCGCCGGCAATGGCCATAATCAGGAACGCCGAGCCCAGCTTGATGTGCCTCCCAAGCCCGTCGATGGAGAGGGGCCAAATGGCAGGCCACATGATGGAGTTGGCAAATCCCAGCGCGGCAACAAACAATACCGAGGTATATCCTTTTGAAACGACGGCAACAAATGTGAACAATACCCCCAGCAAGGCAAAATATTTAAGCGCCTTTTGTTGTGAAATATATTTGGGAATGGCAATGATCCCGAAGAAATACCCCACAATCATTGCCACCAGGGTAAACGATGAAAAGAACTTGGCCTCATCAATGCCAAACCCCAGAGACTTGCCGTAATTGATCAAGGTATCCACCGCAATTACCTCGGCGCCGAGATAAAAGAAAAGGGTAGTCACCCCGATCCAGAAATAAGGATACGAGAATATGCTTTTATTTTCCGTTTCCATACTGGCATGATCGTCTTCTTCTTCCTCTATTTCGGGCAAAGCCGAATATTTTACCGCTACTGCCATGATAACCAAAACGACAGCCATTACGATATAAGGCAGGATCACGCGCGAAGCCAGCTCATCCAGCAATCCTGCACGCGCCACAGTATCCGTAATGGATTCCAGATCGGATTCGATCTTGTCAATGCCTGTCAATACGATCGAGCCCAGGATAATCGGGCTTAAGATTCCTGCGAATTTATTGGCCACACCCATGATGCTGATGCGTTTGGCAGCACTCTCGATAGGCCCCAGGATGGTAACGTAAGGATTGGATGCCGTCTGTAAAATCGCAAGACCTGTACCCTGAACGAATAGCCCCAGAAGAAACCAGGTGTAGGTGCGCGTGTTTGCCGCCGGAATAAAGACCAATGCTCCAACGGCCATAATCAACAATCCCAAAGCCATCCCGTTTTTAAAGCCCGTTTTCTTCAAAACAAGCGACGAGGGCAAAGCCATGACAAAATAGGAAATGTAAAAGGCAAAGGTCACCAGATACGATTCAAAAGAAGTTAACTCGCAAGCCGTTTGCAAAAACGGAATTAATGTGGCATTCAGCCAGGTAACAAACCCGAAAATGAAAAAGAGGATTCCGATTATGGTAATGGACAAAATGTAATTTTTTCTTTTTTGTCCGGCCTGATCTAATGCGTCGGTGTTTTGCATGGGTCTCTGATTATTGAAACGCCAATATTACAAAAAAAGAAATACAGATTTATTATATTTGTTCCAAAGGAAAAGATTATTTGCAATAAAAGGCAAGAAACAGTCTATTCCATAGTAAAACTGGAAATACCTTTTTGATAATAAATTATGCTCCCATTAGATAAAGATTTACAGCTTCCAAAACATGAATTAAACGAGTTTGGAAATATTGCTAAAAGAGTTTTGCAATATTTACCGAATGTTTTGAGCGGGGTTGAAGAAAAGAACAATTACAAAATTTATTCATCTCAAATTGCAGGCACTCTCAAGTATTTGCGACCAATCAACAAAACTTTATTTCTCGAAACCGAAAGTGAATTCAACAAAAATTTCGCAGACCTGAAGATCATATTCGAAAAAGTCAGGTCAAAAACCATTTTATCTGAGCAGGAAAAGAAAACCATCGATCAAACTGTTTATACTATTCAGCAATCTATTGGTGTCGGCCTGGATTTGCTGGTCAATCCAAACAGCGCAAGAAAGCACGTTGGCAATCGATTTGAGGAACTCATAAAAGTTATTTTCACTGAAATTGGAATTGCCAATAAAAAGACCGTTCTCCAAATCCCCTATGAAACGGGAGAAGGAACAAAAATGTATAAATGCGAAAACGATCTGATCTTATCCCCTCACGAAAACGTAAAATCTTCATCAACCACACTGGATAAAAATGAGATTGTTGTCTCGGTAAAAACCACATCAAAAGACAGAATGGGGAAAATATTCATTGACAAGATTTTACTGGAAAGATTTGTCCAACATCCGCAAAAAGTGATTGGTGTTTTTCTGAACGATGTTCAAAGAAAAGAGAAAGACAATATCAGTTTTACTTTGGTTTCCGGATTATTTATGGTTTACTCAAAATTTCTTACAAAACTTGACGGAATATATTACCTTGACCCACCTCCAAATGCACAGAAGAAACCTTATTCTGAATATATGAAATCTTTTTCAACCTTAATCTCAGATGATCTGCAGGTTTTATTAACCACGTAATTTTATCCGTCTTTGAATGGCCTCTTTTTCATCCTTTCCCACAAGAATCCGGGAAATATGTTCTTTGTCAGTTAATCTTTCTTCTATTATCTGACAGTATTCCGGTTGCAGTTCGGTTCCTAACCATTTGCGTTGATATGCTTCAGCCACTGCATACGTCGTCCCTGTCCCGCCAAACGGATCAAGAATAACACTATCCTCGTTAGATGAAGAAAGAATTATTTTCCTTAAAAGTTCAACTGGTTTTTGGGTCAAGTGTGGATATTTCTCCCACGAGCCGTTGGACAATGTCGGGATTTCGATAACATCTTTTGGCTTAGCTCCCAAAGGGTTAGGCTCCCAGATATAATCCTTCTTTTTCTTACCATTTGAATATTGCGAAGTTTCAGCTTGCGGTCTTTTCGGATATTTTAGGGTATGCTGATTATATGGAATTCTAACTTCATCAATATTAAAAATAAAATCCTTTGATTTTCTGAAATGTAAAATACTTTCGTGTGAACGGCCCCAGTCATTTCCGAGATTGGCCTTATTCCTGTAATACCAAACCAGCCATTTACATCCTTTAAAAAAAGAAGAAGCAGCCCATTTAATGTCTGCTAATATTTCAGAAAATCCACATATATAAAGCGAACCCGTTTTTTTTAAAACCCGGTGTGATTCGATTATCCACTCCATGCTCCAGTTAACATATTCTTTTTGAGATGAAAATGTATCCCATTCAGCTTTCCGAATGTTATAAGGTGGATCTGCAAATATCAAATCAACAGAATTTGAATCAAGCTGTTTTAAAAACCTGATTGCATCGTAATTATACAACTCACCATAACGTGTTATGAACCAAGGATTCAGAATCTCTTTGTTTTTTGGCTTAACCTGATATTGAATTTCCAGTTGTAGTTCTTCCAACAAATTATTTACTTGATTTTCAGAATAAACCCGGTAATTATTGATCGGGTGCCTGGTACTTTTAAATTTTCCATTTTTGTCCCATCGCCTGAGTGTTTCTCGGCTTACATTTAGCTTTTCAGCAGCCTGGCTTATAGATAAATATTTTTCCATATCCTTAAACAACCTTACACATGTTTACACAGCAAATTTACTAAATATATTGGATTTAATAAAAGAAAAGAATTGTGTATTACGACTTTTTATTAACGGGAGAACCCATTTAATTCACTGCATCAACCAACCTAATCCGACCCTGTTCAATGCTCCAGAGCCCCAGTATCTTTTCCCGCAAAAAAGACTTTGCCCTTGAAAGTTGTGACTTGGAAGTACTGACCGAGATGTTCATCATTTCTCCGATTTCCTTGTGCGTATAACCCTGCATAATGTTCAGCGAAAAAACCGTGCGGTAGCCGTCCGGCATACCCTTTACCAGCAAAAGCAATTCATTGAAGGATATTTTCCCGATGATCTCATGCTCAATTGGGTAAACGGCATGAACATCGTCAAAATCAATGATCTTGTTAAACAGGTTTTTGCGTTTGTAAAAATTCAGGGAGGTGTTGATCATGATCCTGCGCATCCATCCTTCAAGCGAGCCCTCACCACGGTAATAATCAAGATATCTGAATATTTTAATAAACCCTTCCTGCAGAATATCTTCTGCATCGGTGGGGTTTTTGGCATATTTTAAACAGGTACCGTAAAGGCGTGATGAGTAGGTTTGATACAGATCGCTCTCCGCCTTTTTGTCGTGTAACAAACAACGATTAACCAACTCCACTTCTGCAACGCTTTCCTTAATGTACATCCTTCTTTCTCCGGATTGGTTTGTTATCAACAGCAGGCAAATGTATCATTTTTCATATAAAGCAAACAATAGTTGAAACATTTTATTAACCATATCCTTATTTTGTAAAAACCGCTTTCCTGTTTACAAGATCAATGCCGTCATCAAGCAGGAAATTGAACTCCAGTTTTGTGGAACTGATGTAGGTTCCCGTTCCTTCAACTTTATAATTGTTGCCCAATTCCTGTTTTTCGATTACAATGGTATTTCCAACCACTATCCCTACGGTAAAACCACCAAGGTCGGCAAAGTTGTTGAGTTTGACTTTGTCCTCGTAAAGGGAATGTTTCTCAATTTTCACGATATAATTCAAACGTGCCGGCTGATCGCTCACATTCCATGTTCCAAGAAACCTTTCCCTGCGATCCGTTGACCCGTTATCGCCGGGATCAGCGGCATCATATTTTGTGCACGAATCACTTAAAATAACAATCCCCGACAGGATAAAAGCCAGAATAAGCCAAAATTTTATTTTCATCTTTTTCATTGTTTAATACCAACCGGATTAACTTTTGACTTATCTGACAACCACGAAACGGGATGTCAGCAACGGTTGTTCGTTCGTTAATAACCTTACAAAATACAAGCCATCTTTTAAACCTGAAACAGAAATATCAATATTATTTTTTCCGGAAATATAAAATTCACTTTCTGAACGGAAGACTACCCTGCCTGTAAAATCAACGATCTCATAACTTGCCAAAACAGTCTGATCAAGTGAGAAATCGAGAAAAATCTGTTGAGATGCAGGATTGGGATATATTCTTGTTTCTTCGGCAGTAATTCCATGTTGGTCAATTCCAACATATTCACCCCCGGCAGCAATAATGGCATCAGTGATGTTTTCTTCGGTAGGCGGCCAGATGTATTGCTCAACGATCTGATGATCGGGCGTAATAAGTATCACTGTTGGATATGAAGCGATTTGGTAATCATTATTTGCAATATTTCCGCCACCCTGTGTCCCGCTAATCGTGGGAAAGGTTAACCCGTAAATGGAATCGAATTCCCGGACACCCTGATTGTCGTTTCCCCAGTTTATCCCCATAAAATATATATTACTCTCGTTTTCGCCGAATGCTTCATACGTGGCCTGAAAGTCAGGTGCATAAAGCTGGCAATAACTACATGTTGTTGTAAAAAAGTCAATGACGACAATCTTGTTTTCATCATCCAGCAAAGGGAACAGCCAGATGGTTTCACCCTCAATGGTCTTAACGTGAATATTCACTGCTTCCGTCAATGGTGTCTGGG
>JAOZOO010000053.1:18495-19810 GCA_029933225.1 Bacteroidales bacterium | reverse complement strand
GTATTCCAATATTGAACAAGTTTTTCTTTCGGGGTCATGATATCATTTTTAGGTGAGCAAAGATAGGAAATTAGGGGGGTGGCATTTTGCAATCGCTAACAGAAAATTACAGGATTAATTCTTAAAATATTTTTTGTATTTTTACACATGATAATCCTTTGATATTTATGACTACTATAACATTTGACGAAAATATCAGGTTCGATAAAAAGCATTTTAAAACAATCGAAGAGTTCCAGCTTTATCTTTTGCAAATCCGGCAAAAGTCAGAATTAAGTGATGAACACAAAAAGATACTGGACGAGCGTATTGAATATGCCAAAAAGAATACGGACAAGTTCCTGACTGTTGAAGAACTTAAATCATCTCTTAAAAGAAAATAAATGTACCATTTGGAAATTCTTCAAACTGCTAAAGATGATATCCAGCAGATTGTAGACTACTATGATGATGTGGCACCATTTGTAACTGATTATTTTCTTGAAGAACTATTTTCCTGCTTTGATATATTGAAAAAACGCCCATTCTTGTTTCAGGTTAAATATCGTGAAACCAGGGTTTGTTATTTAAAAAAGTTTCCGTTTGGCATTCATTATCAAGTAATGGGTAAAGCAATCGAAATTCTTGCTGTTTTACATACTTCCCGTAATCCGGATATTTGGAAAAACCAATAAATTTTTTCTACCTTCTTGTTTTAAAGCTAAATTCTAATAATTTTAGGAAGATATTGCTATCCATGGAACTTTTCAAAGATTTAAAATCTCCGCTATTACCGAGTTATGCTTACTTTTGAAAACTCAAAATTCAATCCCAAAAAATCCAATCTTATGAAAATAAAAACCCTGTTTATTCTTTTGTCCTTTTTCGTCATAGGCACAGGGCTGTTCGCCCAGGTCAGGGTTGACCCGCCCTCGTGGTGGGCCGGGATGAAAAACCCCGAGCTGCAACTGATGGTTTACGGCGAAAACATCTCTTCAACAACCCCGGTCATAGAATACGACGGCGTTACCCTCCACGACGTAGTTCACGTGGAAAGCCCCGATTACCTGTTCCTTAACCTTATACTGGACAAAAATGTTCAACCGGGAAGCTTTAAAATCACATTTAAAAAAGGAAAGAAAATCAAAGCCGAATATGACTTCGTTTTGCTCGAAAGGGATAAAAATCCCAGCCTGCACAAGGGCTTCGACAATTCGGATGTCATCTATCTGCTGATGCCCGACCGTTTTGCCAACGGTGATACCACCAACGACAATGTTGACGGGATGCCGGACAAAGTCAACCGCTCCGAACCGCTGGGACGCCACGGCGGAGA
>JAOZOO010000053.1:15056-18395 GCA_029933225.1 Bacteroidales bacterium | reverse complement strand
CAACACGACTGGTACAACCAATGGCCGGAATTTACCCGCTCCAGTTACCGCGGCGGTGTGCAAAGCGACCCGTATGCACCGGAATACGACTACGACAAAATGGTTAAAGGATGGTTCGATGTAACCATGGCCGACCTGAACCAGCACAACAAGCTGCTGGCAACATATTTAATTCAGAATACAATCTGGTGGATTGAGTATGTGGGATTAGACGGCATCAGGCAGGATACTTATCCTTATCCGTATAAGGATTTTATGGCCGAATGGATGCAGGCCATCCTCAACGAATATCCCGGTTTCAATGTGGTGGGCGAAGTATGGCTCAACTATCCCTCACAGGTGGCTTACTGGTTAGACAACACCACGAACAAAGACGGTTACCTTTCTTATCTGACCAACGTGTTCGACTTCCCGCTGATGTATGCCATGAGCAGCGCTTTTACCGAACAGGACGGATGGTCCACCGGAACTTTAAAGCTGTACGAAACACTTTCTAAAGATTTCCTGTACAGCAACCCGATGAATATCGTGGTCTTTGCCGACAACCACGACGGCGACCGCTATTTCAGCAAGGTGAATGAGGACATCAGCAAGTTTAAGCTGGGCATGGTTTTCCTGCTGACGACAAGGGGCATCCCGCAAATCTATTACGGCACCGAAATTCTGATGACCGGGCTGGAACATGTCAGTCACGGCGAGCTGCGAAAGGACTTTCCGGGCGGATGGCCGGGCGACGAGAACAATGCGTTTACGGAAGAAGGCCGTACGCCTTTGCAACGCGAGGCATTCAACTTCATGCGGCATCTGCTGAACTGGCGCAAAAACAACGAGGTGGTACAATTCGGTGAGCTGACACAATATCTCCCGGAAAATGATGTGTATGTCTATTTCCGTCATAATGACAAAGGTGCCGTCATGGTCATGCTGAACAACGCCGAAGAAGAACGCGAAGTGGACCTTTCCCGTTTCCGTGAGAACCTGAAAGGATACACCAAAGGGCGCAGTGTGCTCACAAGGAAATTATTCGAAGACCTGGATAAAATCATCGTTCCGGCCAAATCACCGGTGATTGTGGAGTTAATTAAATAACTCATGTTTAAAGCCCTCGGGGTTCTCCGTGACTTCTCCGTGAACCTCTGTGTAACAACTTAATGCAACTATTTCACAGAAGTAACACAAAGGAGACACAGATGATGCACAAAGAATTTATCAGATAAATCCTCATACAATAGAAAAACGATTGTCTATGATAAAGAATTTCACTTTTCAACTTTTCTTGCTTTTTTTCACCATCACAGCCAGTGCCCAGGTGGCCTGGCTCTCGCCGCCCAACCCGCCGGCTGACGACACGGTTACGCTTTTTTTTGATGCCAACAAAGGCAACAAGGCGCTGGCACACTGGCAGGGCACGGTTTACATGCACACGGGTGTTATCACTAAAAAAAGCATTGACGGCGGCGACTGGAAGCACGTCATCGGCAACTGGGGCGAGGATGACCAAAGGGTCAGGATGAAGTCGCTGGGCAAAGGGATTTACAGCTTTACGTTTGTTCCGAAAAAATTTTACGGCCTGCGGGATGATGAAACCGCCCAACAACTGGCTTTTGTTTTCAGAAACGAAGACGGTTCAAAAGTCGGGAAAACCAAAGACAACGAAGACATCTACGTGCCGGTGAACGGCTACGTGCCCGTAAAGAAAAAAGCGCCGGAATACCTTTTCAAAACAAGGAAATACATTTCGCATGAAACAAAAGGCAGCCGCCTGAATGTAACGACCGACCACGGATTGGTGGAAATTATCCCTTACACACCGACCATTATAGAAGTAAAAAACTTTAAAAGCAACAATCAGGAACAGGACTCGTCCAGCGCCGTTATCCTGCAACCGGTAATCGTCAAAACCCGGCTAACCGAGACAAATGACTGGTTGAAGCTGTCCACCGACAGTCTGGAGGTTCTTTTGCACAAAAACCCTTTCTACATTGCTTATCACTATCACGGTGACACCCTGCTGAAAGAGAAAAACGGTTATTTCCGCAGGACGGATAACGACGGCCTCCAGTTTAAAATAGACAAAAACGAAAAACTATACGGTCTTGGCGAACGGGCCATTGATTTTAAGCTGAACGGCAATCGTTACAATCTTTATAACCGGCCGAAATACGGCTACGGTCTGCCCGCCAAAAACCTGAATTATTCGGTTCCGCTGCTGGTCTCCTCAAAAAGATACCTGCTTTATTTCGACAATCCGGAAAAAGGCTATGCCGACATCGGGGAAGCCGAACCGGACATCCTGGAATGGGGCGCCATCGGCGGGCTGATGAAGTACTTTTTCATTGCTTCCTCTGATTTTTACGGTTTGTCACGACAGTGGGCACAGCTCACCGGCAGGCAGCCCCTGCCACCCCGCTGGGCACTGGGCAATCTGCAGTCGAGGATGGCTTACCGAAACCAAAAGGAAACCGACTCCATCGTGGCGCTTACAAAGAAAAAAGACTTTCCCATCGATGCCGTTATCCTTGACTTTTACTGGTTCGGCGACAGCATTATGGGCACCATGGGACGCCTGGCATGGTACAAGCCCAACTGGCCCGACCCGAAAGGGATGATTAGCAATTTCCTGAAAAAAGGCGTAAAAACCATTCTCATCACCGAACCTTACATCATTGATTCACTGAAGAATTTTAAAATTGCCGACAGTTTGCACATTCTGGTCACCGATTCCACAGGAAAAACTTATATCAACAAAGGATTTTATTTCGGCTGGGCCGGGATGATTGACATCTTCAAACCCGCAGCGCAACAATGGTTCTGGCAGCAATATGTCAAACAAATCAAAATCGGCGTGGCGGGCTGGTGGGGCGACCTCGGGGAACCCGAAAATCACCCGTCCGACATTTACCACGTCAACGGCAAAGCCGACGAGGTACACAATATCTATGCTCACTACTGGCACAAGATGCTGTTTGACAACTATCGAAATTATTATCCCGACGTCCGGCTGTTCAATTTGAACCGCGCCGGATTTGCCGGCTCACAACGGTATTCCATATATCCGTGGACCGGCGATGTGGGCCGGAGCTGGAGCGGCCTGCAGGCCCAGATGCCACTGATGCTGCACATGAGCATGAGCGGGCTGCCCTTCATCCACTCCGACGCAGGCGGCTTTGCACAGGGCACCAAAGACGAGGAACTGTACACCCGCTGGTTGCAGATGTCGTGCTTCTCCCCCGTCCTGCGGCCGCACGGCTCGGGCATCCCTTCGGAACCGGTATTCTTCAACGACACCACCCAAAGAATAGTCAGGAAATTCATGAAACTGCGTTACCGGCTACTGCC
>JAOZOO010000053.1:703-14956 GCA_029933225.1 Bacteroidales bacterium | reverse complement strand
TGAAAGCAGAAAATTCACACGGTTTCTATTTCGATAAAAGCGGTAGATTTGTAGTAGCTTTTAACTGGGACGGACAATCAACGAACATTGAAATATTCAGAAAAAAATAATTTGAAAAAATACAAAACCATGAAACAAAAAGTAAAAATTCTATTTTCGCTGGTTCTTTCAGCCCTGCTGATCACTGCCGGGCTGACATCCTACAATCAGACAACAACAAAAAAAGAAAAGAAAGAAACAACGCAATTAAAGATGAAACACGCAGACTGGACCATAAATGCCAATATTTACGAAGTGAACATCCGGCAATACACGCCGGAAGGAACCATCAACGCATTCCGGAAACACCTACCGCAGCTCAAAGACATGGGCGTGGACATCCTCTGGCTCATGCCGATACAACCTATCGGCGAAAAGAACCGGAAAGGGTCACTGGGTAGTTACTATTCCGTGAGGGATTACAAAGCCGTCAACCCTGAATTCGGCACAATGGACGACCTGAAAGCCCTCGTCAACGAAGCCCACGGGATGGGTATGCACGTCATCCTCGACTGGGTGGCCAATCATTCTTCCTGGGACAACGTGTGGGCAACGGAACATCCCGAATATTATGTGAAAAATGAGGATGGCAGCTTCAGCTCTCCGTTCGACTGGTCAGATGTCATTGAATTTGACTACGACAAACCGGCCATGCGTGACAGCATGATCCGCGCACTTGAATTCTGGGTAAAGGAAGCCGGTGTGGACGGCTACCGCTGCGATGTGGCAGGTATGGTGCCCACTGATTTCTGGAACGATGCCCGCACACGTCTCGAAAAAATCAAACCCGTTTTCATGCTGGCCGAGGATGAAGACAACGTAGGACTGGTGGAATACGCTTTCGATATGAACTATACGTGGAAGATGCTCCACCTGATGAACGACATCGCCAAAGGCGACAAAAAAGCCAAAGACATCTGGGATAACCTGGAATGGAGCGCACACACTTTCCCGCCATACACTTACCGGATGTATTTCACCACCAACCACGACGAGAACTCCTGGAACGGCACCACCAAAGAACGTTACGGAGACGGCGCACAGGCCTTTGCCGTGCTCACCTACCTTGTTCCTGGCATGCCGTTGATTTACAGCGGACAGGAAGCCGCCAACGCCAAACGGCTGCGCTTCTTTGAGAAAGACACCATTGACTGGACGAATGTGCCGCTGGCAGGGTTTTACAAAACGTTGAATACTTTAAAGAAAGAAAACAAAGCCCTGTGGAACGGCACCGCCGGAGGAGAAATCATCCCGGTTGGTAAAGGACAGAATGACCATGTTTTTGCATGTCAACGTAAAAAAGATGACAACATCGTTATGGCCATCATTAACTTAAGCCCTGATAATCAAAAATTCACCATTGACAGCGATGAGTTTATCGGGGAATACACCGATGTGTTTAAAGATGAAAAGGTGAGCATCAATCCCGGTCACGAGTTTCAGCTTAAACCCTGGGAATACATCGTGCTGAAAAGTCAGTAAATGCATTAGCTTTGCCTGGCAGAATCACTCACCGGACCATTCATGAAACGACAAGTTACTATAAAAGACATAGCCCAAAAGCTCGGTATTTCCGTGTCCACCGTATCAAGGGCCTTGAAAGACCATCCTGATATTTCGCTGAAAACCCGTCAGGCTGTTCAGGAACTGGCCAAGCTGCTGGGCTACAAACCCAATCTGATCGCACTGAAGCTGAAAAACAGCCAGACAAACACCATTGGGGTGATCATTCCCGAAATACAGCATTACTTTTTTTCGACCATACTCAACGGAATCGAAGAGGTTGCCTACAAGAACAATTACAATGTCATGGTTTTTCAGTCCAATGAATCGTACATGCGTGAAGTGCTGAATACGCAAACCCTGCTCGCTAACCGTGTGGATGGTGTTTTGGCTTCTTTCTCAAAAAACACACATGATTTTTCCCATTTTCAGCAACTGATTGAAAACGAGATTCCGCTTGTCTTTTTCGACCGTGAACACGAAGACCTGCCAACTGATAGTGTGATCGTGGATGATTATTCCGGCGCAATGAATGCTGTGGCGCATCTCATTGACAGAGGATGCAAACGCATTGCTTTTTATTCTGCCCCACAACACCTGATGATTGGTAAAAAACGACTGGAAGGATACAAAGCAGCCCTCAAAAAAAATAATATTCCTTTTGACCCCGATCTTGTTTACTCCTGCGATACGTTTGAAGAATCTGTCAAAATCAGCCGTTCGGTACTGAAAAAGCACAACCGTCCGGATGGTGTATTTGCCGTTAATGACCTGACGGCCATCGGTGTTTTGAAAATTGCAAAACAACTGGGGTTAAAAGTTCCTGAAGACATTAAGATCGTTGGCTTCGAGAACAGCCGCACATCAAGAATTTGTGAGCCCGAACTAACTACTGTGGACCAATTTGGTTTTGACCTGGGGAAAAAAGCCACTGAATTGCTGCTCAAACGCATCAAACAGGATGCATTCGATCATGAAGCCGAAAAACAGGTGGTTAAAACCAACCTGATCATACGGGACACAACATAAGCTATTGCCAGGTTTTTCTGCCTATATTTCAAATAAATAATGATTGCCGGACGGTTCGAAGATTTTATTTTTTAAAAACTTTAACACAATAAATTTTTCGATTTATTTAATTTTTTGCATCTTTACAAAAAGTTTTTGGCACATTTTGTGTAAAACGGAGATATGTTTATTTTTTTAATTGTTTAATAAAAATTTCATGCATTATGAGAAAAACTACTTTTAAATTATTAGCGCTTACCATGCTCCTTTTAATCGGAACATGGGTGATGGGACAAGCCAAGTTCACCGTCACATTTACGGTTGACATGACCAATGCCGATCCTTTTGATCCGGCAACTGACGACGTGTACATTTCCGGAAGTTTTGCCGGGTGGGCACAACCGGGTTCGGATGAGACTTACAAAATGGCACCTTCTGCAGAAAATGAAATGATCTACACCATTACTCTTCAGGCGGATTCAGGCCAGGTCCAGTACAAATATTTCCGTGTAATCAACGGAGAGGCAAGCTGGGACAACGGCGAATGGGCTGGCGATCCGAACCGTGTCACAATCCTGCTTATTGACAATCTGACCTTCAACAACGTGTGGGGAAACAAACCGCAATTTGTCACCTTTAATGTGGACATGTCCACTGCCGAAGAATTTGACCCGGATACCGACGATGTTTATATCGCCGGAAGCCATGCAGCATGGCAAATGCCCGGGACCATTCCCGAATTAAAGATGACTCCTTCACCAGAAGAACAGAATGTTTACACACTGACACTCCTGATGTACAAAGGTACTTATGAGTACAAATATTTCCGTGTGATAAACGGAGAACCCAGTTGGGATAACGGAGAATGGGACGCCGGAGACAATCGTCAGGTCACTGTTGATTCATCCATGGTCATCAACGATGTCTGGGGACAACTGTCAGGTATCTTTGACCACAACGTACAATTTACTTATGAAATGTACCCGAATCCGGTTACAAACACACTCTTTATCAGTGGCACCAATGATGTGAATAAAATCGAAATCTATGATGTTGCCGGTAAAGTGATCAGAACGATGGAAGTTTCCGGTGAAAAAGTATCCATGAACCTGAACGACCTTCAAAGTGGTGTTTACATCATTAGCATTCAGAATGATAAAGGAGTTCAGACTTCCAAGTTCATCAAGAATTAATTAAAACTGTTTATTAAATAAAAAAGCCGGTGCGTAACCGGCTTTTTTATTTTCAATTATCTCACCGTAAGAACATCATTTCGTTCCCTTTCCCGTCTGTCTTTTTGCATTACTTTTGTACTATCGCTTATTTAACAACTTAAAAGCAAATATCATGATCAAAAAGATTTTTACAATAGCTCTTTTTATTCTTTTTTACAATTTTCTGAATGCCCAGATCATCGTAGTTGACCCGCCTTTTCCGACGGCAGACGAAGCGGTAACCGTTACCCTCAACACTACGGGAACTCCGCTGGAGGATTATAACGGAGACATCTATGCACACACGGGAATTACCGTAAACGGCAACCAGTGGCAGCATGTAATCGGGTCCTGGGGAAATAACTCAACCCAACCGAAATTAACAAATCTGGAAGCCAATCTTTATGAACTGCAAATCACCCCTTCTATTCGTGAATTTTACGGAGCCGCTGCCAACGAAATTATCAGTCAGCTTTGTTTTGTTTTCAGAAATGATGAGAGCAATTTACAAACTTCACCTGATATTTTTTATGATGTCTATGAAACAGCAACGCTCACCGTTCGCATCACTTCCCCCGAAGAAGACCCGTTGATTGCCGAACTGCTTGACACTTTACATGTTACATGGCAAACCAACCTTGCCGATTCTTCATTTCTTTACATCAACAACCAGGAAGTATTTGCCGATACGGGTTCCTCTTTTCAATATGAACTGATAGCTACCCATTATGGCGCTAACTGGATAAAAGCCGTTGCAGCCAATGAAACGGAAAGGGTTGCCGACTCATTTTATTTTTATGTAAGAAGGCCGCTAACCGTTGAAGAAAGACCGGCAGGCGTCAAAGACGGCATCAACTACATTAACGACACAACGGTGATACTTTGCCTGTACGCACCGGAAAAGAATTATGTTTTCGCCATCGGCGATCATTCCGACTGGATAGTGACCGACGATATTTACATGAAGCAAACGCCTGATGCGAACAGATACTGGGTGGAAATCACCGGACTGGAACCCGGAAGACAATATATCTTCCAATACCTCATTGACGGATCGATCAGGGTAGGCGACATCTATGCCGAGCAGGTCAGCGACCCGTGGAACGATAAGTACATCAGCCCCGGCACCTATCCCGGCATTCCGCCTTATCCCGATGATAAGACCACAGGAATCGCCACCGTATTTCAGACGGCACAGGAACCTTATCAGTGGGAAGTGGAAGATTTTACCCCTCCGGCCCCAACCGACCTGGTGGTTTACGAAATGCTTGTCCGGGATTTCATTGATGCTCACGATTTTAATACACTGATCGATACGCTGGACTATTTTCAAAAACTGGGAATCAATGCCATTGAGCTGATGCCGGTCAGTGAATTTGAAGGCAACCTGAGCTGGGGCTACAATCCCAATTATTACTTTGCTCCCGACAAATATTACGGGCCGAGGAATACCTACAAGAAATTCATTGACGAATGTCACAAACGGGGAATCGCCGTGATCATGGACATGGTGCTCAATCATGCTTACGGAACCTGCCCGCTGGTGATGATGTACTGGGATACAGAAAACAACCGTCCGGCAGCCAACAGCCCCTGGTTCAACCAGGTTTGCCCGCATGAGCCCTATTGCTGGGGGTATGATTTTAACCACAAAAGCAAAGACACCCAAAATTTTGTTGACAGCGTAAACAGTTACTGGCTGACACACTATAGAGTGGACGGCTTTCGTTTTGATTTTACAAAAGGCTTCACAAATAACAATACCGGAGGAAATTATGATGCCGACAGGATTGCCATCCTCGAAAGAATGGCCGATAAAATATGGAATGTTAAGTCAGACGCCTATGTGATCCTCGAACATTTTGCGACAAACAGCGAAGAAAAAGTGCTGGCCAATTACGGGATGATGCTCTGGGGAAATCAGAATTACAATTACAATGAAGCCACCATGGGATACAATCAAGACGGTAAGTCGGATTTTTCATGGATATCATATAAAAAGCGCGGATGGAACGATCCGCATGTGATGGGCTACATGGAAAGCCACGATGAAGAAAGACTGATGTTCAAAAATGTCAGCTTTGGCAACGCAAGCGGCAGCTATAGCGTGAAAGACACGGCAACGGCGCTGGAACGGCAGGCACTGGCCGGAAATTTCTTTTTCACGGTCCCCGGCCCGAAAATGATCTGGCAGTTTGGTGAGCGGGGTTACGATTATTCCATTATGTGGCCTTGTGGCGAGGAAAACTGCCGACTTGATCCCAAACCGCCACGGTGGGATTATCTTGAAGACTGGCGCCGGCGTACGCTGATGTACACCTGGTCATCACTGATTGAATTGAAAGAGGAACAGGATGTTTTCAGAACAGGCGATTTCGATATGTACACCAATTATGCCCTGAAACGCATCAGGCTAACCTCGTCCGACATGTCGGTGGTCGTACTTGGTAATTTCGATGTCGTCGAAGGTTCCATTGATCCCAATTTTTATTTTACGGGTACCTGGTATGATTACTGGACTGGGGATTCTCTCATAGTTACTAACGTAAACGAAAAAATATTGCTTGAGCCGGGCGAATACCGGTTGTACACCAGCATAAAACTCCAGACACCTGATTTTGTGGGTATAGAAGAAAACTTTGCCGGGGGAGCCGTGAGCGATTTCGTCGTTTATCCCAACCCGGCAACCAGCGAAATCCATCTCGCCATGCATTTGAAAAATTCAGCTTTCGTTAAAGCCTCACTGTTCAATATTCAGGGAAAGGAAATGATTCAACTGACTGAAGGGAAACTTTCAGGCGGTTTGAAAGATATGACGTTCAGCATATCGGGTTTGCCGCAGGGCCTGTACTTTGTCATAGTGAAAACCCAAAACCAGCAGTTGGTGAAAAAGATAATCGTGACAAACTAAACCCTGTTCAAGCTGAAGCGGGAAGAATTTGAAATCAGCTCATTAAGAAAAAAAAGACCCCCTGGCAGGATGCCAGGAGGTCCAAACCAAATTAATTAATGAAAAAGTCACTTTTTATCGCCACTCTTTTTTTCATCACATGAGGATTTTTTCGCCGAGGAACAACATTCAGTTTTCGTAGCACATTCTTTTGCACTTGATTTTTTATTTTTCTTTGCTTTTTTCGTGTTTTTATCGTTATCTACAATTGTAATCGTATTCTGGTGTTGGATAACCGTTGCAAATGTAGTTGTGGCAATACTTCCAAAAAACAAAATCCCAAAGCTAAGTGCCAAAATTCTTTTTTTCATAATCGATCTTTCCTTAAATGAATATTCGTATTTTTAAATGTTGGTTCAAATTTCCGGCAAATGCCAATTGGCAGTTGTTAACCTGATGTTAAATTCTGTTAATTAAATGTTAAAATTGAGCGACCGGGTCATTCAGTCCGTAAATTTGGAATGATTCTAAATTATGAAGAAAAAGGTCATCATTTTTATTATTATGATCAGCTCTGTTTCACTGATAGGGATTGTATTTACCCAGCTTTACTGGGTGAGGAAATCACTGGATCTGAAAGGAGAACAGTTTGACAACAGCGTGCGCATCGCCATGAAAAGTGTGATCAATCAGTTGCTTGAGATAAAAAACGACCCGGTTTTCCAAAAACATTTATATGATTTGTCATGCCGGAAGATCAAACTGGATATCACCGACTATATTGTACCTGCCACGTTGGATTCTTTATTGTTTGAAGAGCTGAACAGCATGGAACTGGCCGAAAATTATTTTTACGGTATCTACCGGAAAAATGACAACAAGTTTGTGACGGGCCGGTTTGAAAATAAGGAAGAACAATTAATTACATCCCCATATCAACTATCGTTATCAAGCGTTTACAGGCCGGGAGAATACTATCTTACCCTTTATTTCCCGACAAAAGCAAGCATTGTTTTAAGGCAGATGGAAGTCTGGCTGATGATGTCCGTCCTTTTTCTCATCGTGGTGATCTTTAGTTTTGTGTATGTCATTCTCACCATTTTCAGGCAAAAGAAACTGGCGGAACTGAAAACAGATTTCATCAACAACATGACCCACGAATTCAAAACACCGCTGGCCACAACTTCTCTCGCCGCCGAAATGCTTCTGAGACCGCAGGTTGCAGAAAACAGTGAAAAGGTTAAAAAATATGCCCGCGTGATCGTTGATGAAAACCAACGTTTAAAAACCCGCGTTGAACAGGTGCTTGAAATCTCATCGCTTGAAAACGGAAAACAAGATCACCAACTGAAACAAACCGATCTGCATGAAGTGATCAAAACGGTTATCCGCCGTTTTGAAATTCAGTTAAAGGAAAAGCACGTAAAGCTGATCCTGGAACCTGAAGCGACAAATCCCGTGATCGTGGCGAATGAAGAGGACATTGCCAACATGATCTTCAATTTAATAGACAATGCCATAAAATACACGCCCGATAATCCTGAAATACTGATCAGGACGTGGAACAGCAAAAACGGGATTTTTCTGCGTATCCGGGACAACGGAATTGGCATCAAACCCGAACACCATAGAAATATTTTCAAAAACCTGTTCAGGGTGCCAACGGGCGACATCCATGAAGTAAGGGGCTATGGCATCGGGCTTTATTATGTAAAAAAAGTTGTTGAACAGCATCACGGAACCATTGAGGTGGAAAGCGAACTTGGAAAAGGTTCCGTATTTGATGTTTATCTTCCTTTCGGAACAAACAAAAAATGATGTAAGGAAGTGGTAAGAAAAACGACAAATATTTTAACGGACTAAACGATTTGACCCATGACACAGGAACAAAGCACATTATTCAGGATACTTTTTGTAGAAGACGATCCCAATTTAAGCATCATCTTAAAAGATTATCTTGAAATGATCGGATATAAAGTGGATCATGCAAGTGACGGAATGGAGGGATTGCAAAGTTATTATCAAAACAAATATGATCTGCTGATCCTCGATGTGATGATGCCGAAAAAAGACGGATTCACGCTGGCCCGTGAGATCAGGGAAAAAGATGCAAAAACGCCCATCATATTTCTCACCGCCAAAAATCTGAAAGAAGACCGCATCAAAGGTTTCCTGACAGGTTGTGACGACTACATCACCAAACCATTCAACACCGAGGAGTTGAGTCTGCGTATTAAAGCCATCCTGAAACGTTGCGAAACCCATCGCCTTGCATTATACCAGGACTATGACATCTTCAGCATCGGCAGTTTTACATTCAATGCCAGCACCATGCGGCTCTCGGGAATTGATGGCGAACGCAGGCTGACCAAAAAAGAAACAGCGCTGTTAAAGCTATTGTGCGAAAATGTTAACACGCTGCTCACAAGGGAAACGGCCCTCGAAATCGTCTGGGGCGAAAACGATTACTTTATCGGGAGGAGCATGGATGTGTTCATCACCAAGTTGCGGAAATATCTTCGGCCCGACCCGAATATCCGTATTGCCAATGTGCACGGCATCGGATTCAGGCTGGAAGTTACCGAGCCCGTAACACGTCCGGAAGAAAGTATGGCTTAATCCTCAATATCCAGCAGCATCAGCATAAAGGCATACATGAGGGCGGTTTCTTTATACTGCTCAAACCTGCCCGATGCGCCGCCGTGTCCGAAATCCATGTTCGTGTGTAACAGCACGAGGTTGTCATTGGTTTTCATTTCCCGCAGTTTGGCTACCCATTTGGCCGGTTCCCAGTATTGAACCTGGCTGTCGTGCAAGCCGGTGAGCACAAGGATATTGGGGTAATCCTGCGCCTTCACATTGTCGTAAGGAGAATACGACAACATGTAATCATAATATTTCTTTTCGTTGGGGTTTCCCCATTCATCATATTCGCCGGTGGTCAGGGGAATGCTTTTGTCGAGCATGGTGGTCACCACATCCACAAACGGCACATCGGCAATCACCCCCCTGAACAATCCGGGTTCGTAATTGATCACGGCACCGATCAGCAATCCGCCGGCGCTGCCCCCGTATGCAAACAGTTTATCACGTGAGGTATATTTGTTGTCGATCAGGTATCTGGCACAATCAATAAAATCGAAGAAGGTGTTTTTCTTTTTTAGCAATTTCCCGTCTTCATACCAGTACCTGCCCATTTCCTCTCCGCCCCGCACGTGGGTGATGGCAATGGCAAATCCCCGGTCAAGGAGGCTGACCCGCGCCGGTGAGAAATAAGATTCGGAACTGTAGCCATAAGACCCGTAGCCGTATAGCAACAGCGGATGCGAACCGTCTTTTTTGAAGCCTTTTTTATAGACAATGGAAACGGGCACTTTGGCGCCGTCACGGGCCGTGGCATACAAGCGATCAGTCAGGTATTCATCGGGATTGTACCCGCCCAGCACTTCCTCACGCTTCAGGAAGGTGGTTTCCCTCGTAACCATGTTGAAATCATAAATGGTCATGGGGGTCTTCAGACTGGTAAAAGAATAACGCAACTTCTCGCTGTCGTATTTGGGATTCTCCGAAGTGGAAGCGTAATAGTCTTCTTCATCGAATGTAACATAAAAGTCTTTGTTGTTTTTCAAGTCATAAACACGGAAACGGCGCAATCCGTTTTTCCGTTCGGTCACCACATAATAATCCTGAAAAACATCAATGTACTCCAGCAGGACATCATCGCGATTGGGTATGATTTCTTTCCAGTTTTTCAGTGACGTCTGGCCTTCGGGCGCTTCCATCAGCCGGAAGTTTTTTGCATCTTTATTGGTTCTGATCAGCCAGCGCCCGCCCTGGTGTGAGATGTCATATTCCAGTTCCCGCTGCCTTTTTTGAAATATTTTAAACTTCCCGTCGGGATTGTCTGCCTGCAATATCCTGTATTCGGTAGTCAACGTGCTGGACGACCCGATTACAAGGTACTTATCGGATTTTGTCTTGTAAACGAAAACATCGAAAGTGGGATCTTTTTCCTCGTAAACCACCACATCTTTTTCAGGGTTTTCTCCCAAATGATGACGCATGATCCGATAAGCCCGCAGCGTTTCATCTTTCATGGCATAAAAAACCGTTTTGTCATCGTTGGCCCAGGTAATGTCCCCGGTTGTGTTGGGTATCCTGTCGGGGTACTCCTCCCCTGTTTCCAGGTTCTTGAAAAGGATGGTGTATTTCCGGCGGCTGACGGTATCAATGCTGTAAGCCAGCAGCTTGTTGTTCAGGTTGACTTCCCAGCTTCCGATGTCAAAAAAATGATGGCCTTTTGCCATTTTATTCCCGTCGAGCATGACTTCCTCCGGTGCCTCTTTCTCTAACTTTTTTCTGCAGTAAACCGGGTACTCTTTCTTTTCTTCGTAGCGCGTATAATATTGATAACCATGAAGGTCGTACGGTACCGACATGTCCTTTTGTTTGATCCGCCCCACGATCTCCTTGTAAAGTTTCTTCTGGAGTTTTTCCGTTTTTTTCATCACCATTTCGGTATAACGGTTTTCCGCCTTCAGATAATCGATCACTTCCGGATCGTCCCGCTGGTTCAGCCAGTAATAATTGTCGATACGGGTATTTCCAAACTCATGAAATTCTTTTTTAATCTTTTTGGCTTTGGGTGCTTCCATCATCTCATTTGTTTTCTGGGAATATGCCTGCACGGTCACAAGCATGGCTGCCGCAATAAGCGACAATGTCAAAATAATCGGTTTGTTTTTCATAAAAAAAGTTAGCTGGCTTTGTTAGAAATAAAATGTCATGCCAAAGCTGGGCATAATGGGAAGCTGGTAAACGATCTCCCCGGTCAGGATGTCAACATAAAACACGTTCTTCCGGTCCAACAGGTTAATCACACTCAGATCGAGCACCAGTTTGCTGTGTGCGCTGAAAAAGAAATTCTTTTTAATGTCCACATCCAGACGGTGATACGGGGGCAGGCGTCCTTCGAACATATCCGCATAGATCACGCCCAGATTTCCGTTTTCAGTGACATAGTCGGAATTTACGCCGCCCGGCATGGTGATGTATTCATAAAAGCCCTGCACCTGCGTAAAAGGAAAGCCGGTGCCAAAATTATAACGTGCGCCGAATTCCCATTGATTTTTGGCTCCGGCGGTATATGAAAATACCACGTTCATATTCATCCGGCGGTCGAAATTGGGCGTATAGGTGATCATCTCTCCATCCCGGTTTTCATAAGAACGGTGCACATACCCCAGCGAATAGACAAACCACAGGTACATCTTTTTGTAATCCACTTTCATCGAAAAGTCCACGCCGTAAGCATCTCCTTTTTCCAGTATGTAATCTTTGGTTTCAACATCCGGGGCATCCGGCGGGGCGTTCGATTCATCGTAAATCTTAAACTTGTTGATGTTTGTCAGTTGCGGGAAATATTTGTAATACCCTTCAATGTTGAAGTTGATGTACCTTCCCGCATCAATCTCCGTCCCAAATATGATGTGATCCGATTTCTGCAGTTTGTTTTTCACGTCGTTTCCGTTGAACGTCTTCGGCAAATTATCCGGCCCCGAGAGGAAACCGTAAAACAAGGTGACGATATCACGGTCGGAGGTTGCCGCAATCAGGTTCTGCGAATAGATACCGCCGGCAAGCTTCAGCCTGAAACTTTTGGTGACATTGTATTTGATGGCGAGACGCGGCTCCAGCGAAATATTGGACAGTGAAGCATACCACTCAAACCGCAGGCCCGGCTCGATGATGAACTTGCCAAGCGTGGTTTTGTATTGTGCATACAGCCCGATCTGGGTGGTGTTTTCCGTTTGGTTGATCTTGACGTCTGCAAAGTTCGTAAACTCATATTCCGTCTTGAAACCTTCCATCTCAATCCCGTATTTCAGGGCATCGGTGCCGAAGAAATAGGTGAAATTAAACGCTGCCGTAAAACCACCGATGGAGCTGGAACGCGGTGTGATGGAGTTGGATTCAAAATTGGTATTGTACTGCGAATAGGAAATGATACCGTCAACCAGCACCGGTGATTTTCCCGGAATGACCACGAAGTTCATCCCGCCGCCATACGAGTTCCACCCAAAATCGGCAATGGATTTGTAGTTCTTGACCTTATCATTGAAATTGAATCCGAAAAAGCTGATCTTGCTGCCGTTGGCCGAATTGAGTGAGATCTTCCCGTAAAGATCGAGAAAATCAAAAGGAAGCCCGTTATCATCCACATAGTTGTAAAAGACTTTTGAGCTTTGGCTCAGGTAAGAATTCTTCACGGATAAAATAAACGATGAGCTGCCTTCATCCGCCGATTTCTGCCGTTTTATCGGCCCTTCGATAAATGCCCTGGCACCAAATGTGGAAGCGCCGATGGCACCGGTATAACGTTTCTTGTTGCCGTCCTTATAGGTGATGTCCATGATGGAAGATATCCTGGTGCCGTATTCGGCATTGAATCCCCCCGTGTAAACATCGGCTGTCCGGATGAGGTCGGTTTCAAATACCGAAAAAACACCGAGCGAATGGAAAGGGTTGTAAATGACCATCCCGTCAAGCAGTATCTTGTTCTGAATGGGCGATCCCCCGCGCACATAAAACTGTCCGCCCTGCTCACCGGTGTAAATGATCCCGGGAACAACCTGCAAATACTGGGCAAAGTCGGCCTGCCCCATCGAAGGGATTTTATTGATCTGTTTTGGCGTGATCTTGACGATGGAAGTGTTTGTCTCGGTACGCTGTGTCTGCCGCTCGGCGCTCACCTCAACGGTCTCAAGTTTGACGGATGACTGCTTCAGGTAAAACTTTTTGTTCAGCATCCTGTTGGCTTCCAATTTCACATTTTCTTTGATGGTATCGTATCCGAGGTAGGTGATCAGCAGGGTGTAGCTTCCCGGTTTTATCTTTGAGATCAGAAAATAGCCGTTCACATCGGTGCTGGCGCCGTAAGTAGTTCCCAGCAAATAAACATTGGCAAGAATGGCCGGCTCACCCGATTTTTCTTCATACACAATGCCCCTGATGGTGGCCTCCTGCCCCTGCAGGCCGTAAAAACCGAGAAACAAAACAACAAACAGAAAAAAACTTTTATACTTCATATTCATCGCAATCACACTGTTTAAAAAAACCCGTGCAAGGTAAATAAAAAGCGTGTTCGCCTATCATAACATGCTTTGAAAAGATAAATTTTATTACAACCCGGATATTTTCGTGAAGTTTGGGCTTAATCTGTAATAAGTTACTCATATATTTCATAATTTTACGGGTAATTAATTAGCTAACCGGCATGCCTGATGGAATTGAATTATAAACTGTAAAATGTGTATATATCCACAGAACAGGGTTGACGGATTTATTGGGGAAAGGGGGATATAAAAGAAGTTAGCAATTATAAACAGAAAGCAATGAGTAAAAAATTTCCAATTATTCAACCAAACATATTAGAAAGTATTTGTCGGATTGTAGCTGACACATCAAAAGGATTAAAAGGAAGTGAATTAAGTAAAGCTATTCTTGATGCTAAAATGAAAGATGTTAGCCCTGAAATGACAAAATGGAGAAGACTTTATAATTCGTGTGTTGAAGTTCAGGATAGAACAGGCTGTTCAA
>JAOZOO010000053.1:0-693 GCA_029933225.1 Bacteroidales bacterium | reverse complement strand
GTTCAAACAATATCTTGACACTTATCCAAAAATCTTATCATCCTTCACAGTTTATTAATAATAAAGAAACATTTGAAGAAAGGCGGTCAGAGTTAAACAAAGTTTTATCTTTTATTGGATTAAAATTAAATGAGAAAGGGAAATTTAATCCTATAAAAAAATCAGAAACAATTTCAGACGCTCAACAACGAGCAACTTTATTATTGTCAAAATTAAAAGAGCGAAATGTTCATCCAGATGTTTTAGAATTTTGTAAATCTGAATTATTACAAGAGAATTACTTTCACGCAGTTTTTGAAGCAACGAAAAGTGTTGCTGATAAAATAAGACAATTAACTGGATTAACTGATGATGGAAGCTCTCTTGTAACAAAAGTTTTTAATGTAAATAATCCAATCTTAAAAATAAATAGTTTGAGTGATGAAACAAAGAAAAGTGAGCAGAAAGGTTTTTCAAATTTATTAATTGGATTTTTTGGAATGTTTAGAAATACAACAGCTCATGCACCACGAATTTATTGGGAAATTAATGAATCGGATGCGTTAGATATAATGACAATGGCTTCTATGTTACACAGAAGGATTGATAGTGCTGAAAGAACATGATGAATTACAATTGCTAAAAAAATATGGTGCATGCCGCAAGTAGTTGTAAATATGAAAGTTAGAGCTATTACGAACATTGGTGGTAATC
>JAOZOO010000169.1 GCA_029933225.1 Bacteroidales bacterium | reverse complement strand
AAAACAAATATTTTCTTCGATGAGATTTTACTTCCTGCATTCAACACGATTAAATAAAGGCCTTCTGTCAAATCATCTGTTGTAAAGTTAACGTCAAATTCTCCTTGATTCAGATGTTGTGCATAAATTGTTTTGACCACTTTTCCGGTCAGGTCAAAGATATCAATCTGAATATAAGCGGCATCTTTAAGGATAAAAGAAACGGTGCCTTTTGATGAAAGCGGGTTTGGTCTCACCAAAACATCAGAAATGATACTAAATTCTTCAATTCCTTCTACTCCTACTTGTATGTAATCAATTTTGACTTCAGTATTGGTTTCTGTATCGTTACTTGCAGTAAGCGTAACAGTGTAATATCCGGCTTCCTCATAAGTGTGTGAGGGGTTTTGATCTTCAGAAGTAGTGCCATCCCCAAAATTCCAGGACCATGATGTCGGATTCATTGACGTAAGATCAGTAAACTGAACAGAATGTGGAACTTCGGAAGCAACCGGCTGGTCAGCCGTAAATTCCGCATCAAGGATCTCATTTAACTGAAAATCTTTCCTAATTGAATCTCCACTTACCAGGTCAACAATAACGCTTGCCGTATCGTAACTGAATTTTGTAACGGAAATACTTGATATTCCTGCCGGGAGTTCATTAAAAAAATAAAACCCATCCTGATCGGTGAAGACTTCTCCAGTTCCCGAAGCAGAAACAGTTGCATTCTCAAGGGGTTCACCTGTGTTGATATTGGTCACATAACCATACATTTTTGACGTGTAACTAAACCCCTTCACGTTAATCAAAAGTTTAACAAAGTCAATGGCATAGCCATCGCCTGCACCTGTGATTGTATCGTCAAAAAGGATACTCAATGAATCACTCTCAAGCAGATAAAGATAATCTTCCGGAATAACCACATTAACAATTTTGCCGATTGGCCCTGTTTGGATCAGTGAATTAACTATATCAGAAAAATAAGATGCATCCACGCCATTGATACTGACAAAATAATCGGCTCCGAATATCGGTGCCTGGAAATCATCGACGAAGATTTGAAGCATCGCCGATTCAACTTGTATATCGCCGAGGCCATAGTTTAATACGATTGGTCTGGGCAGGTTTTCCGGTCTCGAGGTATAACCTGTATAACCATCCTGGCCGTGAGGTGGTGAACCGTTATAACTCGATACTACCATGATTCTGTCTGTGCCCGAAACATCCGTTGAATCCGGATCCCAGGGAAAGTAATGATTTGGTGTGTTATTGCCTGAAAAGGGGTCAAATCCGTCAGGCCAGCCAAACCCGAGATTATCAATATCACCGGATCGTACCATAATACCTGCCTCAGGCGTATCAAACAGGGTGACATGTTGTTCAGTCCAATCGCCATTTGCATCATCTCTAACTTCGCGTGGCTGGCAGATAGCAGACGAGGAGATCATCAGAATGGTTATAACGAGGTAAAAAGTAATTGTTTTCATTAAAGTAATTTATTGATTTCTTCAAATATAAGCAAAAAAGGTGGTAAGAAAGCAGTTTCATGTTATTTATACAACTTCTTTGTTTAAACTGCTATAATTTTTTTCGTATGCATTAACCTATTTCAGGACAACACATTGCACCTTATACCCATACATCCCTTATACTCTCCCCCCCTTCACGCATTCCCGCATACAATTCACGGAATCCCGTAAATTCCGAATTCTCCTTATTTAGAACAAATATGAATTAATTAAGGCCACTCTTTCTTAACCAATTCATTTAAAATTACATAACGCACACTCTTCTGTTCAGTTATTTCTTGTTTTTATTTCCGGCTCAACAGTTGCCTCTCTAATTGTCAATAATCACTACCTCCTATGGATAAAGCGACGATCTGTTTCAAAGGCAAGGTGGCCGAATTGATGGAAAGCCAGGGAACACTACACGCAAAAATCGTTTGCGATACCGACAGTTTACTCATATCCGTCAAAAATGTTGAAAACCTTGAACTGGGTGGTGATGTGACCATCGAAGGCGAATTGAAAATAAAATCTATTCAATTCAAAGAAATAGGACCTCACGAATGATGAAGTGAAAACAGAGCTTGGAAATAATTATTAAAAGCATCAACATAAATATAAAAATTATGAGTGAAAAACCAAAAACGTATTATGAAATGGCCATCGAGAAAGGCTACTCACGGCGCGACTTTATGAAGTTCAGCGCTATGATGGCAGCTATGCTCGGCCTCGAATCCAGCGCCATTGGCAAAGTGGCCAAAGCGCTGGAAACAAAAACAAGAATTCCGGTACTGTGGCTTCACGGACAGGAATGTACCTGTTGCAGCGAGTCATTTATCCGGTCTTCGCACCCGCTGGTCGCTGATATCCTGCTTGACAAGATCTCGCTGGATTATACAGAAACCCTCATGGCTCCCGCCGGTTATCAGGCAGAAAAGTCGCTGACCGATACCATGGAAAAATACAAAGGAGAATACATCCTGACCGTCGAAGGATCGATTCCCGTAAAAAATGACGGAGTTTATTGTTGTATTGCAGGGAAGACCTTTGAAGATATTGTTGCGGAAGCTGCCGAAGGTGCCAAGGCCATCATTGCCTGGGGTAACTGTGCATCGGCAGGCTGTGTTCAGGCAGCCAAACCCAATCCGACTGGTGCTACCCCCATTTATAAAAAGATCAAAGGGAAACCCATCATCAATGTTCAGGGTTGTCCGCCCATTGCCGAGGTGATGGCCGGTATTATTGTTCACCTCCTGACCTTTGGCTCTGTGCCAGTGCTGGACCGGTTGGGACGTCCCAAGTCATTTTATTCAAAACGGGTTCATGACACCTGTTACCGCAGACCGAATTACGATGCAGGCCTGTTTGTTGAATCCTTCGATGACGAAAGTGCCAAACAGGGTTATTGCCTTTACAAGATGGGATGCCGCGGACCGGTTACTTACAATGCCTGCGGCGTAACCCAATGGAACAACGGCGTCAGCTTCCCCATCCGTTCAGGCCATCCCTGCATCGGTTGCAGCGAAGCCAACTTCTGGGACAATGGCCCGTTCTATCGTCATCTGACCAACTTCCCGGGATTCGGGATTGAATCCACTGCCGACAAGGTAGGGCTCGGACTCGGTATTGCTACCGGCGTCGGTATTGTAGCCCATGCCATTTCCACCAATATCAGAAAGCGCCAATTGATCAAAGAAGGCGAGTGTGAACCGGAACTGGATAAAAATAACGAATCATAAAAAGGAGGAGTATCATGGAAAAAAGAATAGTCGTTGACCCGATTACCCGAATCGAAGGACACCTGCGTGTCGAAGTCGAGATCAAAAACAATAAAATTGTGGATGCTTATTGTTCCGGAACGATGGTTCGTGGAATGGAGATCATCCTGAAAGGCCGTGATCCCCGTGATGCATGGGCTTTTACCGAACGAGTCTGTGGTGTTTGTACCACCGTTCATGCACTGGCTTCGTGCCGTACCGTTGAGAATGCCCTCGGCATCAAAATTCCTCCCAATGCCGAACTGGTTCGTAATCTGATGTTTTGTGCCCAGATGCTGCAGGACCATGTGGTTCATTTCTATCACCTGCATGCGCTGGACTGGGTGGATGTGGTTTCATCACTTAAAGCCGATCCCAAAGCCACTTCGGAACTGGCTATGAGCATATCTCCGTGGCCGAAAAATTCTATCGGATATTTCAAAGATGTCCAGAAGCGGATCAAAAAATTCGTGGAAAGCGGACAGCTTGGGATTTTCGCCAACGGATACTGGGGTAATAAATCCTACAAACTGCCGCCGGAAGCCAACCTGATGGCGGTAGCCCACTACCTTGAAGCGCTGGAGTGGCAGAAAGAGATCGTTAAAGTCCATACCATCTTTGGCGGAAAGAACCCGCACCCCAATTACCTCGTCGGTGGCGTTCCTGCAGCCATCAACATCAACGGCCCCAATGCTTTGAATGCCGAGCGTTTTGCCTATGTAAAACAACTTCTCGATGATGCCAAAACGTTTGTTGACCAGGTGTATATCCCTGACCTGCTTGCGGTGGCTTCATTTTATAAAGACTGGGGTGCCATTGGCGGCGGACTGAAAAACTACCTCGTTTACGGCGACCTGCCTACCAACGGATTCAACGATCCCGCCAGTTACAAATTCCCGAGAGGGATTATTATGGGAAGGGATTTAAGCAAGGTGCATGAAGTGGATACCAGCGATCCGGATCAGATCAAGGAATTCATCTCTCATTCATGGTATGAATACGATTCGGGGAATAACAATGGAAAACATCCCTGGGAAGGTGAAACCAACCTGAACTATACGGGGCCGAAACCACCGTATGACCAGTTGAATGTGGAGAGCAAATACAGTTGGCTGAAAACACCGAGGTGGAAAGGCAATCCGATGGAAGTCGGTCCGCTGGCACGTATGCTTGTGGGATATGCTTCGGGTCGTAAAGAATATCAGGAAGTAGTTAATTATGCCCTGAACTATCTTGATGTTCCGGTAACAGCGTTGTTCTCAACTCTCGGCCGGACGGCCGCACGCGGACTGGAAACCAAGCTTGTGGCCGGCTGGGCGCTGGAGTTCTTTGACCAGTTGATGAGCAACATCAAACATGGCGACACCCACCTGCATACCAATTACATGTGGGATCCCGAAGACTGGCCTGATGAAGCCAAAGGGGTGGGCATGACTGAAGCTCCACGGGGCGCCCTGGCACACTGGATCATTATCAAGAATCAGAAAATAGACAACTATCAACTGGTTGTTCCCAGTACATGGAATGCATCACCTCGCGATGCAAAAGGACAGATGTCAGCTTATGAAGCTTCGTTGATCGGTACACCGGTGTCGAATCCCGAACAGCCATTAGAATTGCTTCGTACGATCCATTCGTTTGACCCCTGTATTGCCTGTGCCGTTCATGTGTATGACGAAAAAGGAAGCTATGTTCACCAAATTCAAACATTTTGATCATGCAACAGATAATTGAAGATCATAAACATTTGATGCATCCCGTCTATGTGTGGGAGTTGCCGGTGCGTTATTACCACTGGCTGAATGCATTGACCATTGTCATACTCTCCATCACCGGGTTTATTATCGGTGATCCTCCGGCAATTCAAAGCGCCGTTGAGCCTTCGTTCAGTTATTGGTTTGGGACAACACGGTTTCTCCATTTTCTTTTTGCCTACATCTTCCTGTTTAATTTTATCATCAGGATATACTGGGGTTTTGCAGGCAATCGCTTTGCCAACTGGCGGAATTATGTTCCCTACACCACCAGACACTGGAAAGACATGTGGGACATCATTAAAGTGGATATTTTCCAGATACAGTGTAAAGACAATCCCAACCTGGGACACAATGCCCTGGCCAGTTTTACCTACTTTCTGACATTTCTCGCTTTTTTGATGCAGGTACTGACCGGTTTCGGCCTATATGCTGCCATGAGCCCCACATGGTTTGCACAACTGTTTGCCTGGGTACCTCCCCTGCTGGGCGGTGACATGATGACGCGCGATATCCATCACATCATGATGTGGTTTTTTATACTTTTTGCCCTGGTTCATGTCTATCTTGTGTTTTATCATGATTATATCGAACGAAACGGAATCACTTCATCCATGATAGGCGGTTGGAAATTCCAGGAGGAAGGCAAAGAAGAAAGGGAGAAAGAGCTGGAAAAAGACAAGAAAAGAATAGTCTGAACCAAAACAAACTGTGGTTTGCAAAACCCGGGGAATTTTCTCCGGGTTTTTTT
>JAOZOO010000293.1 GCA_029933225.1 Bacteroidales bacterium | reverse complement strand
CGGAAATATTACAAAAGTAATAGCCAACAAACTTATTCAGGATTTTGGCGAACTGAACGAGCTACAGATTGACAAGCAAACGAAAATGATCAGCGGGGAAATTTTACTGAGAGGAGAAAATTCACCTATTGCTTTTTCATTAAATTATGAAATCACGACCGATTCGCGCAGTTATTTTATCACCATCGTCTCCGCCCGAATTGAACGCGAGTGGCTTAATACCCTTGCCAACAGATTTCTCATCGGTAAAAATCAGGAAGTATCAGCTTCAAAATTTAGCCTCATTGCTGATTTGCTTATTTAACCTTTGCAAATTTAATTATTAACCGCAAAGTTCACAAAGTAGTCGCAGAGTTCGCAAAGGAGAAAATTAATTTCAAAAAGTACTGACTCCTTGAAGATCATTTGCTGGATTCAAGTTCCAAGTGCACATAATGAATTAAAGAATATTTGATAAGGTGTTTCAAAGTCAAGTAATTTTCTGGGTCGGTGATTTAATTTATACTGAACATTTTCGACCTGTTCATCCGTGACATCCAATAGCGATATTTTCTTTGGAAAGTATTGACGTATCAGTCCATTGGTATTTTCATTAAGCCCTCTTTCCCACGAGCAGTAGGGGTGGGCAAAATAGAATTTAGCTTTTAGTTCTTTGGCGATTTTTTCGTGTTGCGAGAACTCTTTACCGTTATCACTGGTGATTGTCCATACCAACGATTTATAGGGAGTTAACATGGCAATCAAAGTTTGGGCGACTAATTTTGCTTCTCGATTAGGCAGCGCTCGGATAATGGTAAATTTACTTTTACGTTCTACAGCGGTCAGCAGGACGCCTTGATGGTTTTTGCCAATAATCGTATCTATTTCCCAGTCGCCGATCCGTTCTTTGGTATCCACAATCGAGGGGCGTTCATCAATACTGATACGATTGGGAATACGACCGCGGCGATCCCTTTGTTTCAGACGCCGGCGGCGTTTGCGATGCCCTTGACGAAGATGGGTGTAAAGATCACCGCCTTGCTTTTGATCCCAAATGATAAACTGATAAATCGTTTCATGGCTGACAAAACCAATATGATATTTTCTCAACCAACCGCTAATTTGTGCCGGGCTCCAATCTTGCCGAAGAAGATAGCTCACGAGCACCTGAATGTCGGCAGTGAAACGTATGCGTTTCGCCGACCCGGCTCGACGCTTTACATACAGGGACTGGGCTTGCTTAAAACGATAGCCCCGATTACCGCTGTTCCTTTTGATCTCTCGACTGATTGTCGTACGATGAACGCCCAACTGACTGGCTATCTGTTTTATCGTATAACCAGCTTTGAGATACGTATGGATTTGAACTCGTTGCTCGTATGTCAGATGTTTATAACTCATATTGTGCTCCAGTTTTTGCGCTTAACTTCATAAGTGACATCACTTATGAAGTTAAGATGCTGTTCAACCTAAACTGATGCACTTGTTA
>JAOZOO010000292.1 GCA_029933225.1 Bacteroidales bacterium | reverse complement strand
GAAGTGAACTTTATGCTTACCGAAGCCAATACCTGGCAATATAACTTTTTTGTTCCGCAGGATATCAATACACATATCGAACTGCTGGGCGGCGATGCAAAATACGAAGCCAAACTGGATCAGCTTTTTCATTCCGAAAGCAAACTTTCGGGCCGCGACCAGTCGGATATCACCGGTCTGATCGGGCAGTATGCCCATGGTAACGAACCGAGCCACAACATGGCTTATTTGTACAATTACGTGGGCAGTCCATGGAAAACACAGGCGCTGGTGCATCGGATAACGAGCGAATTATATACAGATAACCCTGATGGTTTAAGTGGCAACGAAGACTGCGGTCAGATGTCGGCATGGCACGTGATGAGCGCCATGGGTTTTTATCCGGTTACGCCCGGAAGTAATATTTATGTTTTGGGAACCCCTGTGTTTGAATCAATGAAACTTAATCTGGAAAACGGGAATGATTTTGAGATAAGGGCGAAAAACTTGTCGAAAGAAAACTTTTATGTGCAGAATGTCAGTTACAACGGACAACCGTGGACAAAATCATACATTACTCATCAAATGATCATGGATGGCGGGGTATTGGAATTTGAAATGGGAAATCAGCCTAACCCTGAATTTGGAAAAGCAGAGGAAAACCGGCCAGTTCAAAAGATTACAAAATATCCCATAACACCGGTGCCTTATTTTAAAGCAGCTTCAAAAACCTTTGAAAATAGAATGACTATTGAAATAGCTGACCTTTATGATGATGCTTTGATTCGTTGGGGCTATCAGACCTATGAAGACGAACCCTCACTGAAAAAATATACCGTGCCTTTTGAAATTACCCGGAGCACAAAGTTTACCGCAGTTGCCTCCCGGAATGGCAAAAACAGTTTTTTCGAAAATGCGGAATACATGAAAATTCCTTCCGGCAGGACAGTAAAAGTGAAAAATCCGTACAGCCCACAATACACGGCCGGAGGCGACAAAGCACTGGTCAACTCGTTACGGGGAGGCAGGGATTTTACCACCGGCAACTGGCAGGGCTATTACGGCGTGGATCTGGATGCCTTAATCGATATGGGAAAAGCAAAAAGGATCAGCAAAACAGGTGCCGGTTTTCTGCAAAACCAAAACTCATGGATTTTTATGCCGGAATGGGTGAGGTTTGAAATATCGAAAGACGGCAAAGATTTTAAAGAAGTGGGTAAAATCCGGAACGATATTGACGAACATGCAGAAGGCGGGATCATCAAAGATTTTACGGTCACTTTCCCGAAACAGAAAGTCAGGTACATTCACATCGTTGCCAAAAACCGCGGTCAATGCCCTGCCTGGCACAAAGGCGCCGGCAACCCGGCATGGATATTTGTTGATGAAGTCTGGTGGGAGTAGATATCCCGAACTTCAGGCGGGACGCCTGAAGCGGGAAGGAATAGTAGATATTTAGAGTATTCCGAAAAAACTGACAAAAACTGAACA
>JAOZOO010000291.1 GCA_029933225.1 Bacteroidales bacterium | reverse complement strand
TGATCATTTTGCTGACGCCTCCTGCGGCCATTGTGTTCTGGTACACCAGTCAGAACCTGAACGGTTCATTTCTGGAGTTGTTTCGGTTTTTCGGAGAACATGGATTCTTCGGTGGTATGTATCAGATCTGGGCGCCGGTATTCTGGGGGTCGAAAACGGCCTGGGCGATCATCGCCATTTTTGCTGTTGTTGAAATTCTTTTTCTGAAACTGTTGCCCGGTAAAAAAGTCAACGGCCCTACTACTCCCAAAGGATATACTCCTGTCTATAAAAACAACGGTTTTTTTGCTTTTATCCTGTCACTTGGATTGTTCTGGCTACTGGGATTTCAGTTGAACGTTTTTAATCCTGCAATGATTTACGACCATTTCGGCGAAATTCTCGGGGCGCTGAATATCTTTAGCTGGCTGTTTTGCATCATCCTTTATTTCAAAGGAATATACCGGCCCACCACCCCCGACAGCGGTTCAAGCGGGAACCCGCTGTTCGACTATTACTGGGGAACCGACCTGTATCCGCACATTTTCGGCGTGAATGTGAAGCACTTCACCAACTGCCGCTTCGGGATGATGTCATGGCCGCTACTTATCCTGGCATTTGCTGACAAGCAGTACGAGTTGTACGGCAGTGTCAGCGATTCCATGATCGTCTCTGTGGTTTTACAACTTATTTATGTTGGGATATTCTTTTACTACGAGTCGGGTTATTTCAAAACCATGGATATCCAGGAAGACCGGGCCGGCTACTACATCGTGTGGGGCGTGATGGTATGGGTGCCTGCTATTTACACGCTGACGGCGCATTATCTTGTGAAACATCCTGTCCACATCGGGCCGGTGTTTTCGGCCATTCTGATCATCGTGGGTATCCTTTCGTTTTACAGCAAGACCAGCATGAACCGTCAACGTATCAACGTGCGGACACATGATGGAGATTACAAAATTTGGGGACACAAAGCCAAAATCATCAGGGCCGAATATGTGGATGAAAAAGGCCGAAAACGCCAAAGCATCCTTTTGGTGGACGGCTGGTGGGGCATCACCCGTCATTTTCATTATGTAGGCGAGATACTGGGTGCGATTTGCTGGTCGCTACCAGCCCTGTTCGAGAATTTTATGCCTTATTTCTATGTGGTCTTTCTAACCATCCTCCTGTTCCACCGTGCCAAACGCGATGACGTAAAATGCCGCCTGAAATATGGGAAGTACTGGGAGGAATATTGTAAGCAAGTGCCGTATAAGGTGATTCCGGGAATTTTTTAATGGGGAAATGGATGGGTGGACGATTGGATGGTGACTAACGAGAATTTCAATTCAAAAATCCTCTGTTGGTATATTTGCCCGTTATTAAAAAAGTGTAACTTTGCACTCCCAAATTTGGGACTCATGCCCGAGTGGCGGAATTGGTAGACGCGCTGGTCTCAAAAACCAGTTCCAGTTTTGGAGTGCCGGTTCGACCCCGGCCTCGGGTAC
>JAOZOO010000052.1:7454-19942 GCA_029933225.1 Bacteroidales bacterium | reverse complement strand
ACCACAATCATGGCAAACAAGACGGCTCGTCCCGTACGGAAAAGAATAAACAGCAGAATGGAGGTAATGATCAGCGAAAGAAATACAAAAAAGAGTAATTCGTTCTGAACCTTTTTGGATGTAACGGTACGGATGTAAGGCAGACCGGAGTAATAAATCTCGAGGTTGTATTTTTCACCGAATTTATTGATCGAGTCTGTAATTTCACGAATGAGCGGAATCCTTTTTTTGGAATTCAGTATTTCTTTTTCCAGCGTGATCATCATCAGGCTGACATTTGTCTCCCTGTTAAACAAGCGTCCGTCGTACAGCTTCAGGTTGTAAATGTTTTTCTTGATGGAGTCAACTTCCTGCTGGGTGGTCGGCCTTTTCGGGGCAAGTGAAACAAAATCAAATTTCTTCAGGCTGTCGTTTCTTTTCAGCGCATAAAGGCGGGCCACCGAAAGAACCTCCTGAACACCCGTCATTTCCCGAACCTCGTTACTCAGATCATACCAGTCGTCAAAATGTTGCAGCGTAAACAGCTTCGGGTCCTGGATGGCAACAAAGATCACACTGCCGTCCTGACCGAATTCCTGTTTGAACTTATCGTATTCTATGTTGTAAATATTGCTTTTGGGAAGCATGCGGGCCATCTCGTACGACATTTTTACCTGTGAACCTTTGTAGGCCATAAATACTGTGATCACACCAATAATTGTCAGAATCAAAGGTCTGTTACGGAGAATAAGTCTGACGAGAAGTTGCCACATAAAAATGCCGGTATCCGGTTATAATAATCTACGAAAATAAACTGTTTTTTTAAACGATCATTAGTTTACACCAAATTGGGCAACAGAATTCATAAAAATCTAATCTTTCGAATAGCACTACCTTTCATATCCTGGCCGGACGTGAATCCGAAAGAATGATATTGGCAGCACGACAGGCTACCACTTTAATATGTTCCTGAAATCATATTCTTCAGGATTTGGCAGATATTTTTTGGCCAGTTCGTAATCGCCGGGCTCAATATATTGCAGGCCGTTTTCAAAAACAAGTTTCTGTTTGGCTCCGTCCATATTCACCAGTCTGGGTTTGATCTTTCCGTTTTTGTCTTCCACATCTTCGAGATACAAAGGGCTGATCTCACCGGTGGCACTTGCCGTGACCATGCAGCTTGTCCTGCCTTCATCAAAAAGCTTTTTAACGCCGTAGCCCAGCAATCCGCAATAAAGCTGGTCATAAGCCACCGGCGGTACGCACCGCAGTTCATAACCCAGCTCAACAGGGCGGCTTTTCACTTTAATGTTCAGTTCTTTCAGCTTTTGCTGAAGCAGGATATTGAAGATGTGTGCCTTGCTGACATTCCCCAGCTCGGGATGTCCGTGTTCGTCAAAAGTAAAATTGATGCCCGAATTTTTGATCTCATCATCACTCATAAAATGGAAAACGCCTTCGCTGACCACCACAACACCGTATTCTATGCTTTCAATTCTTCTTTTTATGATAGAGGAAATGATCAACTTGATGATCCGGTCAAAAGTAACATCAACATTGTAAAACATTTCCGGGATGATGATCATGGGGAAATGATTGGCCGCGCCGATGCCAAATGCCAGATGCCCGGCTTCGCGACCCATAGCTGAAATGACAAACCAGTTGCCGCTGGTACGCGCATCTTCGTAAACGGTCTGGGCAATCCTGACACCTTCCTGTTTGGCCGACTGGTATCCGAATGTGGGAATGCCTTCCGGCAAAGGCAGATCATTGTCAATGGTTTTCGGAACGTGGATATTCTGGATACTTACATCGTGTGCTCTCAAAAATTTTGAAATGCGGTTGGCGGTTGAAGCGGTATCATCACCACCAATGGTGACCAACAGCTCCACATTGTTTTCGGTAAAGAATTTTGTTGTGAATTCACTGTCTTTTGGTTTGTAACGGCTCATCTTTAAAGCAGACCCGCCCCTTTTGTGGATGTCGTCTGCAAGCTGAAAATCAATTTCCTGAAAGACGGGATTCTCACTAAAAAGACCTTTGTATCCGTCATGAATACCCAAAACGCGATATCCTGATTTCAGGAACGTTTTTGCAACGGAACTGATCACGGAATTAATACCCGGCGCCGGGCCACCACCGCAAAGTATAGCAATTGATTCTGTCATTTTTTTCTGTCATTTTTTAATTTTCACAAAGATAGAAAATATGAAACAGAAGCAATTGAAATCACATCAAAAATGAAATTCGGGATATCGGCAATTGGTGAGAAATTAAATCTTTAAAAAGTTAAAAACCATGTAATGTTTATTATGACCATACAATATTAGTATATTTGCATAGAATTAGTATAAATAAGGAGGAGTTCCTCCGTTTTGCAGTTTCCATTAAGAAATTATTAACTAAAAAATTTGATGATGAAGAAAATCTTTACCTCTTTCATGCTGGTAATGTTTCTGATGAGCACAACTGTTTTTGCCCAGACAGAAACCAATGTAGAAGCGTTGCTGAAGCTGTCAAAAGAATTTACGGCACAGTGGGAAGCCAACGCCAAAAAAGTTCAACAATACGCTAAGTACCATAACGTTCCGGTTCGTATTGAACTGGAAGACGGCCGCGTCATGGAAATGGTGGATATCCAGGATGGCATTCCCATGTACTATATTACTGACAACCTCGGTGCAGCCTACACAACACGTGCTGCACAACTTTGGCCCGGTGGTACATCGGGTTTGGATCTTACCGGTGAGGGATATGAACAACTGGGAGAATGGGATGCCGGCGCAGTTCGCGTAACACACCAGGAATTTACCGATCAGGGAACAACAAGGGTGACACAGATGGACGGCAATTATGCTACGCACCCGCACTCAACGCATGTGGCCGGGACATTGGTTGCAGCCGGTGTGGTTGAAAATGCAAAAGGCATGCTTTATGCCGGCAAGCTGAAATCATGGCAATGGAGTAATGATATCGGTGAGATGACTGCTGCTGCGGCTGCCGGACTGGAAATATCCAACCATTCGTATAGCTTTGGTGCCGGATGGAACTGGACGGGAAGCCAGTGGCAATGGTTGGGAAATCCGAACATTGATCCTGATGAAGACTATAAATTCGGATTTTATGACAGTGAGGCAAGAAAGATGGACCAGATTGCCTATAACGCCCCTAACTATCTGATCTTCCGTGCTGCCGGAAACGACAGGGGGGAAGGCCCCGGCGATGCGGGAAACGGAAAACCGGAAAAAGACGGCGGTGATGACGGCTATGATTGTATTCATCATGCTGCCCTTGGGAAAAATGTGGTGGCTGTCGGCGCTGTCAAAGAATTATTGAATTATGCCGGCCCGCAGGATGTGGTTATGAGCAGCTTCAGTTGCTGGGGACCTGCCGACGACGGACGCATCAAACCGGACATTGTGGGGAAAGGTGTAGGCGTTTATTCAACAGGAGATAACAGCGATGAAGATTATTTTGTTTCGCAGGGCACATCCATGTCCTCGCCCAATGTGGCGGGTTCCGCAGCTTTGTTGCAGTTTCATTATCAGAATCTGAATAACAAAAGTGTCATGCGTGCGGCTACACTGAAAGGCCTCATCCTGCATACGGCAGACGAAGCCGGCCCTGATCCGGGTCCGGATTATATTTTCGGATGGGGATTGATGAACGATAAAAGAGCGGCTTTACTGATCTCGGATGATCAGGGACAGAATTCAATAGACGAACTTGTTTTGCAGGATGGTGACAATTATATTCGTGTGGTCAATGTTCCCGAAGGGATGCCCGAGCTCAGGGTGACCATCTGCTGGACCGACCCGCCGGGAACGCCTGTCGCCCCGGCATTGAATCCCCGCGACCCCATGCTGGTCAATGACCTTGATTTGCGGGTTTCGGATGAAAACAGCAATGTGTATTTCCCTTACAAGCTTGATCCCGACAACCCGTCGGCAGCCGCCACAAACGACTCTGAAAACGATGTGGACAACACGGAGATCGTCGTGATACCCAACCCCGCGCCAGGTGATTACACCATTTATATTGACCATGACGGCACATTGAGCGGAGGCGAGCAGGCCTTTTCACTGATCATTTCCGGTATTGACGAATACACGGTTGTTCCTGAATGTTCAATCGCATTGAATTCGCCGGGAGACGGGGCCGTAACTGTCCTGCTGAATGAATTGATATCGTGGGAGCCGGCATTGTATGCAACGGCTTATGATGTTTATTTCGGAACGGACGGTGGTGGTACCGAGACACCTACCAATGTGTATGATGGTGAAACCATGACATCAAACAGTTTCATTTATTATATGGAACCCAGCACGACTTACTATTTGCAGGTTATTCCGAAAAACAGCCAGGGACCGGCAACCGGTTGCAATACGATCTGGTCGTTTACAACCATGGATGCCATTTCCGAATATCCTTATTCGGAAGACTTTAAAGATGCAGAGGTACCTGATCCGCCTTTTGCCTGGCAGACCGTTGACAATTCGGATGCAGACTGGGTAAGTTCGGATCAGATGGGACACAATGACAACATGTCCATGTTCTGCTTTAATCCCGAAGGTATTGTGAATACCGATTATGATAACTGGCTCATCACACCGCCTTTTTATATGGAAGCAGGAAAAGAATACAATGTTTCTTATTATTACAGGGCCCTGATATCGGGAACGGCTGAATCATTTAGCAGTTATTGGGGAGTGACGCCATTCACTGAAGACCTTACCAATCCGGTTTATCAGGATACCGCATACAGCAGTTCATCATGGACACAGGCCAACGGAATCATCAGACCCGATGATGACGGAGTGATATTTATCGGTTTCCATGTTGCAAGTACGCAGGGCTACGGTCTTTTCTTTGACGATGTGGAAATTGAGAACTGGGGCCCTGTCGGGATCGGTGATGAGCCGTCATCGGATGCACCCGGGATTTATGCTTACGGAAAGAAAGTTTTTATTTCCGCTGGACAGGAATGGTTCGGTGCAGGCATTTCGGTGACCAATCTGATGGGACAGGTAGTTTATCAAAGTACTTTTAACGGAAACAGCACGATCAATCTTGGTAGTCATGTGAACCAGGGTGTTTATGTAATCAAACTGGAATCTGCCAACAATATGGTTGTCAGGAAAGTGATGATCAGATAGTTTTTTGCTCCGGACTATAACCCGAGAAGGAGAATCTCCTGGGATCCTGCGAAGGATACCCAGGGGAATTGACTAAAATATTTCGGGATGTCTCAAAAGTTCTCTGCGCTTCTCTGTGTCTCCTTTGCGTATCTTTGTGAAATAACTCTAAAAAGCTGTTACACAGAGGCCCACGGAGGATTCGTAAAGTGCCACAAAGTATTTCTTATATTAATAAATCCGTAATAGTTGATTATTGATATAATCATGGCAGTTTACCGCACAAGCATCTGAATGGTGTTGCGGCTGCGTTGTTCGAGGAAGATCTTTTTACCGGCGGTGAGTTCGTTTACGAGCTCACCGTTGTAATATCTGATGGTTATCAGTTGCAGCCCTGAATTGTATTTCAGGAAAAATTCCTCTTTCAGTTCATCGATCAGCGCCTCTAATTTTTCGGGTTCATCGTTAAAACAAACCGAAAAGCTGACTGCCGAATTTTGCATCATATTAATATGGATCTTATGCTTGCTGAATGTCTCGAAAATACGCGTCAGGTTTTCTTCGGCAATAAATGCCAGTTGTCTTGAGCCGATGCTTAAAAGGGCCTGGTTGTCTTTTAAAATGATCTTGGGTAACTGGTCATCGCCGGAGGTGTCGTCTGAAATGAGTGTGAAACTTTCAGGGTCAAAAAATGACCGCACGTACAGCGGAGTGTTTTTATGTTGTGCAGGTTGTATCGTGCGCGGATGGATGACCGAAGCGCCGAAAAATGCCAGTTCGATGGCTTCATGGTATGATATCCTGTCTAATTTATGACAATCATCGAAACGGGCCGGGTCGGCATTCATGATCCCCGGTACATCTTTCCAGATGGTGATCCCGGAAGCATCCAGGATGTTGGCGATCAGGGCAGCCGTAAAGTCGGAGCCTTCACGCCCCAGGGTGGTCGTATTCCCGTCTTTGTCTGCTCCGATGAATCCCTGGGTCAGCACGATCTCGCCCTTTTCCAGAAGTGGCATCAAACGGTCCGAAACAGTCTGACGGGTAAATTTCCAGTCGATGGAAGCGGAGGTGAAATTGCTGTCGGTTACAATGATTGACCGTGCGTCAACAAAGCGTGAGGGAATGTTGTTTTCTTTGAAAAAAGCATTGACAATAATGGCACTGAACGTTTCCCCGTAACTGACGATCTGGTCGTAGGCCTCATACCTGTTTTCAAATGTTCTGTTCAGGAGTTGGTTCAATTCCTCAAAGGTATCGTTCAGTTCATCAAAGACACCGTGACGGGCATTACCGAACAACGATTCGGCAATCTCGAAATGGAGGCGTCTGATCCGGATGAATACTTTTTCAATTCCGGTTTTATCATCCGTCAGAAAGTATTTTAATAAAAGCTCCAGCGCGTTGGTCGTTTTGCCGAGTGCGGAAACAACCACCACAAGACGTTTGTCTGAAAAATCCGAAATCAGAGAGGCCACCCTCCTGATCCCGTCGGCATTTTTCATCAGTGCGCCGCCGAATTTGAAAACTTTTGTCATGGTATTGTTAAATACATTCTTTAATCAAACCTTTCCTGAACGCTGCGAGCAACATGGTCAGGTCGTCGATTTGCAATTGAATTTCTTTCCCCACGTCCGTATCTTTTACCCTTTTCCGCGTGGCATCTTTTTCGATGATCATCCGTTTCGAGATGATGTCTTTTTCCTCTTCAATGGCTTTTTGTGCCGATTCAAACTGCTGATGCTCTACCAGCACCAGCCCGTAAGAGTTGTAAATCAGAGTGTATCCGGCAACCCCCGTGACTTTCTGGTAAGGTTTCGACATGCCGCCGTCAATAACAAACAATTTGCCGTTGGCTTTCACCGGGCTTTCCCCTTTTCTGACCTTTACGGGCACGTGGCCGTTGACGATGTGTGAAACTTTCGGGTCAAGTCCGAATTCTTCCAGGATCATGTTACAATATTCCTCATGGTGATAAGCCAGTTTGTAATAGGCGTTTGCCTCCTCTTTGTGCGGTGCTTTGTCGGCAATGAATTGTCTTTCAAAAGTAGCCATTTTCTTTTTCCCGAACAGCGGCGAAACCGGTCCGCACCACAAATACCAGGTGTAATCCAGGCTGGAATCGTCGCTTTTGTGGTTGTACCGGTTAAAATATCCTTTACGCGCCACCCTTTCCAGGTTATCGAATAACCGTTTTCCGGTGTATTCTTTTCCTTCCACATTCAGCGACTGGAATGTACCGTCATCATTCATCGGGATGCAGCCGTGGTAAAGCAGGTTGGAATTATAGGCAAGATACATGCTGCCGTTTGAATACAGGAAATCAATGTGTGTTTGCAGGCGCTGGCTGTTGATAAAGTTGCGTTTCAGCTTGTCCATCACTTCCTGTTCTTCTTCCGACAAGGCAAAAGGGTTGTCAGGATCAACCGTCGGGAAGTTTTTGTCTAACAATTCGTATTCTGTATCCCCGACCTTCACCGTTCCTTTTTTGAAATTTATTTTATCCAGTAACAAACGGTCATCCATTTTAAACTGCGGATTCCGTGCAATGATCTGTGATTCAAGCTTAAACTGAATGATCGTGATGGCTTTATGCATTTTTTTGATCAACTCGTAATTGGAACCTTCGGCAACTGCTTTGGTTTCGAATTGATCGCACGGGTCATCATCATACTGTTTCATGGCAAAGGTTGCCAGTGGCAATAAAGTGATGCCGTAGCCGTTTTCCAGGGTTTCGAGGTTTGCATAACGCAGCGATATCCTGATCACGTTGGCAATCAACGCCAGACTCCCCGAAGCGGCGCCCATCCAGACAATATCGTGGTTTCCCCACTGGATGTCAACCGAATGGTAGTTGATGATCCTGTCCATGACTTTTTCGGCAAAAGGGCCCCGGTCAAAGATGTCGCCGATAATATGCAGGCGGTCAATCAATAAACGTTGAATAAATTTGCTCAATGCGATGATGAATGCTTCACCCCGGTTGATCTGAATGATCGTATTGATGATGCTGTCGTAATATTCTTCTTTGTTTTCGCCGGTCTCGTTCAGCAATTCGTCAATGATGTAGGCAAAATTTTTCGGCATGGCCTTCCTGACCTTGGAGCGGGTGTATTTGGATGCTGCGGCCCTCGCTACCATGCTCAACCTCTGAAGTGTGATGGCGTACCATTCCTGGGGGTCCTCCTCATCACGCAGGATCATGTCCAGCTTTTCTTTGGGATAATAGATCAGGGTGGCCAGCATGTCTTTTTCTTTTTTCCTAAGTGATTTTCCGAAGACGTCATTGATCTTCCGCTTGACCACACCGGAAGCATTGGCCAGTGCATGGCTGAAAGTTTCCACCTCGCCATGGATGTCCGAAAGGAAATGTTCGGTGCCTTTCGGCAGGTTCAGAATGGCCGAAAGGTTGATGATCTCGGTGCTGGCACTCTGTACGTTCGGAAACTTCTCCGACAGAAGTTGCAGGTATTTGAGTTGCTCTTTAAGGGCTGATGTTGAGTATTCTTTTTGAAGTTTGTCGTTCATGGATTAAAAATTTGCGCAAAGGTACAAATATGAGTTGTTCGGGATGATTATTTTTTAACCCGGGTGCAAGAACTATCTGCCGGGTGAGTCCCTGTCCGGCTACCTCCGTTGGTGTCCCCACCAACGGGAATACTACATTAAAGACAGACACTTTTTTATCTATACAAAACCTTCTTTTCGACCCGGGTACAAGGCTGCCAGGTCGAAATGAAAAACATACACTTGTTTTGTATTTCAAATGTGTGGAACAGTACATCCTTACTACAAACGAGGATGATAGATGCAATAGTTTAAATTAAAATATTTGCGCCTGTCTGCCGACAAGGCAGGCATTCGCGGCTTTTTATTTTTCAAACATGCAGATTTTAAGCTCAAACAAGGATGAATTTTTGGAGAAAATGGTAAATTTGAATTTCTTACTTTAATTTCAGGCATTCCTGGGTTTTGTAAGATAACAGCAACCCGGTTTAAAAATGAGAATTGAAAAAATGAAACTTTGTTATATCCTTATTTTTTTCGTTTTAACCATTGGCCCTTTCACTTCGGTTGCACAAGAACACAAGTTACGGGATGGTGCTTACCGGACGGCAGATGATTTTTTAAACGGAATACCTCTCAAGATTTCCAAATTTAAGCTTGTTTGGCGGGGTGACGAAACAATAAAATATTTCGGGGGTTCACGGTATAAGCTGGTACCGGAGAATGATAAGGGTTCGGTAAAAAAGATTTTTAAATATGGTGTCTGGGGGGTAGTTTATCGTGATACGCTTTATCTGAATAATCTGAGATATTCAAGAAATAAAGGTTACAACCGGGTTGTGTATCTCGGCAATGAATTTGCTTTAACTGTCGGATATGTTACTATTGATGATGAAATAAAAACCGGTTCCTCATTTGAAGAGAGGGAGAGCAAGTTGGCTTCAATTCCTTACCGCCGCGGGGTTGCATTCAGTTTCAGCAAAAACAAATTCTATCTACTGAATGATAACGGAATGATGTGGCTGATAAAGGACTATCCCGACCTTGTAAATGAATTCAATGAATTACTAAAGCTGTCATATACTGACAATGATTTCGAGATTATTAAACGGTTTCAGATCATTAAAAAACTTGACAAATTAATGACTGAAGGCGGGTTAACCAAAACATCCGCGCATTAGCGGCATTATACATATTAAAGAAATCATTACTCATTACTCTCCCCTGCTTTACACGTCCCCCTTAAAGTATTCGTGCATTCGTGGCTTATCATTTCTTTTTTTGTTTTTCCTTTGCATGGCTTTTGTAATGCCAATTCTTTGGTGAACAGTTTTAATCGTATATCTGAAAGTTGAACCCGGAGAAATTAATATCATTTTTCAAAAAACATCCGCAGGTGTTGCTGCTTCAGGAAATGATGGAAGAAGGCAACCGTCATATTCATCTGAAAGGAACAGTGGGAAGCGGGGCGGCACTGGTATTGGCCGGGCTGTTTGACAGACCCGGAAAACAGCAGCATCTCATCGTTCTCGGCGGGAAAGAGCAGGCCGCTTATTTTTACAACGACCTGGAGAATCTTTTCGACGAAGCGGAAACCGATTACAACAAAAAGAAGATTCTTTTTTACCCCACTTCCTATAAACGTCCTTACGAACCTGAAAACGCCGACCGCGCCTATCAGCTTTCGCGTACCGAAGTGCTGAAACGTTTCATGTCGGGTGACCGGAAAACCATTGTGGTTACCTATCCCGAGGCGCTGACCGAAAAGGTTGTTGCCAAACAATATGTAACGCGCAACACCATGAAATTAAAAGTCGGTGAGGAGGTTTCTCCCGATTTTGTGAGCGACCTTCTGGCGGAATTTGATTTTGAGAGTGTCAACTTTGTGGCCGAGCCGGGACAGTTTGCCATCCGCGGCGGCATTGTGGATGTGTTTTCTTTTTCCAATGACCATCCGTACAGGATTGAATTTCTCGGTGATACGGTGGAATCCATCCGTACATTTGACCCGGTTACCCAGTTGTCAATGCAAAGCATGAACCAGATCACCCTGTTGCCCAATGTTCAGGACAGAAACATCAGGGAATCAAGAGTCGGCATTCTGGATTACCTGCCGGGAAACACCGTCATCTGGATACAGGATGTTAGTTATGCCCGTGACCAGATTGACAAAGAATATGAAAAAGCTGTCGTGGCTTTTGAAAGAATGGAAGATGAAGAGGATACCATCCACCCTGAAATCCTTTTCCAGAAGGGGGAAGACCTGTTGGAAAAACTGCCGGATTTCAGGATTGTGGAATTCGGGCATACCGTATTTTTCAAAGAGGCACAATATGTTGTTTTTTCCCAGAAACCCCAGCCTGCTTTCAACAAAAATTTTGACCTGCTGATCAATGATCTGCTCCGGCATTCGAAACAGGGATTCGAGAACTTTATTTTTTCCGACAACCCGAAACAGATCGAGCGGTTACATTCCATCTTTGAAAGCATTCAGTTCGAGCAGCCCGAGACGGGAAGAGCCCATTTTGAGCCGGTGATGAAAAGTTTGAGCGCCGGGTTCATTGATAACGACCTGAAGCTGGTTTGCTATACCGACCACCAGATATTTGACCGTTATCACAAGTTTCGCCTCCGCGAAGGTTTCGGCAGGAAAGAGGCATTGTCGCTTCAGGAGTTGTATGACCTGAAACCGGGAGATTATGTCACACACATTGACCACGGTGTGGGCCGGTTTGATGGCTTGCAGATCATCGACAACAACGGCAGAAAGCAGGAGGCCATCCGGCTGGTTTATAAAAACAATGATATTCTTTACGTCAGCATCCATTCACTGCACCGCATCTCAAAATATGTGGGTAAGGAAGGTACGGTACCCAGGTTAGACAAGCTGGGTTCGAATGCGTGGAAGAACCTGAAAAACAAAACCAAGAAACGGGTAAAAGATATCGCACGGGACCTTATCCGGCTTTATGCCAAACGTATTGCTTCCGAAGGTTTTCAGTTTATGCCCGACACTTACCTGCAAAACGAGCTCGAGGCCTCTTTTATTTATGAAGACACCCCCGACCAGTTGAAAGCCACACAGGATGTGAAAAAAGACATGGAAGCTCCCCATCCCATGGACCGGCTGGTTTGCGGCGATGTGGGATTCGGCAAAACGGAAGTGGCCATCCGGGCAGCATTCAAAAGCGTTAACGACAGCAAACAGGTGGCGGTGCTCGTCCCAACGACAATACTGGCATTGCAGCATTATAAAACCTTTACCGACAGGTTAAAGGAATTCCCGGTATCGGTGGACTACATCAACCGTTTTAAAAGTGCGGCAAAACAAAAGGAAACGCTGCGGCGGCTTAAGGAAGGTACGCTGGATATCATCATCGGAACACACCGGTTGCTGAGCAAAGACATCAAGTTCAAAGATCTCGGGCTGTTCATTGTGGACGAGGAGCAGAAATTCGGCGTGGCGGCCAAGGAGAAGTTGCGTCAGATACGAACCAACGTGGACACGCTCACCCTGACGGCCACGCCTATCCCGCGAACCCTGCAGTTTTCGCTGATGGGCGCCCGCGACCTCTCCATCATCAATACCCCGCCGCCAAACCGCTATCCTGTGCAGACAGAAGTGCGGCCTTTTAATGAAGAAGTCATCAGGGAAGCCATCACCTATGAAGTTGCGCGTGGCGGACAGGTATTTTTTGTGCACAACCGGGTGCAGAATATCACGGAAGTGTATGACATGCTCACCCGCTTTGTACCGGGGGTGCGTATTGCCATTGCACACGGGCAAATGGAAGGAGCCAGACTGGAAAAGGTGATGATGGATTTTATCGAAGGTGAATATGACGTACTGCTTTCGACGACCATTAT
>JAOZOO010000052.1:0-7354 GCA_029933225.1 Bacteroidales bacterium | reverse complement strand
ATGTATCAGAAAATACTGAACGAGGCCATCCGGGAGCTGAAAGAGGAGGAATTTAAGGGAGTGTTCACCGGAGAACAAAAGATTGAGGATCTCGTCAGCGACTGTCAGTTGGAAACGGACCTGGAACTGCTGATCCCGGATCATTATGTTGCCAGCATCAACGAACGTCTGAATTTATATAAAGAATTAGACAGCATCGAAACGGAAGAAGGGCTGGATGAATTTACCCGCATGCTGAAAGACCGTTTCGGACCGTTGCCGGAGGAGACGAAAAACCTGGTGCAGTCTGTAAAATTGCGGCGTCTTGCGCAAAAAGCGGGTTTTGAAAAACTCTCCCTGAAATTCGGACGCATGACAGGGACTTTCACCGGCAAGCAGGATTCGGTCTATTTCCAGACGGAAGCTTTCGGAAAGGTGCTGCAGTTTATCCAGCAGCATCCCGCTGTGTGCGAGATGAAAGAGAAAAACGATAAACTTACCCTTCGGTTTGAAAAAGTACGAACCGTAAAGAAAGCCATTGCGTTGTTGGAGAAATTAGTGTGATTTTAACCTGACCGGGTTGATTTATTCCCGGCGGGTCGGATAACAATACGGTTGTTTTGGAAGTTTATTAGGTAGTATCATGGACTTAATGCCAGAATAATCGCTCTTTCTGAAATTTATTCCATCAATTTTGCTTGAGGTTTAGACCACCCCTGATCTGCACTCAAAAAAACAAGTTGTTTTTCGCTTGATCTTTCCCCTCCTTGCAAAAGGAGGGGAGTTGGTTACACAAAATAAGTTTTTTTCAAAAATTTAAATTAAAAAGCTTGGCGAGCTCCCCTCCTTTAAGCAAGGAGGGGAAGATCAAATGCAAACAGCTTGCCTGTTGTTTGCATTTGATCAGGGGTGGTCTGGTTATATTTTTCGAGCATCTTATATTTGGTGTGTGGTTTTTAATCCCTCCGCCCTGCAGGCACCTCCTCTTGTGAAAGGGAGGAATTGGGTACAACAAATAAATTTATTTACGAAATTAAAAATCAATGAATTGACGAAAAGTTATGGCACGCAGATAAATTATTAATTTTGTCATTATGCCTGATAACAAAATCTTCAATAAGAAATATTTAAAAGGATTTCGAAAAGACCTGCGTAATCATCTGACGCCTGCTGAAGCTATTCTATGGAAAGCATTAAAAAATAAGCAGTTGGCAGGAAGGAAATTCCGCCGCCAACACAGTATAGGGAAATATATAACTGATTTTTACTGCCCGGCAGAACGACTGGCTGTCGAACTGGATGGTGCAGAACATTTTACACCCTCCGGTATGGCTTATGATGAAGAAAGGGATAATTATATCCGGGGAATTGGGATTAAAATTTTAAGGTTTGAAAATAAAGAAATTTACAATAACCTTGAAGCTGTTTTGGAAGAAATAAAAAATAATTTCAAGGCATAAATAATTCCTTTTATAAAGTAAGCTCTCTTGATTTTTTAAAAACATTTTACCGTATTTCCCTCGTCCTCCCCGGCGTAGTTTGCAACAACGCCGCAGTATCAATTATAAAAACGTACTGCTCGCGCCACTCTTCCCGCCCGAACGTCCGTTCGATACGGACGGGTTGCTTATTTGATCTCCCTTGCCAGCACCACATATACCGGGAAGTGGTCGCTGTAGCCACCCTGCCAGGTGCCGCCGGCAAAAGTACGGTAAGGATATCCTTTGTACCGGCCTTCTTTTTGCTGCATAAAAGGCTTGTTAAAAACGCGCACCGTATAATAGGTCAGTGTGCTGAAATCTTTACCCAGCAACCCCTGCGAAAGCAATGTTTCGTCGAACAGGCTCCACGTATCGCGCCAGGCCGTAGTGCCGATACCTTTTTTATATAATTTGTACATCGGATTGTAAAAGTCGCCCGGCTCAAGGTCAGCCGTGTCCGGTTTTGCCCGCATGATCTTTTTGATGCTTTCATTGGTCGGGTTATCATTCAGGTCGCCCATGACGATGATCTTGGCGTCAGGGTTCAAAGCCAGCAGCGAGTCGCAGATATGCCGGCTCAATCGGGCGGCGGCATTCCGCAAAGGTCGTGATCGTTTTTCCCCGCCATAGCGCGAAGGCCAGTGATTCACAATAAAATAAATCTGCTCACCCAGCAGTTTGCCCGAAACAAGCAACTGGTCGCGGGTGTAAAAATCGGGCATGTCGGGAACGATCAGCCGGTAAGATTTGGTTTCCGTTACCTGTAAATATTTGGGCTGATAGATCATGCCCACATCCACACCCCGGCGGTCAGGAGAATCGTAATGAATAATTTTGAAATGAAAGGGTTTTAGCAATGGTGTATTGATCAGGTCTTCAATAACCGCCCTGTTCTCAATTTCGGAGATACCCAGCACAGCAATCCCGTCAGGGGTAAAAGACTTTCCGATTTTGGAGATAATCTTTGACATGTTTTCGATCTTATGCAGGTATTTCTCACCATCCCATCTGTTTTTTCCGTTCGGGAGAAATTCTTCATCCCTTTTATTCGGATCGTCGATGGTGTCGAAAAGGTTCTCAAGATTATAAAAACCCACAAGGGCAACCTGTATTTTCTTATCGTCCTGCGCACGGAGCGAAACGGATTGCAGCAAGATCACCAAAAACGAAAAAAATGCTGCGGTGATGGTTCTGTTTTTCATTTTTCCTTATTTCAAAAAAGCAGCGCAATTTACAATGCCTTTTTAATTTATTACTAACAAATTTCAAAGGTTTTCAACATTGGTTGCAGGATTGTTTGAATTCTTTACATTTGTTCGCCCTTTGCAATTGTGATTGATCTTTGAATGAAACCGATGATATGAAGAAATTTTACGTTCTGTTTATTCTCATTTTTTTGAGTAGTTACTTTTTTGGACAGGAGACGGATACTACCGTTATTAAAGACGAGACTGAATTTACAATTCCGACATTTAGTCTGACTGAAATGGAAAATGAAGGCAACGGCCAGTCGCAGGAGATTGCCGGCCTGTTGCAATCGTCGCGTGATATTTTCACCTCCCAGGCCGGATATACATTCGGGCCGGCACGGTTCCGTATCCGTGGTTACGACTCGGAGAACCTTTCTGTGCTGATGGGCGGTGTTCCGTTAAACGATATGGAAACCGGAAGAGCCTACTGGTCAAACTGGGGAGGTTTAAATGATGTTACACGAAACTCCGACATCAAAACCGGGATTGTAGCTTCTGACTATGCTTTCGGCGGCGTGGCGGGCGTAACACGCATTATTGCAAGGCCTTCAACATACAGAAAACAGCTAAAAGTATCGTATGCCCTTTCCAACCGTAGCTATCGCAACCGTATCATGATTACATGGGCTTCGGGCGTAAGCAAAAAAGGATGGTCATTTGTACTATCCGGGTCACACCGATGGGCCAAAGAAGGATATGTCGAGGGCACATTTTACGATGCCTGGGCTTACTGGGTTGGCGTTGAAAAACGCTTCAACAGCCGTCACAGTATTTCTCTGCTTGTTTTCGGAGCCCCTTCTTCCCGCGGAAGAGCAGGCCCGGCCATTCAGGAAGCGTATGATCTTTCCGGCTCGAATTTTTACAACCCGTACTGGGGTTATCAGAACGGTGAAAAACGAAATGCACGGGTCAGCCGTTATCATCAACCGGTCATCACCTTCACTCATTACGGAAAACTCTCGGACAACATAACATGCCAGGGTTCACTTACTTATTGGTTTGGCAAAGGGGGCTCCACAGCCCTGAACTGGACTGACGGCGGCGATCCGCGGCCTGATTATTACCGATACCTGCCGAGTTACTGGCTGGGAACAGGCGATCAGGAAACGGCTGATTTCCTCACAAATCAGTGGAAAACAAACAAAGAGTTCAGACAGATACGCTGGGATGCCATGTATTTTGCCAACAGCAAGTGGCTGAATACGATAGACGATGTAAATGGCATTGAAGGGAATACGGTTACCGGTTACCGATCGAAATACATCATCGAAGACCGCCGAAATGACAAACAGGACTTTCTTTTCAACTGGCACCTGAACAGTTTTGTCAATGATAACATAACGATTATCGCCGGAATTAACCTGAACTGGCATAAAGGATTTCATTATAAAAAGATTGATGATCTGCTTGGCGGAGAATGGTGGTTAGACGTGGATAAATATGCAGAAGGCGACCCGTATAAATTCCCGGCAAAACAACAGAATAACCTCGACAATCCGAACAATCTGGTTACGGTAGGTGATGTGTTCGGATATGATTACACAGCCACAGTGAATCGCCAGGAAGCTTTCGGGCAGGCTGATTTCACTTACAGGAAAGTTGACTTTTATGTGTCCCTTGATTTTTCACACACGGTTTTCTGGCGTACAGGCAATATGCGTAACGGACGATACCCGGACAATTCTCTCGGCGACAGTCCGAAACAGAATTTTTATAATTACGGGGCAAAAGCCGGCGTAACTTATAAAATAAACGGACGCAACTATCTCGTTCTAAACGGCATGTATCTGACGAGGGCGCCGTTTTTCTGGAATTCCTATGTTTCGCCCTATACGCGTGAGTTTACGGTGGAAAACCTGACGAGTGAAAAGATATTTTCGGGAGATTTGAGTTATATTTTAAGGTCGCCTGCTGTTAAAGCACGGCTTACTTTATATTATACCCAGTTCAGAGACCAGAACTGGAGAAGGAGTTTTTATATTGACATTCTTAACTCCTTTGTCAATTACATGATGACCGGCGTTGACAAGCAGAGCATGGGACTTGAGTTTGGTATTGAAGCCAATGTCACGCCTACGGTGACACTGACCGGTGTGCTGGGTTTGGGTCAGTATATTTACACTTCCAGGCCGGTAGCGACGATTGTGAGCGATAACACTTCCGAAGTGCTTGCAAGAGACAGGAAGGTTTATTTTGAGAACTATTACGTGGGTGGCTCTCCCCAAACCATTGCATCCGTAGGTGTTAAATATTTTGCACCGAAATACTGGTTTATCGGACTAAATGGAAACTATATGGGGAATGCTTATCTCGGTCCCAATCCCGACAGAAGAACCGAACAGGCCCTCGATGGCTTCTGGGAAGGGGATGTGCGTATAAGTGATGTGTTGCATCAGGAAAAACTTAACCCCGGATATACGGTTGATCTTTTTGGCGGTAAATCATGGCGGATTAAACATAAATATTACATTGGATTTACATTGGGAATCAGTAACCTGTTGAACAATACGGATTATGCCATGTCGGGATTTGAACAGTTGCGTTATGATCCTACAGACATCAACAAGTTTCCTCCGAAGTATTATTATTTGTACGGAAGGAATTTTTACTTTAATGTATATTTTAGAATGTAAATTTGGAATTTAAGAAAGTTAATATGAATAAAATGAAGAAACTATCAGTAATCACCCTCATGGGTTTGTTGGGTTTGATAATTTACATGACGGGATGTGTAAAACAGGATTTCGATACCCCGCCGATTGGTCAGCTACCGGAAGGAAAAGTCTATACTATTGCGGATTTAAGGCAGATGTTCAGTGATTCCGGCGCATTTATGATTAACTATGATGCTTCATGCTATTCTGTGGTTACCATGGATGAAAGCTCGGGGAATATTTATAAGAGTGCTTATATTCAGGATAACACCGGAGCCGTGAACCTGCATCTTGACAATTCAGGTGGTTTACGTATCGGCGATTCCATCCGGCTGTACCTGAAAGGGGTGATTCTGAATGAATACAACGGTTTGTTCCAGCTTGACCAGGTAAACAATGATTCGAATATTGTCATCCTGGCTAATAAACAATACATACAACCCAAACCGGTGACTATCCAGGATTTGAATTCGGGTGATTACCAGTCGCAGTTGATCAGGCTTGAAGATGTGCAGTTCATTGAACAGGACCTGGGATTTAACTGGGCGGATGAGGGGGCACCCGGAAACCGGACACTGGAAGATTGTAACGGCAATACTGTTCTTGTCAGAACCAGTGATTACTCAAGTTTTGCCGACTTGCCATTGCCCCAGGGTAACGGCTCGTTTACAGCCATTGCCAGTGAGTACAGCGCTACTGTGCAACTAATTGTCAGAACGTTAAGTGAGATCGATCTGGATGGAGACCGTTGCGGAGGTGGGGGTGGAGAACCCATCCCGCCTGTTGATGAAGTTCGTGAAGAATTCAATGATGTTACGGATTATGAAAATATCGACCTCGATGGATGGACTAATGTTGTCGTGGCCGGAACCAGATACTGGCAGGGTAAGTCGTTTGACGCAAACAAGTATGCCCAGGCAACGGGCTACAATTCCGGTCTGGATGATATGGAAACCTGGCTGATCACACCTCCGGTGGTCAATACGTCAGGCGATAAAATATTGAGCTTCAAAAGTGCCATAGCTTACTGGACTCACCAGGGGGATAATGTTCCATTGAAGGTGATGGCCTCCACCGATTATGACGGAACCAATTTCGAAACAGCAACCTGGACGGAGCTAACACCCAACCTGCCGGATGCAAACAGTGGAAATTATGACTGGATAGAATCCGGTGACGTTTCATTGGCCGATTTTGTCGGTAATGTTGCCATTGCTTTTAAATACAAAGGAAGCGGTACCGAAACTACTTCCAGCCAGATAGATGATGTGATGATCACCGACGAAGGTGGCGGCGGTGGCGAACCCATCCCGCCTGTTTCCAGCATTGCGGAACATTTTGACAATGTGGAGGATTATACCAATGTGGCGATCGAGGGATGGACAAACCTCGTTGTTCAGGGTACCCGTTACTGGCAGGGAAAAACATTCGATGCCAACAAATATGCCCAGGCCACCGGATACAACTCCGGACTGGATGCCATCGAAACCTGGCTGATCACGCCGCCGGTAATCAACACATCCGGTGATAAAGTATTGACTTTCAACAATGCCATGGCTTACTGGCAGCATACCAGCGGACAACCGCTGACCATTCTGGCAAGTACCGACTATGACGGAACCAATTTTGAAACGGCCACATGGACGGAATTGTCGGCAAACCTTGCCGGATCAGGTGACGACAACTATCAGTGGGTAGAATCAGGTGAGATTTCTCTCGCTGCCTTTACGGGTAACGTAGCCATTGCCTTCAAATATGTGGGCAGCGATACCGAATCCACTTCAATTCAGATTGACGATGTGATCGTGAATGGCGGCGGCGGAAATGACGGCGTGACCGAAATCAATGAAGATTTTCAATCACAAACCAATTATGAGGACATCAACATCCCCGGCTGGCTGAATGTGGCTACCGAGGGCTCCAGGGTCTGGCAGGGAAAAGAATACAGCGGCAACCTGTATGCACAGGCCACATCCTACAATTCGGGAGA
>JAOZOO010000168.1:2857-5807 GCA_029933225.1 Bacteroidales bacterium | reverse complement strand
TTTCTCTTTTTCTTTTTCGCTGCCGGGAAGAGCACATTGTTCAGAATGAGCCGGTAACCGGGCGAGTTGGGATGCATGTTCAGGTCGGTGGGCGGGTCGCCGATGCGGTGCTGGTAATCTTCCGGGTCGTGGCCGCCGTAAAATGTCCAGAACCCTTTACCGAATTCCCCGTGGACGTAACGTGCTTCGTGAGCGGCTTTGTTTTCTCCCATGATCACCACGTTGGGTTTGATCAGGTCTTCATTAAATGCTGTGGTCTGTCCCATGAAGCCATGGATGATCCTTTCGTGATCCTGGGTAAGCATAGTGGGCACGGGATCCCACTTGGCCGAAAAATCAAACAAAGTAAAATAGTCGTTGGACTGATTGAGTGACCGCGAACGGGTGTAAGTGACATCAATGTTTGAGATTTCATATTCCGCCGGGTTGGTCACCAGCGTAAAGTTGGTGAAGGCAAGGCAGTTGTTGTAATTCAACTTGCTCTGGGCATTGGGGTCCATGGGGTCGCCGTCGAACATCACATCGCAGATGTCCACGCCGTCGGCTGCCAGGGCAATGTCAAAGCTGTCTGTAGCGGAGCACATGGCAAACAGGTAACCGCCACCCACAACGAAATCCCTGATCTTTTTGGCCACGGCCAGCTTCAATTGCGAAACCTTCTTAAATCCCAGTTTGGCTGCAATTTCTTCGGCAGCCCTCACATTTTCCTGGTACCAGGGATAGTTGTGATAAGCCGCCCAGAACTTTCCGTATTGTCCTGTGAAATCCTCGTGGTGCAGGTGAAGCCAGTCGTAGGTGGGCAGCAGCCCGGCCAGCACTTCTTCGTCGTAAACCACATCGTACGGTATTTCGGCGTAAGTCAGCGCCAAAGTCACGGCATCGTCCCACGGTTGTTTGTTTTTCGGGGAATAAACGGCAATGCGCGGGGCTTTCTGCAGTTTCATGATCTCCATGTTCACGTCGGGTTCGGCGATCTGCTGCCGGATGGCCGTGGCCTGTGCATCACTGATAACCTCATAGCTTACATTCCTCACCACACATTCATCTTCGATCAGTTCATGGTAAGGCATCAGGTAACTGCCCCCGCGGTAATTCAGCAGCCACTCGATCTCCACGCCCTGTTCCAGCACCCAATAGGCAATGCCATAAGCTTTCAGGTGGTCCGTCTGTGTGTTGTCCATCGGGATCAACAATTGCGTGGCATGAAGCGGCATTTGCAGAGCCAGTACAAGACCGAGAATGAAATATTTAATCTTTTTGATCATCTTTTCTGTTATGCAGAACATTCCGTTTTATTTTTGACGGGCACATTGTTTGGGCAAAAGTAGGAAGATTAGTTCACGGGAATTGTAAAATATCGTTAAAAATAGATTAAGTTGAGTCCCATCCTGAAGTCCGCCTGACTGGCCGGGCAGGTGGTTTTCATGGCGGTGTTATATGCTTTCCTTCAAACCTGACAGGTCGCCTGCGGAACTTGCTTGCAGAGACCTGTCAGGTTAATCTATCCTACTTACCCTTATTTTCTTAAACTATTTATCCTTAAACCATTAAACCATCGAACCATTGATTACTTTTTTTTACTTGTGCCTTGAATACCGCCTACAAATGAATTATATTTGTATGGCATCTGAATCATCAGGGTAAAATCTATAACTTAAATTACTCCAATGTATATCAAAGACCTGAAAGATTGCGAAGAATTCATCGCCGGCGATAACACCATTTTGCGTGAGCTGTTGCATCCGGATAAAGCCGATATTAATCTCCGGTATAGTCTCGCCCATGCGGTACTGAAACCGGGATTAACGTCCCGGCTTCATAAACTGAGAACTTCGGAAGTGTATTATATCCTGGAAGGACAGGGTATGATGCATATTGATAACGAAAGTGCAGAGGTTCATCCGGGTCAGGCGGTTTACATCCCTCCACACGCCAGGCAGTATATTGAGAATACGGGGAAGGCCGATTTAATATTTCTTTGTATCGTTGATCCGGCCTGGCGTGTTGAAGATGAGGAAGTGCTGTAGCCGTAATCCACTGTTGCCGGCATCTTTCGCAAGCTGAAATATTTGAAACAAAGAGCCGGATCAGATATGATAAGCAAAAAACGAACATTCAAAGTGAAAACCATATTTACAAAAATTATCCCGGGGTTTCTTCTCATTTTCATTGTTCACTGTTATGCTGTGCCGCAGTCTTCCGGTAAATATTTTGAGCTTCGAAAATTCAGGAAGTTGGGATTGACGGCAGGACCTGTATTATATATCCCTGCCAGGATATATTCTCAAAGTGGTAACTATACTTTTGACAATAAACCGATGTGGGGGTTTAATGCCGGTATTGAGTTTGACTTATTCCCGGCGAAAAGATGGTCGTTTATTTCAGGATTACTCGTTGCTCTGGAACCGGTTTACAATATTGAAATACAAATAAAAGAAGAAGATATCTACCCATACTACGGCGAGGCCCTGACGGATCATTACAGATCATATTCCATGACTTCTCTTTCCATCCCGTTACTCGTCCGGTTGGGTCTTCAGGCAAAAGAGTTTTTATTCATCAACTTTTTAGCCGGATTTAAAGTAATGTTATACCCGCACGGCACATCCGATCTTACGCTGTCAATCTCAAATGAAGACAATACGGAAACCCGTGAAATCTTTGGCTTAAAACTTCAGAGCCCGGAAAACATGATTCATGGCAGTTTTGTTCTCGGAGCCGGTGTAAGCTATGTTATCAATAAAGTACTGCTCAAGTCAAACCTGATCTATGTGATGAATCTTCAAAACCTGATCGAAGGTGAATACCTGTTTGATAATTTACTGGTTTCTCATCCTTCGCGTGGCGATTACAAATTATCAGGCAACTATGTGGGATTGTTGTTTACGGTTGGCCTGGCAAAGAAAAAAAGAGATAAAAAATGATTTTTCGTTTCAGCATCTGGTTTATC
>JAOZOO010000168.1:0-2757 GCA_029933225.1 Bacteroidales bacterium | reverse complement strand
TATTTCATTACGTGTGGTTGCGGTTGGAGGACACCAACCCCGGGGCCCGTGTCTATCCTCGATACCGTTGTTGCTGTCCGCACCAACAACAAGTTTATATTATGTTATAAGATTCGAAGGGGAAACCAATACCTTTGAAGTGAAGGCCAACAGAATTAGAATTATCATTAACCTTTTTCACCGATTTCGCAAGACCTGACAGGTTTCTAACGCACCCGGCTTACGGAAACCTGTCAGGTCAGTTCCCCCTATCATTTCGTCAATCATAGAAACAACACTCTTCCAGGTCCTGCGGACTCTGGAAGGTGTTTACAATCTCTTTTCGTCATTCGCTTTCGTCAGTCGTCAATCGTAATTTTTGATCACTTCAGACCTCTCCGTTTCAGCATCGCATCGGTGGTGGGTTTACGGCCTCTGAATTGTTCGTACAGTGCCATGGGGTCTTGTGTACCACCCTTTGACAGAATGTTTTCACGGAATGAGTTAGCTGTAGCCCGGTTAAAAATCCCGTCTTCTTTGAATTTCTCGAAAGCATCGGCGTCCAGCACCTCGGCCCATGCATAGCTGTAATAACCGGCCGAATATCCGCCTGAAAAGATGTGCGCAAAATACGGACTGCGATAACGTACCACGATTTGCGGGATCATGTGCATGTTTTTCAGCGACTGTTTCTCGAAAGCCATCACGTCGTAATCTTTGTTTTCAGTGATGGTGTGCCAGTCCATATCAAGGATGGAAGCCGAAATGAACTCGGTGACTTCAAAACCCTGATTGAAATGTTTGGCCGCTTTCATTTTTTCGATCAACTTATCCGGGATGGGTTCATTGGTTTCATAATGACGGGCATACATCTTCAGCACCTGCGGCTCGGCAGCCCAGTTTTCCATGATCTGCGATGGCAATTCCACAAAATCACGGGGAACATCCGTTCCCGAAAGTGTCACATTGGTACAGTTGCTCAACATGCCGTGCATGGCATGACCCATCTCGTGGAACATGGTGGATGCTTCCTCAAAGCTCAGTAAGGCCGGCTGGTCTCCTGTGGGCTTGCTGAAATTGAACACCACCTGCACGATGGGGACAATGCGTTTGCCGTCTTTTTTATATTGCTTGCGGAAGGTCGTCATCCACGCACCTACCCTTTTGCTTTCACGGGGATAGAAATCCATGTACAGCACGCCGAGAACAGAGTTATCGGTATCGTGAACTTCATAAACTTCCACACCGTCGTAATAAACAGGCAGGTTATCAGCCGGAACGAAAGTGATACCGTACAGCTTGTTCAGTACGTCAAAGAGTCCCTGCTGAACATTTTCCAGTTTGAAATAAGGACGCAGTACTTCATCGTTGAAATCATATTTCTGTTTTTTCAGCTTCTCGGCGTAATACCACCAGTCCCATGGCTGCAATTTGAACTTGCCTCCTTCGGCATCGATCATTGCCTGCAGGTTGGCCGCTTCCTGTTTGGCCACCGGCAGTGCAGCATCCATCAGGCTTCCTGTGAGTTCATAGACATTTGCCGGCGTTTTGGCCATATTTTCGTCCAGTACATAGTCCGCATGGGTTTTGTATCCCAGCAGGTTGGCCCTTTCCAGACGCAGGTTCACAATCTTGTTGACGTTGGCTTTGTTGTCATGTTCGTTATTGTGGTTGCATCTCTCGATGTACCCTGTGAACAGTTTTTCACGCAAATCCCGCCGGTCGGAATAAGTGATGAAAGGGATCAGGCTGGGCTTTTGCAGGGTAAACACCCATTTACCGTCAAGCCCCTGGCTTTTGGCGGTTTCGGCAGCCGCAGCCCTTACAGATTCCGGCAACCCGGAAAGGTCTTCTTCGTTGTCAATGACCAGCTTGAAATCATTGGTTTCGGCCAGCAGATTTTCGCCGAACTGCACCGTTAGCAGCGATAGTTGTTTGTTGATCTCCCGGAAACGTTTCTGGTCTTCGGCATTCAGATTGGCTCCCCCCCTGACAAAATGTTTGTATGTCTTTACCAAAAGCATACTGTCTTCGGTATTCAGATTGAACTGACCCTGATTATCATAAACCGATTTCACTCTTTCGAACAGATCCTCATTCAGCCAGATATCATCAAAGTGCGAAGACATCCTCGGCGCCATCTCTTTGGCGATCTTCTGCATCTCCGGGTTTGTATTGGTTTCGTTCAGGTTTTCAAAAACACTGTTCACCCGTCTTAAAAACTCACCGCTGCCATCCAGTGCTGCAATAGTGTTTTCAAAAGTGGGCGCTTCCGGGTTGGTGACGATGGCTTCAATTTCTTCTTTATGCCGTTTCATCCCTTCTTCGTAAGCAGGAACGTAATCCGATGTTTCAATCAGGTTGAACGGCGGCACACCGTAAGGGGTTGTCCACTCGGTAAAAAACGGGTTTTTTCTCATCTCTTTCTTCTTTTGATTCTGACAGGCAGTTGACAGGATGATAACGGCTGCAACCGCAATAAATATATTTTTCATTGTATTGTTTTTAAATGATTTACTTTGGGTGGCAAAATTAACCCAAAATTGTCATTTAAAATAAGTATTAAAGACTTTTATTAAATAATTATAATATCTAATTTATTGGATAAGAACTGACTAAAATGACAATTCGCATAAGAAAATATAAACAAATTGCTGCTCAATTTGTAAGATTTTCTAACGCGGGGTTAACCCAGATACTTCCCGCATTCCAACGCACTTGTCATTAGTTCATTCTTCCTAATGACAAATCTGGGTTAACATTTAATGAAGATATCCG
>JAOZOO010000167.1 GCA_029933225.1 Bacteroidales bacterium | reverse complement strand
ATGACAGCATATTAAAATTTACTCATTAATCTTGTAAAAATGGAAACATTAACTAATCAGCAGCTCACAACACCCGAAGTCTTGGTTGAAGAACAACCCAACCCTTCGAAAATCATGCAGACAGGCATGGGCTTTTTTGCCTCCAAAACGTTGCTTACAGCCGTGAATATGAAACTGTTCACCTTGTTGGGAAACAAAAAACTATCCGGACACGAAATCCAGTCAAAACTGTGGATACACCAAAGGTCGCTCTATGATTTTCTGGATGCGCTCGTGGCAATGGGATTTCTGAACAGAACAGGAATAAAAGAAACAGCGATGTACAGCAACACCAAAGAAACCGCTTTGTTCCTTGACGCCAACAAGCCGGAGTACATCGGCGGAATCCTCGAAATGGCCAACAACCGGCTTTATCCTTTCTGGAGTAACCTGGAAGATGGCTTAAAAACAGGCAAACCACAGAATGAAATAATAAACGAGGGTGAATCACTTTTTGACGCTTTGTATTCCGACCCGGAAAAACTTACAGAATTTATCGAAGCAATGAGCGGGGTGCAAATGGGAAATTTCATCCGTTTTGCCAGTGATTTTGACTTTAGCGGTTATGCATTGCTTTGCGATATCGGCGGTGCAGGCGGCTACCTGTCTTCTCATGTCGCCTTACACAATCCTCACATGCGTTGCATCTCATTTGATTTGCCGGAAGTTTCACCGATTGCGGAAGAAAATATTAAAAATATGAGCGTTGACGATAGAGTCAGTGTCGTATCGGGTGATTTCTTTACGGATGATTTTCCTGAAGCTGACATCATCACCATGGGCAACGTCCTCCATGACTGGAGTACGAGCGACAAAAAGATGCTCATCAAAAAAGCGTATGATGCCCTGCCGCAAGGCGGTGCTTTGGTTGTCATTGAAAACATCATTGATGATGACCGCAGAGAAAATGCTTTCGGCCTGCTGATGTCGCTGAATATGCTGATAGAAACCGGCGAAGGATTCGACTTTACCGGAGCGGATTTTGACGGCTGGGCAAAGGAAGCCGGCTTTACAGATACGTGGGTTATTCCACTGACCGGCCCTACAAGCGCTGCAATTGCTATTAAGTAATTCAACGTGAATAAATGCTTTAAGCGGGACGCTTAAAGCGGGGTCAGAAATTTGGATAAGGGGGCACGCCAGACCAGGCAGCTTTATTCCCGCCTGGTCGAAATCCCTAATCAGTAAATTTTTTTTTCGCAACTTTCTTTTCAACCTGGCAGGAGCAAGCCCACCTGCCAGGTTAGCCACCAACCAGGCGAGTAGTTTTATTCCCGCCTGGTTGAGAGTTGTTCTTAATATGAAAAGGAAGTTTTTTTTGTGCCTTGTACTTGACGGTCATGGATTTTTATCACCCGGCGGGAGCAAGCCCCCGTCTGTTCAGCCGGGCAGGCGCCCGCCGCCCCCCCCCAAGCGTCCCCTTGAAGAAATTCTAAAAAACCTGTACCTTTACCCTTCACCAAATCCACAGCCATGCACATCACCCGCTTAATACTTCTTTGCCTGTTTTGCAGCATCCTGCTACCGGGCCGTGCCCAGCAACCGGCAACCGATACAGCCCGCATCTTCAAAGCAGCTACCGACATCATCCACCGCGTGCCTTATTGCGCGCTCATCACACTGGATGAGAAAGGACAACCCCAGGCAAGAACCATGGAACCTTTCCCGCCGGAAGAAAATTTCGTCATCTGGTTCGGCACCAACAGAAACAGCCGGAAAGTAGGTGAGATAAAAAACGATCCCCGCGTAACGGTCTATTATCAGGATGAATCCGGAAACGGTTACGTGGTTATTACGGGAATCGCTCTCCTGGTGGACGACCCGGAACAAAAAGAAAAACACTGGAACGAACACTGGGCACGCTTCTATCCCGACCGCAGCGACTACCTGCTGATAAAGGTCATCCCCAAAACCCTGGAAATGGTCAGCTATCAGCATGACCTCACCGGGGACAAGGTTACCTGGCGGGCACCGCATATTGAGCTTGGAAAACGGAAATAGGATATTCTTATCCCCCATGTACACCTAAAATCTGCAGCTTTTTATTTTTCAGACATACGCATTGAGAACACGCTAATCATCGCGTTAGGGTATATTTTCCTCTCTATTTGCCAATCAGTTACCTTTTCCTTTATTACTTCCCTGCTTTAAGCGTCCCGCTTAAAGCTTTTCAAACCTTTAGAATAACATCTTGGTTTAATATATCTTTGTAAAAAACCATTCACATCAAATACATGACAAGCAGAAATATCATATTTCTTTTTCCGGTGATTTTGTTTTTTATAATAACCCAATCCCTCTTTGCACAGCAGGCGGTCTTCATCAAAGGTGCCGACGGTTCGGTACTTGACGAGGTGGAACAAAACGGCGGGAAGTATTTTGAAAAGGGGGTAGAGAAAGACGCATTAACTATCTTTCGGAACAATGGTTTCAATACCCTCCGGTTAAAACTCTGGCACACGCCTGAAAATGAATACAACAGCTTACCGAATATCCTGAATATGGCAAAGCGCGCCAAAGAAAAAGGGTTCCTGCTGTTGCTCGACATTCATTATTCCGATACCTGGGCCGATCCGGCGCATCAGCAAAAACCGACTGCATGGGAAGGTCTGTCTTTCAAGACTTTAAGCGACAGTGTTTACGAGTACACAAAAAAAGTAATCGAAGCTTTCAGCAAACAAAACACCCCGCCCGATATGGTTCAGATCGGCAACGAAATATCGTGCGGCATGCTTTGGGATGATGGCAGAATTTGCGGCTCGTTCATTAATCCCAAACAATGGGAACAGTTCGGTACCCTGGTTAAACAGGGAATCAGAGGTGTAAGGGACGGCGCAAATGAAGGAAAGGAGATCAGCATCATCATCCATTTCGATAACGGGGGAAATAATTTCGGATGCCAGTGGTTTTTCGACAATCTGCTGGCCCAAGATGTGGATTTTGACATCATCGGCTTGTCATTTTATCCATGGTGGCATGGCACCCTGTCTGACCTTGCATTCAATCTGAATGACTTGGCAACAAGGTACCAAAAAGACATCATTGTTGTGGAAAGTGCTTATCCATGGACGTTGGACTGGGGAGACAATACAAATAACATTGTCGGTACGGAAGACCAACTCCTGCCCGGTTATCCTGCAACAGTGGAAGGTCAAAAACAGTTTCTCCGGGATATCCTCGGTATCATCAGAAATACGCCTGAAAACAGAGGAAAAGGATTCGTTTACTGGTCACCCGAATGGATACCCGGACACCCCGGCTCACCCTGGGAGAACCTGGCGTTGTTTGATTTTCAGGGAGAAGCACTGGAATCAATGAAAGTATTTGATGAAAACACAGCAGTACCCGGTCATTTTATGAATAAGCGCACTTTGCAAATATTTCCCAGTCCTTTCGGCGACGGGACTTCCATTCGTTTTTATCTTGCACAACCAGAAAAGGTTACCATTTCTGTTGTTAACATTCTGGGAGGCGTTTGTAAGAATCTGTTTGACGGCCGGTTGCCTGCTGGCGGGCATGAAATACATTTGAATGTGGAAACACTTGTCCCTGGCGTCTATCGCATTGTCCTTCGTACTGATACATTTGTCATTTCAGCTCCCGCGATAAAGCAATAATATCACAAAAGAGAATAGAAAAAATATCACAATCTCACAAAGTCTTGCCGGCGCTTTAAAATGTATTTTTGACCAAAAAAGAAAACATGCGCCAGTTCATTCCCGCATTTTTATTGCTTGCAATCACCTTTTCCTGTTCACAGACACCTGCTGACAGGGGCTACATCGTGAAAATCGGCGACAAGGCACCTGATTTTGAAATGACCCTCACAACGGGAGAGACATTGAAGCTGAGCGATTTGAGGGGTAAGGTGGTTGTGCTTCAGTTTACTGCAAGTTGGTGCTCGGTGTGCCGCAAGGAGATGCCACATCTCGAAAAAGAAGTCTGGCTGCCCAACAAGGACAAGGATTTTCTGCTGATCGGCGTTGACTACGATGAACCTTTGGAAAAAGTGGAAGAATTCAGAAAACAAATGAAGATTACTTATCCGATGGCTTTGGATCCCGGAGCCGATATTTTTGGTTTATATGCCCGAAAACAAAGCGGAGTTACCCGTAATGTAGTCATTGACCGGAACGGAACCATCGTTTTCCTGACCCGCCTTTACGACAGAGAAGAATTTGAAAAAATGGTCGGAGAGATAAACCGGCTTCTTAAATAACCGGTGCTATTTCCCGTTCCAGATGTTGATCGGATAGGGAAAAACATTGTTATTGATTACGGCCACAAACTGGTTGAAACAGGTATCACTTCCCGGAAAATAAACATACGAATCGTATTTAAAAGAATTTGTTCGAACCGTAACAGGTCCCTTCTTCAGAAAGTTACAGGTGTATTTATTCATCAGAACCGAATCGGGTTTAATCGTACTCTCATAGGCAAGACCCAGGTTTGTTGATCCGTTCAGCGTACCCTGGATGGCAAAGCTGTCGTTTACAGAAAAATACAAGCTTGACGGATCTTTAAACCGTAAAAAATACTGGTCGAGATCAAAAGTAAGATATCCGGTCGTATCGGATAAGAATCGTTCTACACCATTGGCAATGAGGTGATACTGGTCATTCACTCCATCGGGTTTTCCCATATTCTGAATAGTCATTTTTTTGGCTGTCAACGGGTTTTTATCATACAAAAAATTCAAAAAAGTAAAAGTGACCAGTGCGTCAGGCGCATTAAAATCTGTTTTTGTTGAGGCCATGTATGAATTCATTCGCCAATGCCCGTAACCGTCGTGGTTTCCCCATTCGGGATATTCAATGAGTATTTGTTTGTCAACGGCTGTATCAATATACAATATCTTGGCCCCGTCAATATTGCTTTTGCCTGTTGCAAACAATAACGAATCGCCAATACTTTTAAAATAAGTCTTCATCAGATCAATCATCATCTGTTCATTCTGAACAAACGCTTTTGATGTTTCTATCCCATCATTGTAATTGAACCAGGAATTCTGTTCCTTTTTGCATGATCCATAGACAAGGGCAACTGCGAGTAAAACAACTATATATCTTATTTTCATTTATTTTCGCTTGTAAATTTCAAAAGAATAGGTAAAATCATTCTGCTCATCATCGGTTACGTCTTCTTTCGCCAAAAGTTCCCATTCCTCTAACGGAATCTCCGGGAAAAAAGTATCCGCCTCAAATTCTTTATGTACACGTGTGATATACAACTTGTCGGCATAAGGCAGGAATTGCCTGTAAATGGAACCGCCGCCGATGATGAAATTTTCGTTTTCTTTATCCATTTTACCGATGGCATCTTCGATGGAATAAGCCATCAGGCAGTCGTCAATCTGTTCACCGGGTACATCGGTGATGACCATATTGGTGCGGTTGGGCAACGGTCGTTTGGGGAGAGAATAGTAGGTCTTTTTACCCATCACAATATAGTGCCCGTTGGTTAATTCCTTAAACCGTTTCAAATCTCTTGAAATATGCCACAGCAGGTCGTTGTCTTTCCCGATGGCGTTGTTTGCCGCGATGGCTACGATGATGGAAATTTTCATGTTTTTGTTAAATCGGTTAATTGGTTAAATCGGTTAAATCGGTATAGTGGTTGGATTAGTTAAAATTGTAAACCAGGTAATAATGTTAGCCGTCCAATTATACAATTATTTCTTTTTCATCTGTTTCTCTATGTAGTTAATATAAGCATTCAGCTTTTTCAATAAAATATCCAGGTCGTTTAATAACTTTTCAGACAATTCGTTTGTGATAAGTTTCCTTT
>JAOZOO010000166.1 GCA_029933225.1 Bacteroidales bacterium | reverse complement strand
TGTGCTGCCGGATTTTTTTAGCTTTTGGATTATCTTTTTAGAAGATATAGGATATTCCGATGTTGAATTCAAGCCAGCTCTGTGCATCCGTATCTTTGGTTTTGAAAGCGTACTGGTATTTGGCATTTATATTTGCTCCCACGTTGCTGTTTGTGCCAAACGGGATCAGGACACCCACTTCGGGGGCAAGTCCAAAATGCCATTTGTTTTGGCGGATATAATAGATTCCCATATAATCGCGGGTTTCAATATAATAAGGGCCAACGCCAAATCCAAGATAGGGCTGTACCATTCCATGTCCGAAGAAATAATTCAGGTTAACGGTTAATGGCACTGCGTTGATGTATTTTCTTTGATATCCTGAAATGGCAAAGTTTTCACTTGTTCTGGTCACAAAACCATAATCTTTGTAAAAGACCTGCCATCCTGCACGTCCACCAACCATAAGGTTGTCGGTAACATATCCGCCCCCCTGTATGGCAAACCCCCTGAAAGAAGGCTGCGAGACGAAATCATTGGTTGATCCCAAAGGAACACCAATTGTCCATTGAAAATTCCAGAGTCCTCCACCCTGCGCAAAAGCAGAAGTGCCAATTGCTAAAAATAAAGCAAGAACTATTGTTTTAATCATATTTTTCATTTCGAATATTCTTTTTAGGATTTGGTATTAATTTGTTTTGATTTCAGGAGACTGTTTATAAATCTGGTCAATAGCATTGGTAATTCGCGAAGTATTCGATCCGCTTCCCACTACGCCCTGTGCTGCTCCTGCCCAATAGACCGGAACCACAGTGTCGTTTGCCTGCCCATCTCCATCGTTATCTATAATCCTGTAATCCAACGGATTGGCCATGTGTAATATCAATGTTCCTGTGGTATAGGAAGTATAATACGGATAACCCCATCCCCAGCCCGGAGGATAATATCCGGGATAACAATAGTAGCAGTCCCAATAATAGTCAGCCGATTTGTGACCGGCATCTGCTGATTTTTTCCAGTACCACCAGCCCCATCCCCAACCGGGATAATAAGGATACCACCATCCTACCTGAACGTTCGTGGTAATAATAGCTGTTGCTGTTAGCTCCACATCCGGCGGGTTTGCCGTATCCAGGTCGATAATGCGTTGATAACCATAAGCTGACATGTTTTTGGTAATGGTATTTAAGATCAGATCCTGATCTGCAAGCGGTGTTTTGTCTGTCGTGTCATCCCTGATAACAAAAACCGTATCCGGCATGAAATAAGTGGATAAGGATTGAAAATCAACCGAATCATAATATCCGGTAAACATAATATCTGTTTGATCCACTGACAGCGTATCATTTGGATAACATCCGTCCAACAGAAATATTCCTGATGGGAACAACAGTACCAATGATAAATTAATTAACCATCTTTTCATTTTCATCATAATTATAATTAAGTAAATAAAATTTTGTTGAGGGTATGTAGCAAAAAACATACCACGATATGATAAACGAACGGCAAAAGTAATTATTTTTTCTGATCGGGATTTTTTTTGGTAAAGTTGAGCGTGGCCGCAAGGAAAATATTTAATCCGACGTAATACATTTGCATATTGTTTTCGGGGGTTCCCTGTAATGCTCTGCCGGTGGATGCGTCATATTCCACCGGTGAAGTAAAATTAGCAATTTGTGCAAGATTTTTCTGATAGCCGAAAGCAATATCGGCTCCGGCAATGATCCTGTTTTTCTTAAACGAAAATTCCACCCCGCCCGAATAATGATAAACATTATATTTTGTTGTTTTCACATAATTGTAATAATTCTTATTCCCCAGATTAATAAAATTTATTGCTGAGAAATCTGTCCTGAAAGCATTCATAAACACCAGATCATTTGACAAAGTCCAACTGTAGCCCACGGCCGCATTCAGCACGCTCCGGGCGGCATAAGTATAGGATGACCAGTCTTTGTTCGATAACGTATCATAAACTATCGGGCTTGTAATATCCGGGTTTATTTCGGCATTTACCATTTTATATTCTTTGAGCTTCCCGAAAAATTCCAGAGAGAAATACAATTTTTGTCCCCGCCTCTTAAAATCATAAATAAAACCGGCACCGGTTGAAAAAGGCATCTTGTAATTGGTGGAAATTTTTTTATCCTCCTGACCGTCGAAAATGACAAAATCCGATAATCCTGCAGGAACATTCCCCCGGGCGATTCCGGTCTGACTTTGTATTCGTTCTACCTGCTTACCGGTGGAAAACGCCCGCATGGAAGGAGATGTCAAGGTAAAGCCAACCCGCCAGTTTCCCCCGTCATAGGCCAGGCCGAGCTTCAGGATCAGGCGATAATCCGTGAATTTAATGAATTCCCGGTATTCACTCTCGGCTGTTGTGGAATAGGAACCTCCGTTAGTTGTATCGTTCCAGTTGGTAGCTGATGCAGAATAGCCGAAGTTATATCTCAGTGATGAAACGGAAACAAAAACGCTCAACCCGTAACTGAATCTGTCGGAAAGTTCATGCGATATGGCTCCTCCTATCCAGGTATCGGAATAATCATTCCGGTAAACAAAAGTTGTATTGTATTTTTCATTTCCCGGTAACCGGGTAAGAACGTCATAATATTTCGAATGATTATAGTTGATCTCCATCTGTTCCTTGATTCTTGTCAGAACCGAAAGAGAGATACTTATCCCTTTGCGCGACGGTTTATAGGTGTATGAGACAAATTGTGGCTGCACCAGGAAATTGTCTGTATTCAGATCAATGCCATCACCCAGTGCATTTTTAAAATCATAAAAGTTCCAGGTAAAAAGATTGGCCGAAAAGGACAAGTTGTTTCCTTTTTGCATTTCACTCACCGTAGCCGGATTATAAAATATTGCCGTGTTATCGGCTTCACCGGCAATGACAGCGCCTCCGAGAAGTGATGACGTGGAATTGAAATTGTGCCCCCAGTAATAGTTCATCAACTGGGCATTAGCATAAAAAGCGAGAGATAAAAAACAGAAAAGTAAAATGTTTTTCTTTAGCATAAAAATATCCTTTGGCCGGCGGAAACAAATGTAGCCAATTTTATTCTATGCCTGAAAAATGTTTCATAAACTGCACCCGCTCGTAAGCAGCCGGGTTTTTGGCCTGGTCAATACTCATCTTTCCCCTGAACTGGTCAATGTTCGTGAAATTCTTACGTTCCATCCAGCTTCCCAGCTCTTCGATCATGCTTTCGATTTCTTTAAATCCTTTTTTATACAATACCGATGCCACCTGGACGGCATTGGCACCGGCCAGCAACTGTTTGATCAAAGCTTTCCCGCTATGAACACCCGTAGAAGCGGCAAGGTCGCATTTCACATGAGACGACATCATGGCAATCCACCTTAATGAAAGAGCGAGGTCGGAAGGTGTACTGAAAACATTGGAAGTTTTTACCTCAAAATTCTCAATGTCAATGTCGGGTGAGAAAAACCGGTTGAAAAGCACCAGCCCTTTGATACCGGTCCATGAAAGTTTTGTAACCATTTGTGCCAGACTCGAAAAATAATAGCTGATCTTGAGGGCTACCGGAATATTGACGGTCTTCAGAACCTTATTGACAATATCAAAATATACAGCTTCATTTTGCCCGCCGCTTTTTTCAGGATCGGAAGGCAAGACAAACACGTTAAGCTCCAGGCCGTCAGCGCCTGCATCCTCGATGCTTTTGGCAAACGACAGCCACTCGGCACCCGATATGCAGTTAATGGAGGCAATAATGGGAATCTTTACTTTTTCCTTTGCTTCTTTGATTAGCGTAAGATATTTATTCACATCATTTTCGCGTGTGTAATGGCGGATATAATCATCTGCTTCGGGATAAATATTGGCCATTTCATCCTGCATGTAGGTTTTATGGGCAGCGTAAATGATCTGTTCCTCAAAAAGTGATTTCAGAACGACGGCAGCAGCACCGTGTTTTTCGATCTCAATGATATTCTCTACCGAATTTGTCAGGCCAGAACTTCCAACGATCAGCGGATTCTTCAGTCTCAGACCCATGTATGTTGTATCAAGATTTACCATATTATATATTAGTTTTAAAATGAAAGCGTAAAAATAATAAGGTTTGTGAAATCTTTACTGTTTTTACCGAAAACCGGAGTTTACTATCTTATCATCATACAATCTGGTTTACTGACAATTAACGAGTTTAATTTTATTCATAATGATTCTAAATTTATATTCCCTTCGTTTTGACCTTTTCACTCGGGGATTCATGCGATTTAAAAAGACATTGACCATACAGATGAGAAAAGATTAATTTTGTTCAAATTTTCAGTTTTGAAAAAGATTCTCATCATACAAACCGCCTCGCTGGGCGATGTCATCTTAAGTACACCGGTTGCTGAAAAGTTGCATCATTTCTTTCCGGATGCCCATATTGAGTACCTCATTAAATCGGGGTACCAGAAAATCTTTTACGGTCATCCGTTTATTACCAATGTGATGACCTGGGACAAGTCGCAGAAAAAATATGACCACCTGACAGAACTTATCAGGATCGTCAGAGAAAACAAATACGACCTGGTTGTCAACATTCAGCGGTTTGCTTCTTCCGGGCTGATCACGGCATTATCGGGCGCTCCTGTGAGGATTGGATTCAGCAAAAACCCGTTGTCGTTGTTTTTTACCAAACGGGTACGGCACAAAATCGGGAAAAAGACCTCATCACCTCACGAAACAGAGAGAAATCTGAAACTGATCGAAAGCCTGACCGACGACAGTTCATTTCCGGTCAGGCTCTACCCGTCTCAACATGATTATGCCAAAGTTTCGCAATACAAAACCCGGCAATACATCACAGTTGCCCCCGGTTCGCTTTGGTTCACCAAGCAGTTTCCCGAAGAAAAATGGGTTGATTTTGCCCGTTCGCTCGATAAAGACCTGCTGGTTTATTTTCTCGGGTCGCCAAACGAACAGGATTTGTGTGAACGGATCATTGAAAAGTCAGGGCATGTAAACAGCCTGAACCTTTCGGGAAAATTGAGTTTCCTGGAATCGGCTGCCCTGATGCGCGATGCTTTGATGAATTATGTGAATGACTCGGCGCCCATGCATCTGGCATCGGCTGTCAATGCGCCTGTGGCAGCTATTTATTGTTCCACCGTGCCTGAATTCGGTTTTGGGCCGTTATCGGAAAAACGATACATTATCCAGGCGCATCCCTCGCCAAAATGCAAACCCTGCGGATTGCACGGTTTTAAAAAGTGCCCTGAAAAACATTTTGATTGTGCATATCAAATTAAAAACGAACAATTACTGGAAGCTTTAAAATGACGATCGAAGAAGAAATAAAATATTGTGTCAACCTGCTGAAAGCGGGAAAAGTCATCCTGTACCCAACCGACACCATCTGGGGTATCGGTTGTGATGCAACAAATACGAAAGCCGTTGAACGAATTTACAGGATCAAACAAAGGGAATCAAGGAAAAGTATGATCATCCTGCTTGATAACGAGAAGCATCTGGAGAAATATATCAAAAACGTCCCGCCCATTGCTTACGACCTGATCCAAAATTCGGCGTCACCGTTAACCATTGTTTATCCGGAGGCGCAAAACATCTCAAAAAAGTTGATCTCCAAAGACGGCACCATCGCCATACGGATCGCCAAAGACCGTTTTGCCGGGCCGGTGGCTCGTCATCTCGGGCATCCGCTTGTATCTACTTCGGCCAACATATCGGGAATGCCTACCGCCCCTACTTTCAGCATGATCAGCCCCGATGTGATCAGCAAGGTGGATTATGTGGTCAAACATTTCAGGGAACATACCCATGCCATGAAACCCTCAACGGTCATCCGGTTAGAAGACGATGGAAGATTTACGGTTTTGAGGCC
>JAOZOO010000165.1 GCA_029933225.1 Bacteroidales bacterium | reverse complement strand
TCTCAATTTTATTTTATTTTTGCTCTTGCAATGGTGCCGTATGCCGTCTGGACCGGATGGCTGGCCTAACAGGGAAACAGGTGTAAGTCCTGTACAGTTCCCGCTGCTGTAAGCTCATTGAATGCTTTTGAAACCTACGGTCACTTTTCCTGCCGATGCGGGAGGGGGAAGGCCTCAAAAGTGAGTCAAGTCAGAAGACCTGCCATTGTCATTTTAATAAACAAAGCTTTCGGGATAAAGGCGTGAAAACATGAAACACATCTTTTAATTTTCCGGTTTATAGCTTTGCTTTCGAAGTACAATTTAAATGAATTGCTTTGAGGCGAACAGCTTTTCATATCGTGTTGTTTCTACTGGTTTTACTTGTCACCAGGCAGGTATCGGCCCAGATGATGTTCGATACGCTGACATTGGAACAATTTGAGGTCATTGCACTGCAACAAGATTACGCTTCTGCCGTAAAAAAGGTAAGAATGGATTCGATGATGATGAGGGAGATGAAAACCAAAGACCTGTCCATATTGCTTGCTTCCTATTCGCCGGTAGCCGTCAGATCGTATGGCAACGGTTCACTGGCCACTGTTTCTTTCCGGGGTACGGCTGCATCACACATAAAGGTTTTATGGAACGGCTTCAGCATCAACTCTTCCATGCTGGGATCGGTGGACTTTTCGCTTATTCCCAATTCGTTTTTTAACCGGGTTGAACTGTATTACGGAGGGGCTTCCCTGACCGGCATCAGCGGTGGCCTGGGCGGGAGTGTTTTGCTGGAAAACAACAGTGAGTGGACAAAAAAACCTTCCGTGGATATTGAGCAGCTTTTCGGTAGTTTCCATTCATTAACAACAACCGCTGGCCTGACTGTGGGAACGGAAAAATTCGGATCGGATACCCGCATCTTTTACCGGTCGTCAAAAAACGATTTTCCTTATTACAACAATGCCGTTACCCCGCCGGATGAGATGATCCAGGAAAATGCGTCGATAATGCACGGCGGTTTTCAGCAGCAATTCGGTTTCAGCATCAACAGTCACAATAAACTTACAATCATTACCTGGAACCAGTGGAACGATCAGGATATCCCCCCGTTGATGACCAATGTGGATAAAGGAGGAAACCAGAAAGAAACGCTGAAAGAATTTTTCTCGCGCAATTCGGTTGAGTGGACATGGCAGAAAGAACAAAACAAACTGGTGATCAGCGGTGCCGGACTTTATGACAACATGAATTACAGGTTACAACTTTCATCGGTTGACGATACTTCCGGTACAAAAACTCTGATTGATTCAAAAAACAAGACAGCAACATATTCGGTAAAAGCAAAATACACACGGGAGTTCAAACAGGGCTTCATGCTGGATGCCGGGACCGACGCGGTTTTTGAAAGGGTAAACTCAAACAATTACGATAACCTGAAAACGCGAAACACCATAAACGGATACGGGAATCTTGTAAAAAATTTTAAAAAACGCCTGCGGCTAAATCTGCTGATGCGTTTTGAAATGACGGATGGTAAATTGTTGCCTGTCATGCCGCTTTTCGGGATCAATTACCGGCTGTTGAAAAATGAGAAAATTTATTTACGGGCCAGCATTTCGCGGAATTATCATTTGCCATCGCTGAACGACCTTTACTGGTCACCCGGCGGCAACCCGGACCTGAAAGCCGAAGACGGAATGGAAATTGAAGGGGGAGCGAATTTCATTAAGCAATTAACCGCCATCACAATAGGCGCAGACTTTACGGGATATGCTTCCCGGATAAACAACTGGATACAGTGGGTTCCCGGTGATTATCAGTACTGGACACCCCGGAATATCACTAAAGTTTTCACCCGTGGATTTGAAACTTCATTCCACTTGCAGGGACAAAACGGACATTTCAGTTATTATGCTTATGCCGGCTATGCTTTCACCAGGACAACCAACGAAAAGGACGGTAACGCTAACCAGTTGATCTACATTCCCGTGCATTCGGCCAATGCCTTTTTACACGCCGGGTTCAAAGGGTTTTACCTCGGATGGAACACACATTTCACAGGTAAAAGAAATACATCTCCCGATGGTGAAGACGCCTACCTCGGCACATTGCCGGGTTATGTGCTGAATGATCTTTCTGCCGGAAAAACAGTCAAAATGAAACTTATTTGTTTAGACTTTCGTTTCAGGATTAACAACGTATTTAATGAAGAATATCAGGCCGTGCTATGGCGTGCCATGCCGGGCCGTAATTATGAAATATCAATCAGGTTTAACTTAAATTAATAATGTCATGAAAAAACTATTCTTCCTTCTTATTGCCATCAGCATTTTGGCAGTTTCGTGCAAAAAAGATGACGACACACCGGCTAACTCGCTCGGCGACGGTGTCTTCGTTTTGAATCAGGGTGTTTTCAATAAAGGAAATGCTTCGTTGTCTTATTTTTATCCGTCAAACAATACAATCGTCGATAAGGTGTTTAACCATGCGAATAAAAAATCTCTCGGCGATGTTGCACAGAGCATAACCCAATCGGGAAACATTTCCTTTATTGTGGTTAATAATTCGGGATTGATCTACGCCATTGATAACGGTACGGCAAAGATCAAAGGCACCATTAAGGGATTGTCTTCACCACGCTACATGTTGATCGTCGATCCGAACAAGGCCTACGTGAGCGATTTGACATCCACTGAAATCACTATTGTTGACCCTTCCACATATACAGTTACGGGCTCGATACCTGTGGGAAGAACTACCGAAGGTATGGTTCAGGTCGGTTCGGAAGTTTTTGCTGCCAACTGGTCGGCATTCGGTCAAACAGTAAGAAACGATATGATTGTGGTCGTGAATACTTTGCAGGATATGGTCGTGGACTCTATCCGCGTCGGTCTCGAACCCAACAGTATCGTTGTGGATAAGTATGGCTATATATGGGTTTTGTGCAGTGGAGGATACGACAACCAGGAAATCCCATCGCTTTGGAAAATTGATTCAAGGGTACACACGGTAATCGATACGCTGATCTTCGATACGATTGTTTCAAACCCCGGGAGTCTGAGCATAAACGGAAGCGGAGATATGATGTATTATCTCAACAAAGGGATTTACCGGTTAAATGTGGATTCAACTTCTTTACCTGTCGAACCTTTTATCGAGGAACGCAGCGACAGGCATTATGCGTTTATCGGGGTTGATCCCGTTACGGGCGACATATATGCTTCCGATCCGCTTGATTATCAGAAAAACGGTGTCATCTTCCGTTTCAGGGATTCGGGTGTGATGCTTTCCAAAAATCCGGGCGGGATTATCCCCGGCTTTTTCGGGTTTAACTACCATTAAATACTATTTGATAAAAAACCATATTTTTGCGCCGAAATTAATTTAAACAAAAAAATATGGGTGAAATAATCAATGTAAAATGGATGGACGAAATGGCTTTCGAAACGGAAGTCAATGGATTTAAAATAGTTATCGATGCCGAAGAGAATGTAGGTGGCAAAAACAGAGGCCCGAGGCCCAAGCCGCTGACGCTGGTTTCACTGGCCGGCTGTACGGCAATGGATGTGATCTCCATATTGACAAAGATGAGGGTGAAACCCGATTATTTCAATGTGGAAGTAAGCGGTGAACTGACGGATGTACATCCGAAATATTATCATACGATCTATTTGCGTTATATCTTTCGCGGTAAAGATCTGCCAATGGAAAAACTTGAAAAGGCAATCAATCTTTCACAGGATCGTTACTGCGGCGTGACGGCCATGTTGCAGAAATCGGCTGAGATCATTCATGAAATAATTATCGAAGAGTAAGTATTATTCTGATAAGTTTTAAAACCCGGGATCGCTGGTTCCCGGTTTTTTTTGTTTCCCGGTTTTATAGCAGTATGTTTAATACCGTCGCCGGATAATGGATTGAAACGGGAAAGCAACTATCTGAAAAAAATTTTGTCTGTTATCAGAGTATTTCAGGAAATACTCCGCTGTCGTTTTGAAATTACTATTTTTGTTTTTTATGAAGGTGTCCGGTAAAAGAGTTTTGGTTTTTCTGTCCGTATGGCTGTTGTTGATGGCGGCAATACCCTGCCGGTCGCAGGAGAAAAAGCTTGCCAAAGAATTCGTGAAGCAGAATATACAGCGAAGTATTTTGTTGTTTCAGCCTTCTTTTATTTACAAAACATCTTTAAAAACGGATATCCTCGATTCGCTGGGAATAAAAGATGAAACGCTTTTCGATTCGGTATTGATGGCCAATTCGCTTATCCTTCAATACATTGACGATTCGCTGTTTATCGCCAATTATATGACCGGGCTGAAAGAAGAGCTGAAGAAGTTTCATTTTGCGATCTATGATGAAGAACATATTGCCGATTTTATGAATATTGACAGCAACTCCTATGTTGTGAACGTGGCCCAGATTGAACTGGAAGAAACGCTTGTTCCTTTCAGGGATGCGACGGAAGTTGACAACATGCAATATTACCATGACCATTTGCTGAATTCCATCAATGTCAATTCGTGGCTTGAGATCAGCGAAGTAAATACGAAAAAAAACGACAGACAGGTTTATTTTGCCGGCGAAGAAATCACGGATGATGTTCATGGAGAATTTGTCTATGACGTATTCAGCGATGAGATAAAATATTTTTACACGATCGATTCGCTAAAGCCCGGCGACATTTATACTTTTGCTTATCAGCTTGGTCGCACCTATGCCGCTTATACCTTTGATTTACTTTTGAATAAGTATATCAAAAAGCATTTGCCCGAAGGGAGGGAGGAAAAACATTATTACCGTTTCGATCCGGTTCACCGGAAAATCTTTCAGGCCGAAAATGACCGGTTTATCCCGTTGGAGAAATAATTTTTTCATCTCGTAAATATTATCTACTTTTGCAGCCCGATTTTCAGGAGGCCCGGATTTGGTGTAATCGCTTTTTATCCAAATTCTTGAAAATTCAAATCAAATTGTTAACCCGTTTTAAGGTCACAGGAACCGGGTGGTTGATCTGAAAACACAGTAATTATTTATGTCAGAAATTGAAAAAAAAGCTGATGTTTCGGAAGAAGCAGAAGCCAAAACTCAGGAAACTGTAGAAGAAAAGGTTGAAACTGTTGAAACCCTTGCAGAGGAAGTAAAAGCAGAAGAAAAACAGGAAGAAGCGAAAGCAGAAGCCGAAATACCTGCCGAAGAACAAGTGAAAGCAGAGGAACAACCGGAAGCTGAAAAAGAACCCGTTCAGGAAGAAGAGCAGCCTGTTGCAGAAGAACAGCCCGCAGAAGCTGAAGAAAAACAACCGGAAGTGACGGAAGAAAAACAGGAAGTTACCGCTGAACAGGAAACAGAAGAAAAGGAACCGGCTACCGAAAAGAAATCTGATGAACCTGCTGAGTTTGACTGGGATGCCCTTGGTAAAAAACAGGATGTTTACTCGGAAGACGAAAGAAACAAATTAGAAGAACTTTACGCTGAAACGCTGAGTTCCATCACCGAACATGAAGTCATTCAGGGTACGGTGGTTTCCATCTCCAACCGTGAGGTTGTCGTCAACATTGGTTACAAATCCGACGGCGTTTTGCCTTACAACGAATTTCGTTACAACCCCGAGCTGAAAGTGGGTGACGTAGTTGATATCTACGTTGAAAACCAGGAAGATGCAAGTGGTCAGATGATCCTTTCTCACAAGAAAGCACGACTGCTGAAATCATGGGAAAGAATTAACGAAGCTTACGAAAAAGACGAGATCATCACCGGTTATGTGAAAAGCCGTACCAAAGGCGGTTTGATCGTTGATGTATTCAACATCGAAGCTTTCCTGCCCGGATCACAAATCGATGTAAAACCCATCCGGGATTATGATATCTATGTTCACAAAACCATGGAGTTCAA
>JAOZOO010000051.1 GCA_029933225.1 Bacteroidales bacterium | reverse complement strand
TCTACGCTTTCCTTTTTCTAGGCTTGGTCTCATTATGTCTATGAACTCTTCTTAAAAATCCATCTTACTTCTGACGTAAAACGGGGTGCAAAGGTAAAAACCTTTTTAATACAATCAACAACAAAAATTAAAAAAATGTTAAAGAATTTCAAGGTGTTTTATTCCGGCTTGCTAATCAAGATTTTAAAAGAAAAACTTTTTTAAAAATAAATCCTGTACCGGATAATATGAAACCCTGAAATGTTGTCGAATACTATTTTTTAGCGTACTGAAAACTCTTTCCCGGATATATTGCCGTGTCGCCCAGCAGTTCTTCGATACGAAGCAACTGGTTGTATTTTGCTATACGGTCGGTGCGGCTGGCGGAACCGGTCTTGATCTGTCCTGTGTTCAGCGCAACGGCAAGATCGGCTATTGTAGTGTCTTCCGTTTCTCCCGAGCGGTGGCTGACGACTGCCGTGTAACCGTTTGCATTGGCCATGTTCACACAATCAATCGTTTCGGTCAGCGTTCCGATCTGGTTCAGTTTGATAAGTATCGAGTTTGCCACACCCAGATCAAATCCTTTTGCCAGCCGTTTCATATTGGTCACGAAGATATCGTCGCCGACAAGCTGAATTTTATCACTCAGCTTTTTAGTCATGATTTTCCAACCGTCCCAGTCATCTTCGGCCATGCCGTCTTCTATGGAGATGATGGGATACTTTTTCACCCATCCTGCCCAGTAATCGACCATCTCTGCCGGTGTTAGTTTTTCACCTGTACTCCATTTGAGGTGATACACATTTTCGTCAGGCAGATAAAACTCGGAAGATGCCGGGTCAAGGGCAATGTAAATATCCTCGCCGGGTTTATAGCCTGCTTTTTCAATGGCTTTCAGTATCAATGTGAGGGCTTCCTCGTTGGATTTCAGGTTGGGAGCAAAACCACCCTCGTCCCCCACGTTGGTGGAATAACCCGCTTTTTTCAGAACGGATTTCAGGTTATGAAAAACCTCGGAACCCATGCGGATGGCCTGGCTGAAATTCTCGGCACCTACCGGCATAATCAGATATTCCTGGAAATCCACACTGTTGTCGGCATGCGAACCGCCATTAAGAATGTTCATTTGCGGAATGGGAAGGGTTTTGGCATTTACACCGCCGATATACCTGAAAAGGAATTGTCCGGTTTCCTGTGCAGCAGCATGGGCAGCAGCAAGAGAAACGCCGAGAATGGCATTGGCGCCAAGATTGGCTTTGTTTTCGGTACCGTCAATTTCGATCATCCGTTTGTCGATCTCAACCTGTTCGGTAACATCAAAACCGCGAAGCTCTTCGGCCAGCACTTCATTTACATTTTGAACGGCGTTTAAAACACCTTTCCCCATAAAGTATTTCTTATCTCCATCTCTTAATTCAACAGCTTCGTGAACTCCGGTGGATGCACCGGAAGGAATGGCAGCACGTCCTGCCACACCGTTTTCAGTATAAACATCAACTTCAATCGTTGGGTTACCTCTCGAATCGAGGATTTGTCTTGCGTGAATATTTGCAATTAAGCTCATAATGTGATTTATTTAAAAGTTTTAAATGTGGTTCAAAAATGAACAGACGAAATTAAACAATCTGCGGTTTCCTTTTGTCAATTTTATAATACATTAACAAAAAAAAGAGGATGACCTTTTACAGGCACTATCCTCTTTTTTACAGATTTATCAGAAGAAATCGTTATTCTTTTTCTTCTGTTTTTTTCCCCTCTTCTGTATCTTCTTTATTTTCTTCTTTTTCCGGAGCAGGTTCTTCCTCTTTTTTGGCTTCAACCTTTTTTTCCGGTTTTTCAGCTTTTGCTTCCGGTTCTTTCTTTTCTTCTTTCACTTCAGTTTCAGCCGGTTTTTCTTCTTTTGGCTCTTCAGCTTTCACTTCTTCTGTGGGCTGTGGTTGCTCTGTTGCTGTTTCAGTTTTTATTTCAGCCTTTGGTTCTTTCGCTTTGGTTTCTTCAGCTGTTTCAACAGATTCTACATTTTCTTCCTGCTGTTTAGCTGCAATATGTTCTTTAGCTGTTAGCGTGTCGGCAGCCGTTTTCTTTTTGCCACCTCTGCGGCGTCTTGTTGTTTTTGCCTTTTTGGCAGCTTTTTCACCCAAAAGATTTTCATTGTAATCCACCAATTCGATCATGGCCATATCGGCATTATCGCCAAGCCGGTTACCCAGTTTAATGATCCTTGTGTAACCACCGGGGCGGTCGCCAACTTTGGCAGATATTTCCCTGAATAATTCGGTAACGGCCACTTTATCCTGCAGATAGCTGAAAACTACCCTTCGTGAATGGGTCGTATCGTTTTTTGCTTTTGTGATCAGCGGTTCAACGTACTGGCGCAACGCCTTGGCCTTGGCCACCGTTGTATTGATCCGTTTATTTTTAATAAGGGAACTGGCCATATTCGACAACATGGCTTTGCGGTGTGCGCTCGTTCTTCCCAGATGATTAAAACTCTTTCTATGTCTCATCGTTCTTAATCCTTATCAAGTTTATACTTTGCTATATTCATACCAAACTCAAGTCCTTTGTTGCTCACCAGCTCTTCAAGTTCAGTCAGTGATTTTTTACCAAAATTCCTGAATTTCAACAGGTCGTTCTTGTTGTATGCCACCAGTTCGCCCAGTGTTTCCACGTCGGCGGCTTTCAGGCAATTGAGTGCCCTGACGGAAAGGTCAAGATCAACCAGTTTTGTTTTGAGCAACTGGCGCGTATGTAATGTGTTTTCATCAAATTCTTCTGTGATCGAACGCTCTTCCACTTCAAGTGTGATCTTTTCGTCGGAGAAAAGCATGAAATGATGAATCAGTATCGTTGCCGCTTCTTTCAGAGCTTCCTTCGGGTGAATGGATCCATCGGTCATGATGTCAATGACCAGCTTTTCGTAGTCGGTTTTCTGCTCCACACGATAATTTTCAATATGATATTTCACGTTGATGATGGGCGTGTGGATTGAATCGATAGCGACCGTACCCACAGGAGCATTGGGGTCTTTATTTTCCTCGGCGGGAACATATCCCCTGCCTTTAGAGACCGTCAGTTCCATGCTCAGCTTAATGGAAGGATCAAGGTGACAGATCACCTCATCCGGGTTGAGCACCTGGAAAACCGACAGGAATTTGTTGATATCACCGGCTTTAAAGACTTCCTGATCACCGATCACAATATTGACCTTTTCGCTTGTTTCATTCTGGATTTGCTGTTTGAAGCGAATTTTCTTCAGATTCAGGACAATCTCGGTAACATCTTCAAGTACACCCGGTATTGTAGAAAATTCATGAACCACGCCTTCGATTCTGACATTGGTGATGGCGAAACCTTCCAGCGAGGACAACAATATCCTGCGTAAGGCATTGCCAATGGTCATACCAAATCCGGGTTCCAACGGACGAAATTCAAACGAGCCGTGAAAATCATCGGCTTCGTTCATGATTACTTTATCGGGCTTCTGAAATGCTAATATTGCCATAATAATATTTTGTTCTTTTTTAGAATACTTGTTTGACTAAAATGCTTACTTGGAGTATAACTCAACAATAAGTTGTTCTTTGATGTTCTCGGGGATTTCGTCCCGTGGGGGGTAATTCAGGAATTTTCCCTGCATTTTTTCTTCATCCCATTCAAGCCACGAAAAACTCTTTCTTCCGCTATGCAAAGAATCGGTGATGGCGATGAGGCTTTTTGATTTTTCCCTGACGCCAACAATATCACCTTCGCGCAATGTGTAAGAAGGAATGTTTACGATTGTTCCGTTAACGGTAATGTGACGGTGCGAAACCAACTGACGGGCTGCCGCACGCGTGGGTGCAATACCCAGCCGGAAAACAACATTATCGAGGCGTGCTTCAATCAGTTTCAGCAGGTTTTCGCCAGTAATGCCTTTTTTCCTGGAAGCTCTTTTAAATATATTACGGAACTGCTTTTCGAGAATACCGTAAGTATATTTTGCTTTTTGTTTTTCCTGCAACTGAATACCGTATTCAGATTGTTTTCTTCTTTTCCTCATCTGGCCATGCTGTCCGGGAGGAAAGTTTTTCTTTTCCAGGAATTTATCGGGACCGTAAATGGGGTCGCCGAATTTACGTGCAATTTTTGATTTTGGGCCAATATATCTTGCCATAGTTTATAAATAATTATTCGTTATTCTCAATTGATAAAAACACTTAAAAAACGTTACACCCTTCTTCTTTTGGGCGGGCGGCATCCGTTGTGCGGCAACGGGGTTACGTCAACGATCTCCATCACTTCAATACCTGATGAATGGATCGTACGGATGGCCGACTCTCTTCCCGAACCGGGGCCTTTTACAAAGACTTTCACTTTTCTCAGCCCCTGGTCATAAGCTACCTTTGCACAATCCTGGGCAGCCATTTGCGCTGCATAAGGGGTGTTCTTTTTGGAACCTTTGAATCCCATTTTTCCTGATGATGCCCATGAGATAACCTGTCCGGACTCATTGGTCAGCGAAATGATGATGTTGTTGAACGAAGCTTTGATGTATGCTCTTCCAACAGGGTCAACTTTGACCACACGTCTTTTTGTACTTCTGGTTCTTTTTGCCATTTTTAATCGATTACATGAATTTGTTCACTATTTGGTAGCCTTCTTTTTGTTGGCAACAGTTTTCTTTCGTCCTTTACGGGTACGGGCATTGTTCTTGGTGGTTTGTCCGCGAACGGGAAGCCCGATACGATGCCTGATACCGCGGTAAGTCCCGATATCCATCAACCGTTTGATGTTCATTTGTGTTTCCGAACGGAGTTCACCTTCAACTTTATACGCCTCACTGATGATCGAACGTATTTTGTTTTGTTCCTCATCGTTCCAGTCCTGAACTTTTTTGTCCCAGTCAACACCGGCTTCGGTCAGTATTTTTTGAGCAGTGCTCCTGCCAATACCAAAGATATAGGTCAGCGAGATTTCGCCTCTTTTGTTATTGGGGATGTCAACTCCAGCAATTCGTGCCATAATTTATGCTATTTAATAATGATTATCGTAATGTTATTAACCTTGTCTTTGTTTGAATTTAGGATTCTTTTTGTTGATAATATACAACCTGCCTTTCCTGCGAACAATGATGTCCTGGGGCGTCCTTTTCTTTAATGATGCTCTTATTTTCATGGCTTTCTATTTATATCTGAATGTTATTCTTCCTTTTGTCAAATCATAAGGCGACATTTCCAGCTTCACGCGGTCGCCAGGCAATATTTTAATGTAATGCATACGCATTTTGCCGGAGATGTGGGCCGTAATCACATGCCCGTTTTCCAACTCAACACGGAACATGGCATTGCCGAGTGATTCGATCACTGTTCCGTCCTGCTCTATTGATTGTTGTTTTGCCATATATTCGACAATTATATTTTTTATTCGTTTAAGCTATTGTTTATTCAATACTTTTTCAATTTCTTCGAAAGATGACAGAATATCAGGTTCTCCGTTCCTGATGGCCACATCATGTTCAAAATGTGCCGAAGGTTTGGAGTCCACTGTTCTTATTGTCCATCCGTCCCTGTTTTGCACCACCTCTTTTACGCCGAGATTGATCATGGGCTCTATTGCAATGACCATGCCCTTTTTCAACTTGGGGCCTGTGCCTCTTCTTCCGAAGTTAGGCACTTCAGGTTTTTCGTGCAGTTGTCTTCCCACGCCATGCCCCACAAGGTCGCGCACTACCGAATAGCCGAAGCTTTCGACATAAGACTGAACGGCATAACCGATATCCCCTACCCTGTTTCCTGCGACTGCCTTCCCGATACCGAGATAAAGCGACTCTTTTGTCCGTTGTAACAGATCGAGTACTTCCTGCTTCACGTCGCCTACCGCAAATGTGTAAGCTGAATCGCCGTAAAAGCCGTGCATCAGCGTTCCGCAATCAATCGAAACGATATCTCCGTCTTTCAGTTCCCTGTCACCCGGTATGCCGTGAACCACTTCATCGTTGACCGATATGCAAAGCGTGGCGGGAAAACCATTGTACCCTTTGAACCCGGGTATGGCGCCGTGATCGCGGATAAATGTCTCTGCAATCCGGTCCAGATCAATGGTTTTTACCCCCGGTTTTATCCGTTTGGCAACCTCTGCCAGGGTTTTTCCAACAAGTAAAGAACTTTCTCGCTGTAATTCAATTTCCTCGTCTGTTTTAATAGGTATCATCCGGTAAAATGAATTACATGCTGAATCCTGACCTGCCTTTGATACGTCCCGATTTGGTCAGACCGTCATAGTGACGCATCAGCAGGTAACTTTCAATTTGTTGCAATGTGTCAAGTACCACACCCACAAGGATGAGCAACGAGGTTCCCCCGTAAAAATAGGAGAAGGCCGTACTCACCCCCGCCAACCGGGCAAATGCCGGCATAATGGCGATGAATCCGAGGAATATAGACCCCGGCAGGGTAATTCGTGACAATATATTATCGAGGTATTCGGCCGTTTTCTTGCCCGGCTTAACCCCCGGAATAAAGCCACCATTTTTCTTCAGGTCGTCCGCCATCTGGTTCGGGTTGATGGTGATGGCCGTATAGAAATAGGTGAACAAAATGATCATGATAAAATAGGTGAAGTTGTACCAAAACCCGTTGATGTTGGCAAATGCTGCACCAATACCCGAAAGGGAATCCGATTTTGCGAATCCGATCAGGGTGATGGGCAGGAACATGATGGCCTGTGCAAAAATGATCGGCATTACACCGGCAGCATTTACTTTTAAAGGCAAATACTGGCGCACACCACCGTACTGTTTATTACCGACGATCCGTTTGGCATACTGAACCGGTACCCGGCGTGTTCCCTGAACCAATAGAATGGTAAAGAGAATAACGAAAATAAGGATAACCAGTTCCAGAAGGAAATAAACCAGTCCGCCTCCCAAAGGACCCATTTTGGATACAAATTCCTGCACCAGCGAGCTGGGCAGACGGGCAATGATACCAATCATAATGATCAGTGAGATACCGTTTCCGATTCCTTTGTCGGTAATTTTTTCACCGAGCCACATGATGAACAGCGTGCCTGAAATCAAGATGACTGTTGAAGAAAACCAGAAAAAGAACGGAGGAGTGGTAACCGTAGGATCGAAAGGTATGATGGCGCCTGCCGGCAAACGGGATACTGCGTTGGCAATGTATGCCGGTGCCTGAAGAGCAACAATAATCACCGTCAGATACCTGGTGATCTGGTTGATTTTTCTTCTTCCGCTTTCACCTTCACGCTGCAGTTTCTGGAAGTAAGGTATGGCCATTCCCAAAAGCTGGATCACAATGGATGCCGAGATATAAGGCATGATACCGAGGGCAAAAATGGAAGCATTGGAGAATGCTCCACCCGAGAACATGTTCAATAGACCCATCAAGCCCGAGCTACCCTGTTGCTGAAGTGCCGAAAGCTGATGCGGGTCGATACCCGGCAACACAACGTAAGCACCCAACCGGTAAATGAGCAATATACCCAGTGTGTAAAGGATCCGGTTTCGCAGTTCCTCGATTTTATAAATATTCCTTACTGTTTCGATTAATTTTCTCATTTAATCTTATATTTTAATGGCTTTACCTCCCTGTGCTTCAATGGCTTCTTTGGCTGACTTTGTAAATGCGTGGGCCGTGACTTCAAGCTTGGCTTTCAGTTCTCCGTCACCCAGAATCTTTATCATTTCTTTTTTCTTTGCCAGGCCATGCTCTATCAAAACTTCGGGATTGATCTCTGTCAGTTTGGTTTTTTCGGTCAGTTCCTGCAAAGCGCCGATGTTTATTCCCTGGTATTCCTTCCGGTTAATGTTTCTAAATCCGAATTTCGGAACCCGGCGGAATAAAGGCATCTGGCCACCTTCGAAACCGATTTTGCGTTTGTAACCTGACCTCGACTGGGCACCTTTGTGTCCTTTGGTAGAAGTTCCACCATAGCCCGAGCCCTGACCACGTGCGATCCGTTTTCTGTTCTTTACAGAACCTTTAGCCGGTTTAAGATTGCTTAAGTCCATTTTTATTTTCCTTTAATTTCTTCAACCTTCAATAAATGTTTCACTTTTTCGATCATGCCAAGAACCTGGGGGCTGGATTCGATTTCTCTTGTCTGGTTCAGTTTCCTGAGCCCCAGCGCTTCCAATGTCAGTTTCTGACGTTTGGGCCTGTTGATGGCACTTCTAACCTGTGTTATTCTTATCTTGCTCATGGTTAGTTCAAATTTATCCGTTAAAAACAGTATCCAGTTCCACTCCGCGGGCCTGTGCAATCGTATAGGGGTCACGCATTCTCGTCAACGCATCAATGGTGGCTTTCACCACAGAGTGCGGATTGGATGAACCTTTCGATTTTGCCAGCACGTCTTTTACGCCAACGCTTTCAAGGACAGCACGCATGGCACCGCCGGCGATGACGCCCGTTCCGGGAGCTGCTGGTTTGATGAAAACTTTGGCACCGCTGTATTTCCCTGTCTGCTCGTGAGGTAATGTCCCTTTGAGCACAGGAACCTTGATGAGGTGCTTCTTGGCATCATCAATACCTTTGGCGATGGCTGCCGTTACTTCCTTGGCTTTTCCAAGTCCGTAACCCACCACGCCGTTTTCGTTACCGACAACGACAATGGCAGAGAAACTGAATGTACGTCCGCCTTTGGTTACTTTGGTAACCCTTTGTATGCTTACCAGCCTGTCTTTAAATTCGATTTCGCTGGATTTTACTCTTTTTGCGTTTGTGTTTGACATAACTTGTTAAAATTTTAATCCGCCTTTTCTGGCAGCTTCAGCAAGTGTTTTCACCCTGCCATGATACAAATAACCATTTCTGTCGAATACTACGGTTTCTATGCCCGCATCTTTGGCCTTCTCGGCGATCAGGTTTCCCACCCTTTCAGCCTGTTCAGTCTTGGTTCCTTTGGCCTCCTCAAATTTCTTATCCCTTGAAGAAGCTGAAACAAGCGTAACGCCGTTCAGATCATCAACCAACTGGACATAGATCTGTTTGTTGCTTTTGAAAACGGTCATACGCGGTCTCTCCGGCGTACCGTTTACAATCTTCCTGATCCTTTTCTTGATCTTGAACCTACGATTTACTTTTTTATTCTTTATTCCCATTACTTTAGGGTTTTTTCAGTTTCCGTTTAAAAAACAATTTTACTTTTCTGCCGCAGCTTTTCCGAGTTTTCTGCGAAGCTCCTCACCCTGGTACTTGATACCTTTACCCTTGTACGGTTCCGGCGGTCTCAACGAACGAATTTTGGCAGCAACCTGTCCGAGCAACTGTTTGTCGTAAGAGCTGAGCTTGATCAGCGGGTTTTTACCTCTTTCGGTAACCGTTTCAACTTTTACTTCCTGCGGAATCTCGAAAAAGATATGGTGAGAATAACCCAGTGAAAGATCGAGCAACTGCCCTTTGGCATCGGCTTTGTAACCCACACCTACCAGCTCGAGGACAGTGTTGAATCCCTGTGAAACGCCCTGTACCATATTGTTGATGAGCGACCTGTACAAACCGTGTTTTGATTTGTGGTCTTTGCTTTCGGTAGCTCTTTCTAATTTGACTTCACCCTTGTCAATCTTTACTTTTATGGCCGGGTCAATCAGTTGCTGCAGTTCACCCAGTTTCCCTTTGACCGTTACCCTGTTGGTATCGGAAACGGTGATCTCAACACCTTGCGGGATACTTATCGGTAATTTTCCTATACGTGACATGGTTATCTCTCCTATTATTAACTTACATAACAAATTACTTCGCCACCCACATGGATACTTTTGGCTTCTTTATCGGTGATCACACCTTTTGAAGTGGAAAGGATGGCAATACCCAGTCCGTTAAGAACCCTGGGCAGGTTGTCGGCATTCACATACTTGCGCAAACCGGGTTTTGAAACCCGCTGAATGCTGTTGATAGCCGGCACCTTGGTCACGGGGTTATATTTTAATGCAATCTTGATCGTTCCCTGCGGCCCGGTCTCATCTTCGAATTTGTAGTTCAGGATATATCCTTTTTCGTAAAGGATCTTGGTGATTTCCTTTTTCAATTTCGATGACGGAACTTCTACCATTCTGTGCCTTGCTGCCACAGCGTTCCTTATCATTGTTAAATAGTCTGCTATCGGATCAGTTATCATCTGAATTAATATTTTAAAATTTCTACCAACTGGTTTTTTTCACTCCCGGGATGAGGCCTTTCAAAGCCATCTCACGAAAGTTGATACGCGAAACACCAAACTGCCTCATATAACCTTTTGGCCTGCCTGTAAGCTGGCAACGGTTATGCAGACGTACCGGAGAAGCATTGCGGGGTAATTTCTGCAATCCTTCGTAGTCGCCGGCTTCTTTGAGAGCGGCACGTTTGGCGGCGTATTTTTCCACCATTTTTTGTCTTTTGCGCTCACGCGCTTTCATTGACTCTTTTGCCATGTATTGTTATTTTTTTTGATTTTTAAACGGTAATCCAAAATGCTTGAGCAAAGCAAAAGCTTCCTGATCAGTCCGGGCCGAGGTAACAATGGTAATGTCCATACCGTTGATGCGGCTCACCTTGTCGATGTTGATCTCCGGGAAGATCAACTGTTCCGGCACGCCGAAAGAGTAGTTACCACGTCCGTCAAAACCTTTGTCGCTGATTCCCCTGAAGTCGCGTACACGCGGCAATGCCACGGCGACGAGCCTGTCAAGGAATTCATACATTTTATTTCCACGCAGTGTGACGCGTACGCCGATTGCATTTCCCCGACGGAGTTTAAAGTTCGACACGTCGCGTTTTGAAATGGTCGGAACGGCTTTCTGACCTGTAATGGCCGTCATTTCGGCAACACCCACATCGATCAGTTTTTTGTCGGTAAGCGCTGCACCGATGCCCTGGTTCAGGGCGATCTTTTCCAACCTGGGAACCTGCATTACTGTTTTGTAACCAAACTCTTTGGTCATTGCAGGTACAATTTCCTCGTAATATATTTTTCGTAATCTCGGCTGTTCCATTATTTGATTACCTCCCCTGTTTTTTTAGAGTAACGAACTGATTTACCCGTTTTTTCATCTTTTTTACGGCCTGTACGGGCTGGTTTTCCCGTTTTGTCGATCACCATCAGGTTTGAAATGTGGACAGATGCTTCCTGTTTGATTATTCCACCCTTCGGATTATCAGCATTGGGCCGTGTGTGTTTCGAGACAAGGTTGATCCCCTCGACGATGGCCCGTTGTTTTTTCACGTCAACAAACAGGACGCGTCCGGAGGAACCTTTGTGGTTTCCCGCAATCACCATTACGTTATCCCCTTTTTTTATGTGCAGTTTAGCCATAACTTTATTCTTTCTGATAATTAAAGCACCTCAGGTGCAAGTGATACTATTTTCATGTATTGTTTTTCACGAAGCTCGCGGGCCACAGGGCCGAAGATACGTGTTCCGATCATCTCACCGGCATTGTTCAAAAGGACGACCGCATTATCGTCAAAACGAATGTAAGAGCCGTCATTGCGACGCACTTCTTTCCGTGTCCTGACCACAACAGCTTTTGAAACGGTTCCTTTTTTGATGTTACCCGATGGTAAAGCATTTTTTACGGTAACGACAATCTGATCACCAATGCTTGCGTAACGTTTTTTGGTTCCGCCCAGCACTTTGATGCAGAGTACTTCTTTTGCTCCGCTGTTATCAGCTACCGCCAGTCTTGATTCTTGTTGTATCATGATTATTTCGCTCTTTCAATAATTTCTACTAACCGCCAGTTTTTATTTTTACTTAAAGGCCTGGTTTCCATTATGCGTACGGTATCGCCTATATTGCACTCGTTTTTTTCGTCGTGAGCGATAAACTTTTTGGTTTTCCTCACGAATTTTCCGTAAACCGGGTGCCTGAACTGACGTTCGATGCGTACCACGATGGATTTATCCATTTTGTTGCTGACAACGACGCCTGTTCTTTCTTTTCTTAGGTTTCTCTTTTCCATTGTACCTATTGATTGTTTTGTTCTTTTTTCTCTTCTTCTAATTGTCTTTTCCTGAGTTCGGTTTTCAACCGGGCGATCGTCTTTTTGTTTTCAGTGATCTGGTGAGGATTGTCCAACGGCGACACGGCATGGTTGAGCCGCATACGCGTAAGGTGTTTTTTCTCCTCTTCGAGACGTTCTATCAGATCTGCCGTGCTTAACTCACGAATTACTTCCTGTTTCATGGTTTTATTTTTCTTCAGTATAATCTCTTCTAATGATAAACTTTGTCGTTACAGGTAACTTCTGTGCAGCCAACCGGAGTGCTTCTTTGGCAATTTCCAGCGGAACACCTTCGGCTTCGAACATGATGCGGCCCGGGGTAACCCTGGCGACGTAATATTCGGGAGCACCTTTACCTTTACCCATACGTACCTCGGCGGGTTTTTTGGTCACCGGCTTGTCAGGGAAAATCCTGATCCATATCTGACCTTCACGTTTCATATAACGTGTAACAGCCTGACGGGCAGCTTCTATCTGGCGTGAGGTGATCCAGCCTTCCTGTAAAGTTTTGATTCCGAACGAACCAAAAGCCAACTGGTTACCACGCTGGGCATTGCCCTTCATCTTGCCTTTTTGCTGTTTCCTGTATTTCTGTTTCTTCGGTTGTAACATTGCCTTGTCAGTTTAAAATGTTATATCTAAAATACCCGGTTCCTTTATCTTCTTCTTCTTTGTCTTCCGCCTTTGGGCATTGCCGTACGCTGTTTGCCGCCGCCAATGGTTGTAGGAACGAGTTCAGGTTTTCCGTAAATTTCACCTTTGAATATCCAGACTTTGATTCCGATGCGTCCGTATGTTGTGTGTGCTTCAACCAAAGCATAGTCGATATCAGCACGAAGCGTATGCAACGGTATCCGTCCGTCTTTATACTGCTCGGTACGGGCCATTTCGGCACCACCCAGCCTGCCGGATATCAGCACTTTGATCCCCTCGGCACCGAGGCGCATGCTGGAAGCGATGGAGGTCTTGATGGCCCGGCGGAATGAAATCCTGCCTTCGATTTGTTTTGCAATGTTGGTTGCAACAATGTGGGCATCAAGTTCCGGTCTTTTGATTTCCGATATATTGATCTGGACGTCTTTGCCTGTCAGTTTCTTGAGCTCTTCTTTCAGCTTGTCCACTTCCTGGCCGCCCTTGCCGATAATGATCCCGGGCCTTGCCGTGTTGATCGTAACGGTAACCAGTTTCAGGGTACGCTCGATCATGATCTTTGAAACGCCGGCTTTGGAAAGACGGGCATTCAGGTATTTCCTGATCTTGTCGTCTTCGACCAGTTTGCTGGAGAAACTCTTGCCACCATACCAGTATGAGTCCCATCCTTTGATGATTCCCAGCCTAAGCCCTATCGGATTTGTTTTTTGTCCCATTCTAAAAGTTTAGTATTGTTATTTATTTTTTTCTGTTTCAACGGTTTCAGGTTCTTCAACTACTTCCGTCCGGTTGCCCAGCACCATGGTCACATGGTTTGAGCGTTTACGGATACGGTGTGCCCGTCCCTGCGGTGCAGGTTGAATTCGCTTCAGCATTCTGCCGCCGTCAACTTTAATTTCTTTGATATATAATTGATTCTCCTCAAGACGGGAACCTTCATTTTTTTCTTTCCAGTTGGCAATGGCCGAAAGCAATAATTTATATAACCGCTTTGCCGGTTCTTTTTGCGAATACTGAAGTACGTATAAAGCTTTGTCAACATCCATACCTCTCACCAGGTCGGCTACAAGCCTCATTTTGCGCGGCGAGGTGGGCACATTGTTCAAACTTGCCACATATTGCGACTTACGGTCTTCTTTGATACGCTCGGCACGTAAACGTTTTCTTGATCCCATTTTAACAAGTTATTTATTTGTTTCCTTTATTCTTTTTTCCAGCATGACCCCTGAAAATACGCGTCGGGGCAAATTCTCCGAGTTTATGGCCAACCATGTTTTCGGTGATGTACACCGGGATAAATTTGTTCCCGTTGTGAACAGCGATGGTCTGGCCCACAAAATCGGGGGAGATCATTGATGCCCTTGACCAGGTCTTGATGACGGTCTTTTTCCCGGACTCAATGTTAGCCCGAACTTTTTTATCGAGTTTGATATCGATGTAAGGTCCTTTTTTTAACGAACGGCTCATATCTTTAAAACTTAACGTTCAATAATTATTTCTTTCTTCTTTCAATGATGTATTTGTTCGAAGGATTCTTCCTGGAACGTGTCCTGTAGCCTTTAGCAGGCAATCCTTTGCGGCTTCGCGGATGGCCACCCGAAGCTTTTCCTTCACCACCACCCATGGGGTGATCAACCGGGTTCATGGCAACGCCACGGACACGCGGACGACGGCCCAGCCAGCGGTTGCGACCTGCCTTACCTGACTTTTCAAGCCCGTGGTCAACATTGGATACCATACCGATGGTGGCTTTACATGTCTGGAGGATCATCCTTGTTTCACCGGAAGGCAGCTTGATAATGGCAAACTTACCGTCACGGGTCATCAACTGTGCATACGAACCGGCACTGCGTGCCATCTTGGCACCCTGTCCCGGACGCAGCTCGATATTGTGGATGATCGTGCCGAAGGGAATTTCGCTCAGGTACATGGCGTTCCCGATCTCGGGAGCCACGCCTTTGCCGGCATTGATCTCCTGGCCTACTTTCAGGCCGTGGGGAGCAATGATGTAGCGTTTTTCACCATCGGCATAAGACACCAGCGCAATGCGGGCCGTACGGTTCGGATCATACTCAATGGTCTTGACCTTACCGGGAACACCTTCTTTGTCCCGTTTAAAATCAATGATCCGGTACTTTTTCTTATGCCCTCCGCCTACATTGCGAATGGTCATTCTACCTTCATTGTTTCGGCCACCAGTGCTTTTCTTGCCTTTTACAAGGCTTTTCTCAGGTTTTGATGCAGTTAATTCATCAAACGCGCTAATGATCTTGAAGCGCTGTCCTGGTGTTGTCGGATTATATTTTTTCAGAGCCATCTTCTCTAAATGTTACTAAAAAAGTCAATTGTTTCACCTTCTGCCAAAGTCACAATAGCTTTCTTATATGACCTTGTTCTTCCACTAATCAAACCGGTTTTTGTGTACCGTGATTTGCTTTTACCGGAGTAATTCATTGTATTTACCGAGGTTACCTGAACGCCGTACAAATCTTCAATCTCAATCTTGATCTGAAGTTTGTTGGCCCTCTTGTCAACGATAAACCCAAACTGGTTGAGTGTTTCGCCCTTCTGGGTCATCTTCTCGGTAATAATCGGTTTCAGTATTACACCCATTTTATTCTGGTTTTTATTGTTTCGAATACTTTTCCTCGAAAGCCTTTAATGAACTTTCCAGAAAAACGATCTTGTGTGCATTCAATATTTCATAGGTATTCAGCGAATCGGCAAGGGTTACCTTTGCTTTGGGAACATTCCTTGCAGAGAGGTAAATGTTTTTGTCCGACTCTTTCAATACCATTAAAGATTTTTTGTCATTCAGTTTCAAACTTTCAAGGATGTGGATATAGTCTTTTGTTCTCGGTGCATCCAGTTTGAAGTCCTCGATGACAATGATACCCTCGTCCTTTACTTTATAAGAAAGTGCTGATAAACGGGCCAGCAGTTTCACTTTTTTGTTCAGCTTAAAGCGGTAGTCTCTCGGATGGGGTCCGAAAACACGTCCGCCACCACGGAATATCGGGTTTTTGATGTCGCCGAAACGTGCCGTACCGGTACCTTTCTGACGTTTGATTTTACGCGTACTGCCTTTCAGGTCGCTTCTTTCGCGGGAATCGTGTGTTCCCTGGCGACGGTTTGCCATGTATTGCTTGGCATCAAGGTAGATGGCGTGGTCGTTGGGTTCAATTCCAAAGACGGAATCATCCAACTTTACCTTTCTCCCGGTATCTTCACCTTTGATATTAAGAACTGTTAACTCCATCTTTCTATTTTTACTAATGAATTATTAGGACCGGGAACCGCTCCTTTAACTACAATAATATTTTTCTCGGGAATCAGTTTCATCACCTGAAGGTTGATCAACTTAACCCTTTTTCCTCCCATGCGTCCGGCCATGCGCATACCTTTGAATACCCTTGAAGGATACGAAGACGCACCGATGGAACCGGGAGCCCTCATTCTGTTGTGCTGACCGTGCGTGGCATCGTTCACACCCCTGAATTTATGGCGTTTGACCACACCCTGAAAACCTTTTCCTTTGGTAATGCCAACCACGTCAACATATTCACCTTCCTGGAATACCTCAACCGTCAGCACGTCTCCAAACTGTTTTTGCTCTTCGAAACGGGTAAATTCAGCGAGATATTTCATGGGTTTCACGCCTGCTTTGGCAAAATGGCCGATCTCCGCTTTCTTATAATGTTTTTCCCTCTTCTCTTCAAAAGCAAGCTGAATGGCTGAATAGCCGTCTTTTTCTACAGTTCGCACTGCTGTTACGATACAGGGGCCGGCCTGAATGACGGTACAGGGAATGTTTTTCCCGTTCTCGTCATAAATGCTGGTCATACCTATTTTTTTTCCTAATAATCCCGACATGATTATATCTTTTTAAGTCGTTTTTGTATTATACTTTGATCTCAACCTCAACTCCGCTGGGCAATTCCAGTTTCATCAAAGAGTCAATTGTCTTTGCCGAAGAGTTGTACACGTCCATTAACCTTTTGAAAGTGCTCAGCTCGAACTGTTCCCTTGACTTTTTATTGACAAAAGTTGAACGGTTTACCGTAAACACTTTTTTGTGCGTTGGCAACGGAATCGGTCCGCTTACAACGGCGCCGGTTGATTTTACCGCTTTCACGATCTTTTCGGCTGATTTGTCAATCAGGTTGTGATCGTACGATTTGAGTTTAATTCTGATTCTTTGGTTATACATAATTATTTGTAACTAACAATTCCTTTAACTTTATTGATCACTTCTTCCGCAATGCTATCGGGTGCAGGCTGATAATTATAAAATTCGAGTGTCGAGGTAGCCCTTCCCGATGTCAGTGTCCGCAATGCCGTAACGTAACCAAACATTTCCGACAACGGTACTTTTGCTTTGATAACCTGGAAACCGACTTTTGCAGTTACATCTTCCACGATGGCCCTGCGTTTGTTCAGGTCTCCTGTTACTTCACCCACATAATCGTCGGGAGTAACAACTTCCAGCTTCATGATGGGTTCGAGTAAAACCGATTTGGCTTTTCTTGCCGCATTTTTGAAACCGATCTTTGCAGCCATTTCAAATGACAACTGATCGGAATCCACCGAATGGTAAGAGCCGTCGAACAATCTGACTTTCATGCTCTCAACCGGGAAGCCGGCCAATACGCCGTTTTGCATGGCGGCTTTAAATCCTTTCTGAACCGAGGGGATAAACTCTTTGGGAATATTTCCGCCCCTGACTTCATCAATAAACTGCAGGCCTTTTCCCTCTTCGTTGTCTGCCGGCCCCAGTTCAAACTGAATATCGGCAAACTTACCACGGCCACCGGTTTGCTTCTTATACACTTCACGGTGTTCCACGCTGCTGACCAATGCTTCTTTGTATGCAACCTGCGGCCTGCCTTCGTTGCATTCCACATTGAATTCCCGTTTCAGCCTGTCGATGAGGATGTCGAGATGAAGCTCACCCATCCCCGATATAATGGTCTGCCCTGAATCCTCGTCAGTCCTGACTTTGAAAGTTGGGTCTTCTTCCGAGAGTTTGGCCAGGGCATTGGTCATCCGGTCAATATCTTTTTGCGTTTTCGGCTCAATGGCAATGCTGATGACAGGATCAGGGAAACTCATTGACTCGAGAACCACCTGATGTTTTTCATCACACAATGTGTCGCCTGTATGAATGTTTTTGAAGCCAACGCCTGCGGCTATGTCGCCTGCCTCGATCTTATCGAGGGGCTGCTGTTTGTTGGCATGCATCTGCATGATGCGGCTGATGCGTTCTTTTTTCCCGGTATTGGCATTGAAAATGTAGGAACCGGCTTTCAGCGTACCCGAATACACTCTGAAAAATGCAAGCCTGCCCACATAAGGATCGGTAGCAATTTTGAAAGCCAGGGCGCTGAAATGATCATTCGGGTCGGGATGTCTTTCAACCTCTTTACCGGTTTTGGGATTCACGCCGACAATAGCCGGAATATCCAGCGGACTCGGCAGGAATTCGATGATGGCATTCAGCAGCATCTGAACACCTTTGTTTTTGAAAGCCGACCCGCACATTACCGGGGTAATGGTCATGTCCAGCGTTGATCTCCTGATCACATTGATCATCTCCTCTTCGGTAATAGAATGGGGATCGATCATGAATTTTTCAAGCAGCTCATCGCTTTCTTCGGCTACGCCTTCGATGAGTTTCATGCGGTATTCATAGACAACATCCTGAAGGTCTTCAGGAACGGGAATCTCACGAATGGTAACCCCTTTGTCCGTATCATCCCAGACGAATGCTTTGTCTTTTACGAGGTCAACAACTCCCTGGAAAGAATCTTCGGCGCCAATGGGAATCTGAATCGGTACGGGGTTTGCTCCGAGGCGGCTTTTGATCTGATCGACCACACCGAAAAAGTCGGCACCGGCCCGGTCCATTTTGTTTACAAAACTGATGCGCGGAACCTTGTATTTATCAGCCTGACGCCACACGGTTTCCGACTGGGGCTCAACACCGCCCACAGCACAGAACAATGCGACGGCACCGTCAAGGATACGCAGCGAACGCTCTACCTCAACGGTGAAATCAACGTGTCCCGGAGTATCAATTATGTTGATCTTGTATTTTTTGTCCCAAAGGTTCCAGTAAACAGTAGTTGCAGCAGAGGTAATGGTGATGCCACGCTCCTGCTCCTGCACCATCCAGTCCATGGTAGCGGCACCGTCGTGAACTTCACCGATCTTGTAGTTCTTTCCGGTGTAATAGAGAATACGCTCGGTAGTCGTGGTCTTTCCCGCGTCAATATGCGCCATGATCCCAATGTTCCGGGTGTATTCGAGTTTGTTCGCTATGTTTGTCTGGACTGACATTTTTTCTATCCGGTCTCTTACCTTTATATATTAAAACCTGAAATGGGAGAATGCCTTGTTGGCTTCTGCCATTCTGTGGGTATCTTCTTTTTTCTTAAATGCAGCGCCTTCTTCTTTGTAAGCTGCGAGGATTTCACCGGCCAGTTTCTGTCCCATGGTTTTTTCATGCCGTTTGCGGGCGAAGCCAATCAGGTTTTTCATTCCGATGGACTGTTTCCGTGTAGCGGGTATTTCAGAGGGAATCTGAAACGTAGCACCACCGATACGGCGGCTTCTTACCTCTACTGCCGGGGTCACGTTAGCAAGTGCTTTTTTCCATACTTCAATGGGGTCTTCGCTGGTGCGCTTGGCCACGATCTCCATTGCTTCGTAAAAAATGTTGAAAGCAATGGTTTTCTTGCCCTGAAGCATGATGTTGTTTACGAATTTGGTAACCAAAACATCATTGAATTTCGGATCGGGAAGAATCTGACGTTTTTTTGGTTTTACTTTTCTCATGTTTTCTCAAGCTTAATTATTCAAATCCGTTTATTTCTTGGGACGTTTGGTTCCGTATTTTGATCTGCGCTGTGTACGTCCTTCAACACCTGATGTATCAAGAGCGCCCCTGATGATGTGATACCTCACACCGGGAAGGTCTTTCACACGACCGCCACGGATCATCACGATGGAGTGTTCCTGGAGGTTGTGGCCTTCACCGGGGATGTAGGCGTTCACCTCTTTGTGGTTGGTCAGCCTCACCCTGGCCACCTTACGCATGGCCGAATTCGGTTTTTTAGGTGTGGTGGTGTAAACCCTGACGCAAACACCACGACGTTGCGGACACGCATCAAGAGCAGGTGATTTGCTTTTGTCAACCAGCTTCTTGCGTCCTTTTCTTACTAACTGTTGTATCGTCGGCATATTAACTTTTATTTATTTCTGTTGCCCCAATTTTTTGGAGGCGCAAAAGTATAAATTCTTTGCTTTGAACTCTCTTTTTTTGTAAATTTTAAGGAAAACTGATTGTAGGTAGGATATATTCTTCTGTTTTTAAACAACATAACCCCTGAAAACTGACCGGAATTATGCAAGAACCTATATCGTTTTACCTTGTCAGGTTCCCTTAACTACAACTGTTTCAGTAGGTTTAATACTACTCTACCAAAACGGGCTGCAAAGGTATAAACATTTTTTAAAATACCAAGTTGTAAAAAGAAAATATTTTTAGAAAAAGTTATGATTT
>JAOZOO010000164.1 GCA_029933225.1 Bacteroidales bacterium | reverse complement strand
TAGATTTCAGAATTCAGAATTCAGAATTCAGAAATCAGAAATCAGAATTTCCTTTGATTCATGGTTTTCAGGGTACTTGTAAAAATGGCTGTCAATTCATCGGCTTCTTTTAAAAGCTCCTCCAGAACTTTGTTTTTCACCCATTTTTTCGCCTCTATTACTTCTAACCAGAATAAAGTCTCATCAGCTTCTTCCTGGACAATATTTATTTTGGCAACAAATTCTTTATTGCTCCTTGCCCTCTTTGCAGCCCGGTAATTTGCTCCGACTGATGTTCCACTTTTAAGTATTTGGTATGAAATAACACTTGTTGCATTCGATTTTGGTAATAATTCAACAAGATCAATTACATCAATAGAAAACTTAAATGTCCGGTCTTTTAAATCATCTTTTTTCATTTTACAAAAGTTTTGAGGTTAAATATTCAGATTTCAATTTTCAAATTTCTGAATTCAGATTTCCCAATTCCCTACTTCAGCATCGTCTCCACATTCTCCAGTTTTCCGTCCGTCGGTGCCGGTTTCAGGTGCATGATGTTTGTGATCAGGGGATAGATGTTTACATTTTCAAAAGTAGGATGGACAAAACCTTTTTTAAAAGCCGGGCCTGCCGCATAAAAGATGGCATGCATATCTTTGAAATCATTGTCATAACCGTGGTTGCCGTTTCCCACCCGGTTTCTCCAACTGGTGACCACCGACCAGCCGGGATATGCCGCCACAATGAGGTCGAGCGTGCGGGGATTGTGTCCGTAATGCAGCCGTGCAGGTACGCTATCGTGTTTCCAGGTAAATATATGCGGGACACTTTTCAACTGGTGATAAACCTTATCGAATTTGCCGGGTTTGACCTTTATGTTGAGATTCGGGTTTCCGCCGGTAAAAATCTCCAGGTCTGCCGTATCGATGTACTGATCAATCACAACAACCCTGTCCTTCGAGGTTTCCGTCATTCCGTGGTCGGAAGTGACAATGAAATTCAGTTTATCAAATTCGGGAAGCATGCGCATCTGTGTAAAGTAGTAACCCAACAAAGAATCCAGCTTTTCCACCATGGCAACAGTTTCCTCACTGTAAGGCCCGGCTTCATGGCCGATGTGGTCAGGCTGGTAATAGTACCAGAGGATCAGGTGCGGCCTTTTCTCTTCAGGGAGTGAAAGCCAGTATTTTACCGTATCCACCCTTGATTTGAACGGGACACTTTTATCGTATTTGTACCAATAATGCGGACGGATGCCTTCGATCTTTGCTTCGGAGCCCACCCAGAAGAAAGTGGCAGCCGTCACATTCTGTTTTTCGGCAGTGACCCAAATGGGTTCCCCTCCGTAAAAGTCTCCATTCTCAACAGCTTCCCTGTTGCTGATCCGGTAAAATTTGTCGAGGTCGGGCGCGTAAAAACTGTTGTTGACCAGCCCGTGATGATCAGGGTAAAGCCCTGTAGCTATGGTATAATGATTCGGAAAAGTTTTGGAAGGAAACGAAGGTTTCAACGATTCGGCAATTACACCCGCCTGTTTCAGCGAATCCAGAACAGGAGTTTGAGCATATTCAGGGTAATCCCAGCGGAAACCGTCGAGGGACAACATGATCAGGTACGGTTTTTCGGGTAATTGTTCTTTTTTACAGGAATAGGAAACAAGAATTAAAAAAGATAAAGCAATGAGGAATAAGATTTTTTTCATGATTTAATATTTGCTACGAAAATAAAAAAAGCCCCGCACATGCAGGGCTTTTCTCATAATAGTTTATCAGGATTAGAAGCGAACTTTCAACGAGAAATTCCAGTTACGTCCCCAAATCCAGAAACCTTTCTTGAAAGTATGCTCATAAGTACCATCATCCTGTTTAATACCTTTGTCTTCAGCTTCAGCGAGTGCTACGTTGTCGAACAGGTTGTAGCAATTGACAAGGAAGTATGAATCAAGCCCGGCAAGCTGGAAACTCCATCCAAAACGGGCATTCATGACACTGTAAGCGGGCAGTTTCCATGACTGGCCCCTGTCATCCGGATTTGTACGGTCTTCCAGTGTATAGCTTGAATACAGGTTGTTGTAGTACAACCACTGGGCACCGATGTCAATCCTTTTGGCAATTCTGAAGTTTGCATTCAAACCAACCTGTGTTTGCGGCTGATCATAAACTTTCAGGTCTTTCAGATACAATGTACCTTGACCAATCGGCTCATGCGTTTGATCATCATACAGTTGAGCAACAGGGTCGTTTACATATCTCCAGTCACCCAGTCCCAAAATGCCGCCTACGCTAACCCAGCGTGCGATCGTATATCTGGCATCCAGTTCGATACCCATGTGGGTTTCTTTCAGGTCAGAAATAAATGCGTTAACGTAAGTACCTGTTTCGGCACGGAATCCGGCCAATTGAGAGATATCATCCCAAACCGTGTAATAACCGTTGAAATTCAACCTGAATTTTTTCAATTTCAGACCATAACCCAACTCAACGGCATAGATCTTCTCGTTTTGCAGGTCGGGGTTCACGTCATTTTTGTAATTCAGGAAATGAAACCTGAAGAAAGGAACACGTGAATAATAACCTGCATTCAGGAAGATGTTGTTGCTTTCATTGATGTTAAAATTAACGCCGGCTTTGACATTGTAACCGATATTTGATAAAGTCTCGCTAATATTCGGGTTGTCTTTGGCGTATTCTTCGGTAACAACACCGTCAAAATAATTATAATAATCTTTTCTTTTGGTCCATGTATTGGAGACGGTACCACCAAAGAAAGCGGAAAGTCTTCTTCCGGCATATTCAAGTTGTGCAAACAAGCCACCATATTTTACAAGTCCGTCATTCCAGTAAGCTATTTTGTCACCGACTTCTGTATTTCCAAACCTTTTATCGGGCCAGTAATCACCGCCTACCAGGTCTCTGACTTCACGATAATGCTCGCCTTTATAAAATCTTGCATCGATACCGCCTGTTAATTTCAAGTGATCGGAAATATCCCACTTTAATGTGGAAAGTAATCCGTACCAGAAGTGGTTATTTACCGAGTTACGAATGATGTGTTTTGACTCACCGGCAGGATACCAGGTAGTGTCGCCGTCTTTTATCGAATACATATCCGAACTGTTGAGGTCTGCAAGTAAATCCCAGTCATATTGTCCGCTTGCAGTGCCAGGCGGTTCATATTTCAGGTAGTAGCCTTTGCCATTTTGATCGAACATAAAGTTTCGGTTACCCAACGGACCTGATCCGCCACCGTTACCGAACGAAATATAACCGGAAGTAGCAAGGAATATTTTATCGGTTACATTCCAGTACCAGTTAAAGGCAATTTGTGGTTTATGGTAATAGTTCACCCTTTCGTTGAGGAGTTCACCGCCACGCCATCCCCAGTTTTTGGTATATTTGGCACCGTATTTATCATACATGGTTGAGTCGAGCATGTAATAACCGTCACGCTGTCCGTGATGCTGCGGTGCACCGATAACTGTCAAAACCAATTGATGATGTTTTCCGATATCCTGGCTGATGGAAAGAAAATAGGACCAGGCATCAACCCAGGTTGCATCAATATAACCTTTACCGAAAGTCCTTGAACCCACAAAAGTTACGGCAGTTCCTGTTTTCAGTTTACCGGTTGACAATGTCAACATGGTTTTGAAGCGGCCGTAATCAGTTGCACCAACCATAAATGAACCTCCCCGGTTCATATCAGTCGTTTTGGTAATGATGTTGATGGTGCCTCCAACAGAATTGATGGCCAGTTTTGAGGCACCCAGCCCGCGCTGTATCTGGATTGTGCGTGTTGCATCACCCAGTCCTGCCCAGTTTGACCAGTAAACCCATCCGTTTTCCATATCGTTAACGGGAATACCATTGATCATAACGGCCACGTTCCTTTGGTCGAAACCGCGGACATTGATACGAGAGTCACCGAAACCGCCCCCGCCTTTTGTGGCGTAAACATTTGGTGAATAATTCATCACTTCCGGAAATTCCTGGCTACCGAGGTTTTCTTCAATGTCTTTTGCCGAAATGGTACTGACGGCAACAGGTGTTTCCCTGTCAACAGCAACAGATGCAAATACACTGATCTCGTCAAGGCCAATGGCACTGGATTCCATGAGGATAGTACCCACATTGTATGTGGCACCATCTTTCACGGTAATGTCAATGTCTTTTTCCTCGTAACCAACATACCTGATTACAAGTGTGTGTTCCCCCTCAGGTGCAATTAAAAGGAAACTTCCGTCAAGGTTAGTCGTTACACCGACGGTTGTTCCCTTAATGACAACATTAGCGCCAATTAGCGTTTCGTTTGTGTTGGCATCCTGAATGACACCGCGGACAATACCCTGTGCAAAGGTAGCTCCGCTAATGAATAAAACCATTAAAAAGGTTAAGAGTAAACTTTTCCGTTTCATACGCAATTTTTGATTTTTGGTTTATAATAAATTAATTGTTGGTCAACAAATGGAGGCTAAATGTACATATTTAACAAATTAAGTGAATTAAAAAATTGTTAACAATTGGTGGATACGGAATGCCATTTTAAAATAATTAAAAGTATTTCAATAATTTATATTCAGGCGTATGTTGATAATTTAGAAAGATTCTATGTTGATTTATCAGCCTTTCACCGGTTTTTAAAGGGGTTTTATCAAAAATAAAAACGGATCATGAAATCAAAATTACGTCCGAAAGACCAAAAACCACGGAAACTTTCCATGTTGTGGCCGGTACCGTCTTCTCCCCATTCGATGTAATCGTTGTTCAGAATATTGTATCCGTTTATCTGGAGCAGGACAGGCATTTTGGAAATATGAAAAGGAACACTGATGTATGCATTCACAACCGAGTAGCCCGGAATCTTGAACGGCTGCTGTGTGTCGTTGGGGTCAGTCCTTGAAACGGGTGAAAAGAGGGCAAAGATTTTGTTCAGGTAAACCCATTCGGCCCGGATGTTAAAAAAGTTCAGTAGCCGGAATTCCACATTCAACCCAAATTGTTGTTGTGCCGTTCCGCCCACATAAATGTTCTTTGCAAATACATGAACGGTGTCAACGGCCACATTATCATTATTAAAAAGCGTGGCCTCCACGTTGTTTTTCCATCTGAAATCGCCAAGCATCAAAAAGGCGCCAAGTTTCAGGTTCCTCACCGGGTTTGCTTTGAGTTCCAGTTCAATACCCTGGTGTGCTGCGTTTAAACCGTTAATTAAAGCACGGGTTTGCAGGTTGCTTTCTAATTGGACATACTCATCAGTCAGCAGCGAAACATTGGACCAAAGCGTAGAATATCCGTTGAGATTGATCATCCATTCCGGAGATTCAAAACGGTAACCGGCTTCCACGGTTTTCACCTGCTCGTTTTTCAGGTTCAGTACGGGCTGGTTGTTGAAACTACCGAACACATATTTAAAATAAGGTGCTTTAGAGATGAAAGCCCCGTTGGCATAAAGGATGTGCTGTCCGGCCGGTTTGTAACTTAATCCGCCACGCACATCAAAACCGGGGAGTACAACCTGTTTGCTTTTGATATTCTTCACATAATTGTACCGGTCAATCCGCCTGTACCAGTTGCTGTTCCCGTTCACGGAAACATAAGCGCTGAACGCCCCGCCTTCATAAAATAATTGAGCATAAGCATTGACAAAATTGATAATGGAATTGTTGTTGACTTTGATGATGTCTCCAACAGTCTTCACCTCGTTGCGTCCGGCGTCTCCGTCAACCGCCCATGAATAGTCGTCGATGAAGAACTGCCCGCCCAGAAGGTCGGTTATCTCCTCGCGAAGAAATGAGCTGAAATAGCGGTAATGGATACCGGCAACAATTTTAAAATGAGAGTTTATTTGTTGCTGGTAGGTTGAAAGCAATCCGGTCTCAATGTGACTTGCCAGAAAATGGGTTTGCACGTTCATCGAATATCCGCTGACCGTATCGC
>JAOZOO010000163.1 GCA_029933225.1 Bacteroidales bacterium | reverse complement strand
ACCTGTTAGGTGGCCGCGATACCGGCTTGCGGAGATATGACAGGAAGCACGCCCTAAACATTTAATCAATCGTAATTCGTTTTCGTAAATCGTAAATTCGAAACTCTTATACATTTATAACCTCTTCCCCTTTGATTTACACTTTTTAACAATTGTTCAAAAATTCCCTCTTTTTCATAACTCAAATAAAGTTATCTTTGTGAGGCAAAATAAAAAGAACAATGAGACCGGAACCAGGACAGAAAGCGCCCGATTTTAAAGGGGTTGACCAAGACGGAAAAACCATTTCACTGAACGATTTCAAAGGACAAAAGCTGATCCTTTATTTTTATCCCAAGGACAACACCCCCGGCTGTACGGCCGAGGCCTGTGACCTGCGCGATAATTATGAGATGTGGCTTTCGAAAGGATACAAAGTGGTCGGCGTAAGCCCTGACAGTGTAAAGTCACACCAGAAGTTTATTGCAAAATACAATCTGCCTTTTCCGTTGATATCAGACCCGGATAAAGAGATACTGAAAGCTTATGGCGCCTGGGGGCCGAAAAAACTGTACGGCAGAGAATACGAAGGCGTATTGAGAACGACATTTGTGATTGATGAAAACGGTGTTATCGAACAGGTATTTTCCAAAGTGAAAACCAAAGAGCATACAAAGCAAATACTGGAAACGCTGGAAAAAAAATAGATGAAGGGAATGGTGGAATGGTGGATGGATGGATAGGGAATGGATGAAAATAATTAAGAATTGAATACTATCAGTTGCCCAACCCTTCAGGGTTGGGAAAGAAATAAAAGAATCATAAATCAAAATTATAAACAATGACAACAAACGATGCCAAAGAAAACAATGAAAAATTAAGGCAGCAACGCTTAAAAGCGCTCGAAGCGACCCTCGGCACTATTGAGAAAAACTTCGGCAAAGGCAGCATCATGAAACTGGGCGACCATGCGGTGGAAAAAGTAGACGTGATCTCCACCGGTTCCATAGGGTTGAACCACGCACTCGGTGTGGGGGGCGTGCCCAAAGGCCGGGTGGTTGAGATTTACGGGCCCGAATCTTCGGGAAAAACAACCCTTGCCTTGCATATTGTTGCAGAAGCCCAGAAAAACGGCGGCATAGCCGCATTCATTGACGCCGAGCATGCTTTCGACCGTTTTTATGCCGAAAGACTGGGTGTTGACATTGAGAATCTGCTGGTGTCGCAACCCGATTACGGCGAGCAGGCACTGGAGATTGCCGATAGTCTCATCCGTTCGGCAGCCATTGATGTTGTTGTCATTGACTCGGTTGCAGCCCTTACCCCGCGCAGCGAGATCGAAGGGGATATGGGCGACTCCAAAATGGGCTTACAGGCACGGCTGATGTCACAGGCGCTGCGTAAACTTACGGCAAACATCAGCAAGACCGGCACCGTTTGCATCTTCATCAACCAGTTGCGCGAAAAGATCGGCGTGATGTTCGGTAACCCGGAAACCACAACCGGCGGTAACGCCCTGAAGTTTTACTCTTCCGTACGGCTCGACATCCGTAAGATCAGCCAGTTGAAAGATGCCGACACGGTTAAAGGAACCCGTACGCGCGTGAAAGTGGTGAAAAATAAAGTGGCACCGCCGTTCAGGAAAGCTGAATTTGACATCATTTACGGTGAGGGCATTTCGCGCATCGGCGAGATCATTGACCTCGGTGTGGAATACGGCATCGTCAACAAAAGCGGTTCCTGGTTCAGCTATGGTGACACCAAACTGGGGCAGGGCAGGGATGCCGTGAAAAATCTTCTGAAAGACAATCCGGATCTGGTGGAAGAGCTGGAAACGCAGATCTACGAAAAGCTGGAAGAAGCCAGAGTGTGATCCGAACCTTTTATAAAGTTGATTTTAATTATCCTATGATCCGGTTTCAAAAGCAGTTATTTTCCGGTATGTTAAAGATGCTCCCGGTAGTCGTTTTTCTGTCGGCTGTTTTGTGGAGTTGTGGAAACAATAAAAAATCCCCTGACACGGCTTATGAAAAGGTAAAGCAGGAGCAGGATTCCATCCAGTTGCTTACCGGGCTGATAGCAAAGGACTCTGCCAACTGGGAGCTGTTTTCCGAACGGGCTGCTTTGTACTTAAAGAACGGGCGTATCGACCCGGCTTTCCGCGATGTGGGACAAGCAATTGACCTCAATCCCAATGCTCCTGTCAATTTCATCATGCTCGGCGATATTTATTTCGTTCTCGGTAAGGTTGACAATTGCATTTCTTCTTATAAGAAAGCGGAAAAACTTGAACCGGGAAGCGATAAGCCATTGTTGAAACTGGCCGAAACTTACCTGATGCTACAGGATTTTAACAAAGCTGAAACATATATCGGCAGGGCGATCGCTGTTAATCCGAACAGTTCGATGGCATTTTATTTCAAAGGCATTCAACTGATGGAAACGGGCGACACAGTGCGGGCCATTACGCAACTGCGCATTGCTGCCAACCTGGATTCATCCAATTACAGGGCGCTGATGCAGGCAGGATCATTGTTGTCCGCAATGGGAGATACATTATCCGATGAATATTTTAAAGCTGCTTTAAAAGCCCGGCCCGATGACGAGCAGGCATTGTATTATCTGGCACGCGAGTTACAGGAACAGGGCAGATTTGATGAAGCCATCGAAAAATACGAAAAGGTGAACGTTCTGTATGCCGGCAACAAAATGGCTTATTACAACGAGGGTTATATTTACCTTGTGGAAAAACAGGAATACGGCAATGCGGTGGAAGCCTTCGAACAGGCCATCGCCATTGATCCTTCGTTTGTGGAAGCAGTGTATAACCTGGGTCGTACTTTCGAGGCCATGCAACGTTATAAGGAAGCCCGTGAACAATACAAGATGGCGCTGAAACTGAAAACCAACTATCCCCTTGCCATTGACGGTCTGAACAGGTTGGACGCAATCCAATATCCTGATTAGGTTATTTCACGCGGCGGCGCAACGATCGTAACGTTTCTGCTCTTTTACCTTTTAACCATTGTTGGTATCCTTACCAACAATATGAAAAAACATCTGAAGATTTCGTAACTTTTACGTTGTTTTTTGAATAAGTTGTCAGGTAAATCCCGGATCAAAGTCCCAGCAATGTTCCGCCCTGGTAAACGATAAAAGCTACGAACCAGGCCAGTGCAGTGGTGTAAAATGCAAGGAAAGCAGACCATTTCCATTTGCCTGACTCATTCTTTATGGCTGCCAGTACGGCAACGCAGGGAAAATAGATCAGGATAAACAACATGAACGAAAAGGCCACAAGCGGAGTAAATACAGGTTGACCTTTTCTCGGACCGGAGTTGTATTTCTGTTGCTTTAATTTACTGATGAGGTTCTGGTTGCTGTCGGTACCTGTTCCGGGTTTAACCTGATAAAGTACACCCATTGTGCTGATCACGATCTCTTTGGCTGCCGATCCTGCCAACAGGCTGACCCCCATTTTCCAGTCAAACCCCAACGGATAAATAACCGGTTCAATAAATTTGCCGAGCCGCCCGATATAAGAGTTCTCCTCTTTCAGACTCTGCCGTTTTATTTCCAGTGATGTCAGATCTTCGGTTTCCTGTTGTTTGATCTCCGAAAGCTTTTTCTCATTTTCAGAACCGGTTTTTACAAGTGAAGAATATTTTCGCTCGATTTGTGTTTTTTCCCGGTTGATCTGTTCGTCAATGTCTTTCCCGAGTGGCAGGTAGCCGAGTAGCCACACGATAATGGAAGCCACCAGGATAATGGTTCCCATTTTCCGGAGATATTGCTCCCCTTTAAACCAGGTTTGTTTCAGGACGGAGCGCAAAACGGGCATGCGGTAGGGCGGTAGCTCCATTACGAAAGGAATGGTTTGTTGTTTGAAAAGGGTTTTTCGCAGGACCCATGCCACAACACCGGCAAGGAAAATACCGAACAGGTAGATGCCAAACAGAATGGTTCCCTGGTAAGCATCGAAAAATGCGCTGATGATCAGGATGTAAACAGGATAACGTGCACTGCATGACATGAACGGAATGATGAGCATAGTGATCAGCCGGTCGTTTTTGCTTTCGATGGTGCGGGTGGCCATAATGGCGGGGACATTACAACCGAAGCCCATGAGCATGGGGATAAAAGATCGGCCGTGCAGGCCCACTTTGTGCATCAGTTTGTCCACGATGAACGCAATACGCGCCATATAACCCGATGCTTCCATCAAAGTAATGAAAAAGAACAGGATGAGGATGTTGGGGAGGAAAACGATCACACCACCCACACCGCCGAGGATTCCGTCAATAAGCAGGTCTTTGATAACGCCATCAGGCAACATCCGCGAAAGTTCCCTGCCTGACCAGTCCACCCCTGCTTCGATCCATTGCATAGGGTAGTCGCCAAGGTAAAAAGTGGCCTGGAAGGTTACCCAGATAGCGAGCAGGAAAATGGGATAGCTGAATAATTTGCTCGTGACGATGGAATCGATCACCCGGCTGGTTGTCAGCCGGTCTTTTTTCGGAGCCGGTTTTAAAGTTTCTTTCAGTGCGCCTTCGATGAAACCGTATTTGGCATCCGTAAAAATGGTTTCCACATTTTCGCCCCTTAATTTCTCCAGTTCGGAGGATTCTTTTTCAGCGGTTTCCAGTATCTCATCGGCATTGGGACACTTTTTGATCCGACTGATTTCTTCCTTATCCTGTTCCAATAATTTAATGGCAAGATATCGCGGGGCTACTTTGCTTGTCAGGAATTCACACCCTTCTTTGTTGATCAGGTTTTGAAGAACTTTGATGGATTGTTCAATACGGTTCCTGTAATTGATGTGAATGTGCCTGACCGTCGGGTCGCGGTCTTCATAAACATCAATGATCTTGTCGAAAAGTTCCGGAATTCCCTTCCCTTTGGTCCCGATCACCGGAACCATGGGAATACCGATCATTTTACCGAGACTTTCATAATCAAACCGGTCACCTTTTTCGAGGAATTCATCCCACATGTTCAGGGCGATGACCACCTTACGGTCCATGTCGATAAGTTGTGTGGTAAGATAAAGGTTTCGTTCAAGGTTTGACGAATCCACCACATTCAGAATCACATCGGGCAGCTCGTTGATCAGGTGGTCCCTCACATAGACTTCCTCGGGCGTGTAGCTGGTAAGCGAATAAGTTCCCGGCAGATCAACAAGGTTAAAAACATAACCGTTGTGTTTGAATTTGCCTTCTTTGGCATCAATGGTCACTCCCCCGTAATTTCCAACCCTTTCCTTTGAGTGTGAAGCATAATTGAAAATGGTTGTTTTGCCGCTGTTCGGGTTTCCCACCAACGCCACATTGATGGTTTTGCTTTTAATGATGGGAGCAATATTCAGCGACTGTTCGATTTCCATAACCCCCCCGTAATTCCCATTGGATATGTCGCCGTTCACTTTTTTAGTTACCTCGATCAGGGCCGCTTCACTTCGGCGCAACGAAACCTCATATCCGAGGATATTGTATTCGATGGGATCTTTTAAGGGGGCGTTTTTTACGACAATGACCTGTTTGCCGACAATAAACCCCATTTCGATGATGCGTTTCCGGAACGCACCACGACCTTTTACTTTCGTAATTATAGCTCTTTCACCGGTTTTAAGATCGGCAAGCGTCATCCGGTTAGTTTATTTATGATGGGGTTTGCAACTTCTTTGTCTTTTGCAAAGGAACTGATTTTAACGAAATTGAAAAATACCTAATTGTAGGTATATTGAGTTTTGAGTTTAGAGTTTTGAGTCTGGAGTTTACACCTTCCAGAGTCTGCAAGACCTGGAAGAGTGTATTGAGCCGAGAGTTTGGAGTTTGGAGTTTGGAGTTCAGAGTTTGGAGTTTGGAGTTTGGAGTTCAGAGTTCAGAGTTTGGAGTTCAGAGTTTGGAGTTTGGAGTTCAGTGTACGTCCCTGAAACAGG
>JAOZOO010000050.1 GCA_029933225.1 Bacteroidales bacterium | reverse complement strand
TCATTTATATTGGTTATAAATTGTGAGTACCTTTGTACACCTTTGTCATTAATTCCTGAAAAAATGAAAAAATTTACACTGATTGCTGTTCTGATTGCAGCTTTTTCCTTCTCTGCCTTTACACAGGCCAACGCACAAAAGAACAAAAAAGACTATGCAAACCATCCGTACTGGATTGAGATGATGCAGGACCCGGATGCCAACTTCTACGAAACGGTTGAAGCTTTCAACAAATATTGGGAGAATCGCGAAATCACTTCGGGCTGTGGTTACAAACCTTTCAAACGGTGGGAGTATTACTGGGCTACGAGGATAAATCCTGACGGAACCCGGCGACCCGCCGATGAGACTTTCAAAAGTTATTTTGAGTTTCAAAAACAAAATACCGCGGTCCGTGACAATGAATTCCAGGGCAACTGGGTCAACCTGGGGCCCGTTGAGCAACCCGGAAATTCGGGCACCGGCCAGCCCAACGGCAACGGCCGGGTGAATGCCATCGCTTTCCATCCGACCGACCCGGATATCATTTATGTAGGCGCTCCGGCAGGAGGGTTATGGATTACAAACGATGGCGGCCAGACATGGAACAGTTACACCGACAATCTGCCAACCCTTGGCGTATCGGCCATTGCCGTGAATTACAATAACCCGGACATCATTTACATCGGAACCGGTGACCGTGATGCCGGCGATGCTGTGGGCATGGGAGTAATGAAAAGCACGGACGGAGGCATTACTTTCGATCATTCCAATGAAGGAATGGGTGATGTAACCGTCGGATGGCTCGTTATCCATCCCGATTTCCCAGAGGAACTGCTTGCCGCAACATCGGGCGGAATATACAAAACCACCAATGGCGGCACCACATGGACACTCACCAAAAGTGGTAATTTCAAACATATTGTTTACAAAACAGATGATCCCGAAATTGTTTTTGCCACGTCAAACGGAAGCTTTTACCGCAGCACCGACGGTGGGGATACATGGACAAAAATACCCTCTGTGATCAGCAATTCATCAAGAGGTGTGATCGGGGTAACTCCGGCTGATCCCAACGTGGTTTATTTCCATACGGTGAACGGTAGTGCTTACAATGCCACTTACCGGTCGGATGATGCCGGACTTACTTTTAGCCAAAAAGCTAACTCACCAAATATCATGAGCTGGGGATGCAACGGAGGAAGCGGCGGGCAGGGCTGGTATGACCTCGCTGTGGCTGTTGATCCCGAAGATGCCGATGTGGTCTATTCAGGAGGTGTAAATGCATGGAAATCAACAGATGGAGCTGTAAGCTGGTTCATCCGTTCACACTGGTACGGCGATTGCGGCGTGGCTGCCGTTCATGCCGACTGTCATGTGATGGCTTATAATCCGATAAACAACAGACTATATGCCGGAAATGACGGCGGACTTTACTGGACGGATGACGGCGGTGTCAACTGGACGGAGATTACCAGCGGACTGGCTATCTCGCAGGTTTATAAAATTGGCCAGGCACGGCTCAACAAAGACAAGGTAATGAACGGATACCAGGACAACGGTACCGCAACTTACCTCGGCGAAGATAACGGTTTCCTGACCGTGATGGGTGGCGACGGCATGGACTGTGCTTATGACTTTGAAGATGACAGATATGCTTACGGCGAGTATTACAATGGTGCCGGCATTTCAAAGATTTTTAACAACATCAACCAGGGTTCCATTTCAAACGACATCAGCGAATCGGGCGCCTGGGTAACTCCGCTGGCCCTGAACCTTACGGATCCGAATAATATGTTCGTGGGGATGAAAAACGTCTGGCTTGGAAAAAATATTCACGGATATTATCCCGAATGGAGCAAGATAACAGATTTTAGTACCAGCTCAAATCAGAATGTCATTGAGCAAAGTGAAGCCGACCCCAATATTTTTTACATCGCTTACTGGAACAAAAAAATGTTCAGGTCCGACAATGTGCTTTCCGACAATCCGTCATGGGAAGATATTTCCGGCTCAATGCCTGCAACCGGAGTTCCTACCGATATTGAAACAGACCCTTTCGACCCCGACATTGTTTACATGACACTTGCTTTTAAGGTCTATAAATCAACCGACAGGGGTTATACCTGGGAAGACATCACGCTGAACCTGCCCACTGCCAGCACGAATACCATTGAACGCTACAAACTGGATGACGGAGGGATTTACGTGGGGACGGATGCAGGCATTTATTACAAAAATGATGCAATGAGCGATTGGATATCTTTCGGAGAAGGGTTTCCCGTATCGGCTCATGTAACCGAGATTGAGATTTATTACGACAGTGCCGACAGAAGTAACGATGCCGTCAGGGCCTCAACCTACGGGCGCGGACTGTGGTCATCCACACCGTTCTATGCTTCGCCTGTGGCAGAATTTAAAGCCTCCGACACATTAATCCCCGTGGGTTGCGCACTCGATTTTTATGACCTTTCGAGTGGTGTACCCTATGAGTGGCAATGGACTTTTGAGGGGGCTACACCTTCTTCCTCCACGGATCAAAATCCGGCAGGCATTGTTTACGACCAGGCGGGCACTTATGCAGTTACACTGACGGTTTCGAACCCGGCAGATTCCGACACCAAAACCATTACGGGTTACATTACGGTGGCCGAAGATGTCCTTCCTGATATTGACTTCACGGTGAACGATACGGTTATTTGTTCTTCCACACCGGTTCAGTTCATTGATGAAACAAGCGGATGCCCGACACAATGGCTTTGGGAATTTGATCCCACAACCGTTACTTTTGTTGACGGAACGGATCAGAATTCGGAAAACCCGGTTGTTGAATTTGACGAAAGCGGAATCTATTCGGTTACTTTGACCGTTTCAAATGTTGCCGGGCAGAGCAGTCTGACAAAAGACGATTACCTGTATGCAGGCGGCTCCGTTTTACCGTTCTCCGAAGACTTCAGCGGCGCAACTTTCCAGGAAATGGGCTGGACCGTCAAGAACTTTGACGGACAGATCCCCTGGGAGCTGACCACGATTAACGACCCGGACGGAGACATCACGGCAAGCTGGATGGATTTTATCGATTATGTTTATTTTGATGCCAGAGACCGTTTAATCTCGCCTTTGATGAACTTTGAAGGGTTCAGCAATGTTTACATGACCTTTAAATATGCTTATGCACAACGATATTATCAGAAAGATTCGCTGCTGGTAAAAATATCTTCCGATTGCGGTGAAAGCTGGACAACGGTTTATGCCAACGGGCCCGACGGTGAGGGCGTTTTTGCCACGGCAGAAAAAACAACCGATTTTTTCATTCCGCAAAATTATGAAGAATGGTGCGGCGCGGGATACGGCGCAGTTTGCCCTATACTCGACCTTAGCGAATGGGCCGGACAATCGAATATCCGGATTGCCTTCGAGTCTTTCAATCAATACGGAAACAATCTTTATATTACCGATGTTGAGATCAGCAACGCAGTGGGTATCTTCGACAAAGAGAAGAACATGGATAACTTTGTGGTCTATCCTAATCCGGCTTCCGGTTCGTTTAACATTCGCATGGATGGAGGCGGAATAAATGAGCTGATTCTTGTCAACATCAACGGAAAGGTTTTGCAAAAAATAAAAAGTGCAGAGACCGTCGTAACTATGGATGTTAACGGGTTGTCAAAAGGCATTTATTTTCTGAAAGTTAAAGGAGATTCGGGTACAGCAGTTAAAAAATTGATCATTCAATAGCAAAAATCATTTATGCATAATATTAAATTATTAACACTCATACTTTTTCTGGGAGTGGCAGGTATTGGCTATGCCCAATCCATCGAAGGGACAAAAAACTTTTCCCATAAAAAAGTAACGGTAAAAATATCATCACTCGAACAGAAACAAGCTGAATCGCCCCCTCCTGTAAAAGTACCCAACAACAACTGGAAACCACCGTTGCTGGAAGTCAGTGACAGCGAGGTGATCTACAAGGAGCCATCCGGTTTCAGCAGAAACAATATGCGAACGATCATGGAGCAGTCTCCGGCGCCTGACACCACCATCCGCGGTCTTGGCGACCCGGGAAACATCATTCCTCCCGATGTGAACGGTGCAGCAGGCCCCGATCACCTGATGATCACCCTGAATACGGATGTAAGAATAATGGACAAACAGGGCAATGACCTGTTTACTACTTCACTTAATATTTTCTGGAGTTCATTGCCGGGAAGCAATTCTACTTTCGATCCCAAGGTTTTGTACGATCCTTATGAAAACCGGTGGATGCTGGTAACGGCAAGTGGCTCCAATCCCGTGTCTTCCAGGTTGTATATCGGGGTAAGTGCTACTTCTGACCCGCTGGGAGACTGGAATATGTACTGGATTGATACCGATGATCAAAACATTGCATGGTTTGATTACCCGAGTATCGGTTTCAATAAAAAATGGATCACGGTCAGCGGTAACATGTTTGGCGGAGCTTATTACAGAACGGTTTTCGTCATTGACAAACAGGCGGCTTATGCCGGAGCAGAAACAATACCTTACACCCGTTTTGCAACCGGCGAGGCTTTTACCATTGTGCCATCCATTACCTACGATTCTCTATCCGAAGACATGTATTGCATTGCCACGAGCAGCGGCAACTCGGGAGGATACGGATACATTAAGAAATTCAGGATCAGCGGCGAAACCGACAGCCCGGTATTTGAATACCAGGGCGCCATTGGCGTTCCCGATCCGTGGGACGGCTGGGCAGGTCAAAGTGGTAACTTTCTGCCTCAACTGGGCTCTTCCGAAAAGATCAATTCGGTGGACTCCAGAATGGAGAATGTGATCTACCGGAATAACAAGTTGTGGGCTGTTCATCATATTTTTGTTCCTGCCGGCAACCCGGTGCGGACTGATGTCCAGTGGTGGAACCTCGATACCAGCGGAGTCATCCTTCAACGGGGACGCATTCAGGACACAACCAACCTGTTTTCTTTTGCTTTTGCCACCATCGCTGTCAATGCCCATGAAGACATCATGATCGGCCACGGTGTTTTTTCGTCTTCCCAATATGCGGGCAGCGGGTATTCGTTCAGGGCTTATTATGATGACAGCAGCAGTATGCGCTCCTATTATCAGTATAAAGACGGTGAGGCGCCTTACTACAAAGACTTCGGAGGCGGCAGAAACCGCTGGGGTGATTATACTGCTACTTGCGTTGACCCGGTAAATGATGTGAATTTCTGGACGATACAGGAATATGCCGCTTCACCGCAAAATACTTGGGGTACCTGGTGGGCATCGGTGAAACCCTCATTTCCTCCGGAAGCCGATTTTACTGCGGATGAAACAATCATCCCGACAGGAGGTTATGTCAGTTTCACAGACCTGACAGCAGGTATTCCCGACAACTGGTACTGGACTTTTGACGGTGGAGACCCCGGCAATTCAACATTACAAAACCCCGATTCAGTTCATTATAGCGAGGAAGGAACATACGGAGTCACCCTTATTGCTTCCAATGACCTGGGGACTGATACCATTGTGAAAGAATCATATATCACCGTGAGTTCGACCATCCTGCCGGAAGTTGATTTCATGGCGGATCGGGAAATTGTCTGCACGGGAAAAACCGTCTCGTTCACTGACCTTTCAAAATACAGTCCGATCGAATGGGAGTGGCAGTTCGATCCATCGGATGTGACTTTTGTGGAGGGCACAAGCAGCACCAGCCAGAATCCCAAAGTGGTTTTCGACAAAGGGGGAAGCTTTTCGGTAACCCTTACGGTCTGGAACCTGAACGGCTCTTCAACACTCACAAAATTTGATATGATCGCTGCCGGAGGTATTGAACCGTATTTTAATGAAACTTTCGATTCCCTGGATCTTGCCAACGGACTCTGGACAGTTGAAAACCCGGATGACGATGTTACCTGGGAGCTTTATGACCTGAACAGTGGCAACAATCACAAAACAGCCGTTGGTGTGGATTTCAGCAACTATTATTTTATCGGCGAACGCGACCGGCTGATCTCACCGAATTTTAATCTTGAAGGGTTAAGTTCCGCTTCCCTTGAATTTCAACATGCCTATGCCCAGCGTTTTACCGGCATGACCGATTCGCTGATCGTATATGTGTCTGCCGATTGTGGTGAAACATGGACACGCGTTTATGAAGGAGGCGAAGACGGAAGCGGCAATTTTGCCACCCATGAATTGACGGATAATTTCTGGCCCGTCAACTACTGGGACTGGTGTATGGCGGGCTGGGGCGCATCATGCATCAGCATTGACCTTACCCCCTGGGCAGGACAACCGAACATTCGCATTGCTTTCGAAACATACAGTAATTACGGAAATCCTTTGATGATCGACAATGTATCCGTCAGCCAGTATGTGGGAACCGATGAGATAGTTCAGGATAATGATGAACTCCAAGTGTTCCCGAACCCGTCCGGCGGGAGTTTCACCGTGGTTATCCCCGGCAACAGAAGTATGAACCGGCTCCGGCTTATCAACCGGATGGGCCAAACGGTTTACTCAGCCGATTTTACAGCGCAGAAGAAACGGGTTGAGGTTCGTCCTCCCAATCAACTGCCACCCGGACTTTATTTCCTGAAAATCACCGGCACGAAAGAAACGCTAATTGAGAAAGTTATTATTCGGTAGTTTCAAAATGCCTTCTGAAATAACAATTGGTTTCTTTTGGTTTTTGAAGTTTAATCGTAAGCTGACTAAATTTTATAGAAAATACGTCGTGAAAAATAAAAGAAGATTATCTCATTGATTATCACTTATTGTGCAAATAAGGTAATAAGGTTGGGGGTTATTTTGTGCCGGGAGCTACTAATGTGTTGTTTTTTCGATAAGGTTTTTTTCGAAGAACGCAAAAAGAAATGCCTCCGGAATAATGAAGTTTGGTTGGTTCCGGTTTAAAAAAACCTTATTTCTGGTATTCAATGCAAACAAGAAAACAATTACCTTAGTAGCAATGTATTATAAAGTAAAAACTAACCTTATTACCTTATTTTCTTTTTTAAAAACATTGTTTATGAAAAAGATATTTCTCACATCAATTGCCATCATGATCTGCCTCGTCGGCAATGTTTTCGCCCAGCAGATCACCAAAACAAAAACCTTTGCCGTAAAGCAGGCCACCGTAAAAGTATCCGGTATTGAACAAAAGCAGGATGACAGCGGGATAAAATACAAGAGGCCCAATCCTTTCTGGAAGCCGCCGGACTGGTCTTATGCAGACGACAAGGTGATTTTCCGTCAACCCGAAAGCACTCCGCAAACAACACATTCAAAGTTAAGGGAAGATTCGCCTCTCCCGGTAAAATCTTTTGCAGGACTGAAAGACAACAACACTTCCATTCCTCCCGATGTATATGCCGCTGCCGGCCCCGACCACATCATGCAAGCGCTGAATACCGAAGTCAGGATATCGGATAAAGAGGGCGTTGCTTTGTTTACGACCACTCTATCCTCTTTCTGGAGTTCACTGCCCGGCAGTAACAACACTTTTGATCCCAGGATTGTTTACGACCCTTTCAGCGGAAAGTGGATCATGGTGACGCCAAGCGGAACAGGAGGAATGTCAAGGATTTACTTTGCTGTAAGTACCTCTTCCGATCCGCTCGGTGATTGGAACATGTACTGGTTCGACCCGGATGTGACTAACCAAACCTGGTTCGACTATCCGAATCTCGGTTTCAATAAAAACTGGATCAGTATTGGAGGCATAATGCGGAATGCCCAGTTTGAGGCTGTGGAATATGTTGTTTTTGCCATTGACAAACAGGCAGCAACAGCCGGGGAAGATTCGCCGGCTGTAAGCAAGTTTACCACCACCCTCGGTTCGGCTATGGTTCCTGCCATTACTTATGATACCACTGTAAAAGAATTATACCTGATCTCAACCGGAGATGGTAATGATAACGGCTACGGATATATCAACCTGTTTGAGTTAAGCGGAGACGTCGAAGACCCGGATTTTGAATTAAAAGGTTCCGTGGGCGTACCCGCCCCCTGGGAAAACTGGTCTTATGAAAATCACGGAGATTTCCTGCCTCAAAAAGACAGCGAGTATCCCCTGAATTCGGTGGATGCACGTATGCAGGCCATGATCTGCCGGAACGGTAAACTCTGGGCTGTTCATCATATCTACCTGCCCGCCGACGCACCCGAAAGGACAAGCATTCAATGGTGGCAGTTAGACACTTCAGGTGTATTGCTGGAGCGAGGGAGAATCGATGACCCGGATGGCGGCATGTCATTTGCTTTCCCCGGTCTGGCGGTAAATGCTCATGAAGATATGCTCATCGGACACGGTGACTTTTCGGAACAGCAATATGCCGGCGCCGGATACTCGTTTCAGGCGTACTACGATGACTCGGGAACCATCAGGAATTATTATGAATATAAAGAAGGGCTTGCCCCTTATTATAAAACTTACGGAGGAGGCAGGAACCGCTGGGGCGATTATTCTGCCGTATTTGTTGATCCTGAAGATGACATCAATATGTGGGCTATCCATGAGTATGCCGAACTGCCCGACGGCAGCGACCAGTGGGGAACCTGGTGGGCTTATGTGATGCCTTCTTTCCCCCCGGTTGCCGACTTTACGGCCGACAATATTCTTATTCCCACAGGAGAATACGTGAATTTCACCGATCTTACGGCCGGCGTTCCGGAAAACTGGAACTGGACTTTTGAAGGCGGGGAACCAAATACCTCAAGCCTGCAAAATCCCGACTCAATTCATTACAGCGAAGAAGGAACATTCACCGTCTCACTGATCGCATCCAATGACCTGGGAACAGACACTATTGTAAAAGAAGCATACATTACCGTGAGTTCCAGCATTTTGCCTGATGTTGATTTCACAGCTGATAAGGAGCTGGTATGTACAACGGATACCGTTTCATTCACAGACCTTTCAAAATACAAACCCATCCAGTGGGACTGGCAGTTTGATCCGGCGGATGTTACTTTCGTGGACAGCACAAACCACAACAGTCAAAATCCCAGAGTGGTGTTCAACAGGGCAGTGAAGTATTCTGTGACACTGACTGTCTGGAACCTGAACGGCTCTTCGGAGCTGACCAAAACAGGAATGATAACTGCCGGGGGTATAGCGCTTTATTACATCGAAACTTTTGACTCGATTACCCTTGACAGCAGTTACTGGACAGTTGAGAATCCCGATGATGACATAACATGGCAATTGTTTGATCTTGTGAATGGTGATCAACAAAGGATTGCCGCCGGGGTGAATTTCAGCGAATATTATTACATCGGTGAACGCGACCGCCTGATCAGTCCGCCTTTTAACCTCGAAGGGTTGAGTTCTGCCTGGCTCTCTTTTCAGCATGCCTATGCGGCCAAATATCCGGGAATGACCGACTCGCTTATTGTTTATGTTTCACCTGACTGCGGCGCAAGCTGGACACGCGTATTTGCCGGAGGTGAAGACGGCAGTGGTAATTTCGCCACCCATGAACGGACAGATAATTTCTGGCCGGTCACAGACGAAGACTGGTGTATGGCCGGTTGGGGAGCTCCATGTATCGACATTGACCTCACCCCATGGGCAGGACTGCCGAATGTACGCGTTGCTTTTGAAACCTACAGCAATTATGGTAATCCGCTGATGATCGATAACGTTTCAATAAGCCAGTTTCTGGGAACTGGAGAAACCGCATTGAAAAACGACGAATTGCAGGTATTTCCCAATCCGTCCGACGGAAGCTTCACGGTGATCATTCCCCGCTACAGAACCATGAGCCATTTACAGTTGACCAACCGGTTGGGGCAAACGGTTTATTCTTTAAAACTCACCGGAAAGTCAAAACATATTGATGTTCATCTTGTTAACAAACTTGCATCCGGACTTTATTTTCTTAAAATTTCCGGCACCGGGAAGCCATTGACGGGAAAGATAGTGGTGAGATAAATAAGAAAACCAGATAGTTCAATCTTTTTTAAATCGCTCATGCCCGCCGGAAAAAAGTTCATCTGGTAATACATCAAGGGGAAGATGATGTGTGTATAAAGGTAAAAATGCAGAAGGTTATTTATCAACAAACAAATACTTTGTAAAGAAAATCTAATTTACTTATCAAATCTTCTTATCTTTGTAAAGAAAATTGAAAAACATTTACAAATCTAACCGGAAATGTTAAAGAAATTACCAGTTGAACACGATGTTGAAACAAAAAAAGTGTTAAAAAAGCTTGCTTCAGCACACCGGGCATTGGCTGAATTAAAAGGGGTTGCGGCAACTATCCCGAATGAAAATATATTAATCAATACTTTGGGACTTCAGGAAGCAAAAGACAGTTCAGCTATTGAGAATATCATTACGACACACGATGATGTCTATAAAGCAGGATTAAACTTTGAAGGAATTAAATCATTAAGTGCAAAAGAAGTTCAGAATTATATCTCGGCACTTAAAAAAGGGTTTGCCCTGATTTCAAAAAATAAGCTTTTAACGAATAACGATATTATTGAAATACAATCCGAACTGGAGAAAAACAGAGCAGGATTCAGGAAACTTCCCGGGACGGCGTTGAAAAATGCTACAACGGGAGAAACCGTCTATACACCACCACAAGAGTATTCGGAGATCATGGATTTAATGACAAACCTGGAAAGTTTCATAAATGATGATACGATGTCAGAATTTGATCCATTGGTAAAAATGGCAATAATCCATTATCAGTTTGAGAGTATCCATCCATTTTATGACGGCAATGGACGAACCGGAAGAATAATAAATGTTCTATACCTTGTAATGAAAGATCTACTGAATTTACCCGTATTATATTTGAGTAGATATATTATCCAGAATAAAGGAACCTATTATAAGCTGTTGCAGGAAGTCAGAGAAACCGGTAACTGGGAAAACTGGTTGTTATATATGCTTGACGGTGTTGAACAAATTTCAAAAGAAACAATCATATTGATCGGAAAAATCAGGGAATTAATTTTCGAGTATAAATATCTGCTTCGCAATAATTACAAATTTTATAGTCAGGACTTATTAAACAATTTATTCAAACATCCATACACGAAAATTGAATTTCTGGAAAATGACCTTGATATCTCCAGAATTACAGCAGCTAAATACCTGAATGAACTTGCAAAAGGCGGAATACTATTAAAACAAAAATTAGGAACAGGTAATTATTATATTAATCAAAAACTGATGAATTTGTTGACAATGTAACAAGTACACTCTTTGAAAAAACATCCTGTATCACTGATAAAAAAAATCTTTAATAAAGCTAAACCTCCAAAAGATTTCGTCTTCAGGAGAACAGTTTATGAGTTGCTCAAATATCTGAACGAAAAACAAAACAAACACTATGTTAACATTTAATTAACATATTATTCCACGGTTCCAGTGCATTTTGTTGATCAATTTATTTACTTTTGCCCGCAAGTTGAATATCCCATCTTTTTTAAACAGAATATATTAGAAAATATCTATTGATTAATTTACCCTACAAAAATGAGAATCTTTAAACTTAAGCTGACGACGGTCTTACTGCTGTTGTTATTCCCTGTTGCAGGTCTTTTTTCACAAACCCTGCACCCTTCAAAAATTATGAAACCCATCCATTTTGATGTTTCAAAGAAACTGCGTGATGTAAAACCTATTCCGCCCGGAGTGCGTGAGCGGTCCTGGAAAAACAATCTGATAAAGAACCATCTCGGCATGCCCGACGAATTTAAAAACGAACCTCCTTTGAATGGCCCCGATCCGGTATTGCAGAATCAGATGTTAAGAGGGTCAAGAAGCGAACCCACTATCAATTTAAGTTTCCCCGGCGTCAGCAACCTCAATGGTGTGGCGCCCCCCGATACGGACGGGGATGTGGGCCTTGATCATTATTTTCAGATGATCAACCTCTCGTTTGCCATCTGGGACAAAGACGGCAACCAGGTGATGGAGCCTGCCGACAACCAGACCCTTTGGGAAGGTTTTGACGACGGACAGCCTTTTGACAACGCCAACGACGGTGATCCCATCGTGTTATATGACGAATACGCTGACCGCTGGCTTGCCAGCCAGTTTGCGATAAACACAAACAATGATAAATATTACGAGCTGGTTGCTATTTCGGCTACTTCCGATCCTACCGGCGAGTGGTACAGGTATGCTTTTGAATTTGACAACATGCCCGACTATCCCAAATTCGGCATCTGGCCCGACGGTTACTATTTCTCTGTCAACCAGTTCAGAAATGCACAAAACTGGGCAGGCGCAGGGGTTTGCATTGTTGACCGTGATGCCATGCTCAATGGCGATCCCGATGCCACGCTTATCTTTTTCGACCTCGGCACCAATTACGGCAGCCTTTTACCTGCTGATGCCGACGGCTCTCTGGAACCCCCGGAAGGATCACCCAATTATTTCATGAACATGGGGAGCAACAAGCTCCGTATCTGGGAAGTATCGGTTGACTGGGACAATACTGTCAACTCAACGGTAACCCTTACCGACCAATTGACAACCGAGCCTTTCTCGACAAGCAATGTTACCGTAAGCCAGCCCGGAACCGGCCAGAAACTGGGAACCCTTGCCGGACGACTGATGTACAGGCTGCAATACCGCAACTTCGGTGATTACGAAGTGATGCTGACCAACCACACCGTCAATGCAGGTGGCGGAAGAGCAGGAGTCCGCTGGTATGAATTAAGAAATACGGGTGACGGCTGGAGCATATACCAGCAGGGGACTTATGCCCCTGATGACGGTGACAGCCGGTGGATGGCCAGCGTGGCCATGAATGACAACGGCGACATCGCCGTGGGATATTCCGTATCAGGCCCCTCGACATATCCTTCAATCCGTGTGGCAGGTCAAACCACAGGTGCTCCTCTCGGACTGGGTATCCTCGATATTGATGAGACATCCATTTACGAAGGTAACAAATCACAAACCGGCGTGGGCCGCTGGGGTGACTACTCCATGATGTCGGTGGACCCGTCGGACGGGCAGACATTCTGGTTTACCACTGAATACTCAAACGGCGGATGGTCATGGAAAACACAAATTGCTTCCATTAGCTTTGCCGCCCAGCCGGTAGCGGATTTTGAAGCTTACGAAACCATCATCCCTACGGGAGGAACAGCCGATTTTACCGATATGACCGAAGGAATCCCGGATCATTGGGAATGGTATTTCGAAGGAGCCGTACCGGATACATCCTCGGAAAAGAACCCGCAGAATATTGAATATGATACCGAAGGAACATATACTGTTCAACTGATCGCCAGCAACCTGCTCGGTTCGGACACGATCATTAAAGAAAATTACATTACCGTCAGTTCCACAATATTACCCGACATCGATTTCTCGGCTGATAAAAACTATGACTGTCTCGGCGACACGGTCGCTTTCACTGACCACACAAAATACAGCCCGATAAAATGGGAATGGTCGTTTGATCCGTCAACGGTTACCTTTGTAAACGGAACCAGTGATACCAGTCAGAATCCGCAGGTTATTTTTGATGCGGCAGGCGCCTACAACGTATCGCTGACTGCATGGAATCTTAACGGCCCCTCAACCCTTACCAAAGAAGGTATTGTAAACCCGGGCGGACACCAGCCCTATTACAAGGAAACATTTGAAGACAATGACTTCAGCATGGCAGGCTGGACAGTGGAGAACCCGGATGATGACATTACCTGGGAAATGTTCGAAACAGGCGGAACGGCTCCCGGAAATATTTCGGCAGGAATTGATTTCAGTGACTATTACACTATTGGTGCCCGCGACCGGTTGATCTCTCCCCCCTTCAACCTCGAAGGTATGAGCTCGGCAGCGCTGGAACTGCAATATGCTTATGCAAAAAGGTATGAACAGCTTACCGACTCCCTGATCATTTATGTATCAGGTGATTGCGGACAACAATGGACAAAAGTATATGCGGGCGGCGAAGACGGTAGTGGTAATTTTGCCACCCATGAACTGTTAGACGGCTTTTACCCGGAAGTGACTTCCGACTGGTGTATGGCCGGCTGGGGTGCTACCTGTATTGGCGTGGACCTGACGCCGTGGGCCGGTCAGGCCAATGTCCGTTTTGCTTTTGAATCATACAGCGCTTACGGAAACCCGATGATGATCGACAATATCCAGGTCAGTCAGTATGTTGGACAGGAAGAAACACCGATTGGTGAAGATGAGGTGCTTGTATTCCCGAATCCGGCAAGCAACGAATTTGAAATCCGGTTCGGGCAGCCATTTGATGAACTAATCATTACCAATCAACTGGGACAAGTGGTTCATCAGGAGAAACTTTCAGGGCAACAAGGTTCTGTCAAGGTGAAAGTGGGCAGCCACTGGACACCGGGCATCTATTTCCTGCGTATGACCGGAAAAGATGCAATGGTAACCAAAAAGGTTATGATCAATAAATAATGAATTTTTAATCACAAAGAATTCTAATAATTCGTGAATCTGTTTTATGCACCGGACATTGCCGGGACGCATCATACGCTAAATCCGGAGGAATCGAAGCACCTTTTGCGTGTTTTGCGGATGAAAAAAGGCGATACGGTAACACTTACCGACGGTAAAGGTTTTTTTTACGATTGCCGGATAGAAGACGACAACTCCAGGGCCTGCCGGCTTTATGTTCTGGAAAAGCGAAAAGGTGACGACACGCCGGGGCACATGTTGCATCTTGCAGTTGCCCCAACAAAAAACATCGCCCGTTACGAATGGTTCCTCGAAAAAGCTACGGAGATAGGTGTGGGGCGCATAACACCTGTTATTTGCGAACATTCCGAGCGGAGGCAGGTGAAAACCGACCGACTGGAAAGGATACTGATCGCTGCCATGAAACAGTCACTCAAATCCACCCTTCCGCAACTTAACCCTCCGGAAACTTTCAAAAACTTTGTCAAAAAACCTTTTACCGGGGAAAAGTTCATTGCTTACATCCATTCTGATGTAACCGATGAGCTTTCAAAAATTTACATAAAAGGAAGTCCTGCCCTGATCCTCATCGGTCCGGAAGGAGACTTCAGTCCGGCAGAAGTGGAACTTGCCGTACAAAACGGTTTCAAACCCGTCCGCCTCGGCCCCTCCCGCCTGCGCACCGAAACGGCTGCCGTGGTAGCCTGTCATACGGTAAATCTGGTGAATTTGTAGTATATCAACCCGGATGGCATTGGATTTCGAATGTTGTGCTGAACAAAATAAATAAAGTTTCTTTTTGAGTATATACTATTTTTATATACTTTTGTGGTATTATAATTTCTAAACGATGAAAAACGTATCACTCAAAATAGACGATTCCATTTTTAAAGAAACCGAAAGAATTCTTTCCCGGATTAAAAAACCAAGAAACAGGTATATAAATGAAGCCATCGCCTATTACAACAATATCCAGAAAAGACATCTTCTTGAAAAGAAATTAAAGAAAGAATCTGATCTGGTTAAACAAGATTCTATGTCTGTCCTCGAAGAATTTGAAAAAGCAGAATATGTCGATTAAACAATTTGAGGTTTGGATTGCAGATTTAAATCCCCGCATTGGAACTGAGCCGGGGAAAACAAGACCCGTTGTTGTTGTCCAGACAAACCTGTTAAACAAAATACCGCATCCTTCAACCATTGTTTGCCCGATTACAACCAATGTAAAAAATGAAGCAGAAATATTAAGAGTTCATTTGAAAAAAGGAACAGGAAATCTAAATACCGATTGTGACATAATGATTGACCAGTTACGTGCTATAGATAACAGAAGGCTGATTAAAAAACTGGGATCGCTTCCTGATGAAATAGCAGACCAAATAAAAGAGAACATCCGGATTACTATTGATTTATAATTCAATAAGAGCACAATAATGCTATTACACAATGTGGAATTTTAACAGCTTTTCACAATAAAGTTTCATGGCCTTTGCTACCTTTGTCCCCACAATGAAAAAATTTCTTCTCATACCGGTCATGTTACTAATACTGGCTGTGCCGTCCGTTGCACAGCAGGTGCAAATCGCCTTGCTGAAATACCACGGCGGCGGCGACTGGTATGCCAACCCCACTTCGTTACCCAATCTCGTGGCCTTTTGCAACAAAAACCTCAACACCACAATCAGCACGGATATCCCGACGGTGGAAGTAGGTAGTACCGAACTGTTCAACTATCCCATCATCGACATGACCGGGCACGGCAATGTGATCTTCAGCCCCGAAGAAGCGGAAAACCTTCGTAAATATCTGATCGCAGGCGGGTTTCTGCACGTCTCCGATAATTACGGTCTGGACAAATATATTCGCCGTGAAATGAAAAAGGTATTTCCCGGAAAAGAATTTGTCGAACTACCCAATTCACATCCCATCTATCACCAGAAATATGATTTTTCTTACGGACTTCCCAAAATCCATGAGCACGACGGCAAACCTGCCCAGGGCTTCGGCATTTTCTATGAAGGCCGGATGGTGGTTTTTTACGATTACGAATGCGACCTCGGCGACGGCTGGGAGTCACCCGATGTTCACCACGATTCCCCCGAAAAACGCCTGGAAGCCCTGAAGATGGGTGCCAACATGGTGCAGTTTGTTTTTACCAGGTAATTTAAGGTCATTTACCTTTTTTTAACATTCTTTTAAAGTTTATACTGTAATTAACTCCTTATTTTTGCGACCAATCTCGTAAAGAAAATTTATCAGAATCATTTAATTAGAACTTATGAAAACCCTGAAAACAAAATTAATTCTTACTACATTTATGATCTTACTCAGCCTTCCCTTTATTACGGGACAGACAAGCTTGGCCGGACCGGTATCCATGCCGGGCAATAACCTGGATGCTACCCTCTACGACCTCGGAAGTGAACAATATCATACCCTTTCGTTAAAAGATATCCTGAACAAATACAAAGGCAAGGTTATTTACCTCGATTTCTGGGCCAGTTGGTGCGGACCCTGTAAACGGGAGATGCCTTATTCGCAGGAATTAAAAAAGCAACTTGACGGCAAGGACGTGGTTTTCCTCTATTTCTCTACGGACAACAATGCTGCCAAATGGGAAAATGCAATCACGCAAATGAACATCAATGGTATCCATTACAGGGCCAATCCAAAGGTACGGAATGAGATCATCAAGGAATTCAACCTGCAATACATTCCGCGCTATGTGCTGATCAACAAGCAGGGCCAGGTTGCGGATTACAATGCAAAAAGACCGAGTAATCCGAACGTTAAACAGGATATCAAGAATTTGTTATAATTCCCGGCTATTTCTATATTTGGGGGCATTTTTCAAACCCTGAAGACCATTGACAAAATATGATGTCATCATCGTCGGTGCCGGACCTGCCGGACTGAAATGCGCTCAAATGCTTAGCAATTCAGCACTTGATGTCCTGGTCCTTGAAAAAGACGAAGTCCCGGGTAACAAGGTATGTGCCGGTGGCATCACCAGACCGGGAATTTCTTTACTCCAGTTACCGGACAACGTCATTGAGCATAAAGTGGTCACCGTGGGCTTTCATTCCCGACATTTCCACAATCTGAAGAATCTATCCGAGCCGGTCATGTTTACCGTAAACAGAAAAGAGCTTGGAAAGTGGCAACTATCGCTTTTGAAAGATACACGTGTTCAGTTTCGAAATAACGCAAGAGTCACCGATATCAAAAACGATTCCGTAATCATTAACAAAGATGAAGAAATCGGTTTCCGCTACCTTGTGGGTGCTGACGGTGTAAATTCCATTGTCAGAAGGCATCTGAAACTTCCCATCGAAAAAGTGCTGGCGTCAGTGCAATATCAAATTCCTGTCAATAACCCGGAAAGTAAAATAGAGATGTTTCTTGATGCAAAATACTTTCATTCATGGTATGCCTGGGTATTTCCCCACCGCGACACCCTTGCCGTGGGCGCTTGTGCCGATGCCCGCTATCTTACGGGGAAAAAGCTGAAAGACAATTTTCACCGGTGGCTGAAAAAAGAGGGTTTTGATATCTCGAATGCAAAATACGAGTCCTTCCCCATCGGTTACGATTACCGCGGATACCGGTTTGGCAATATTTTTCTTGCCGGAGAAGCTGCCGGCCTGGCCTCGGGATTAACCGGGGAAGGAATTTACCAGTCCGTCCTGTCCGGGCAGCAGATCGCTATGACAATTCTTGATAAAGCAGGTGAAAAAGATTACATGCAGGAGGCGACCAAATACAACCATTACCAGCATAAAATCCTTAATCTTTCCATCCGCATGGGAGGATTGCGCAGCCTGTTGCATGATATGATAGTGCTTGCACTAAAAAACAAACAATTGAACAGGAAGATCACCAACAACTTTTCAAAGAAGACCGACAAGCCGGGTGAATAGTCTATTCAGCGACGTCTCGGCAATGCCTGCATTGTGCAGGATGTCGTTAATGTCAGCCTGTTTCAGGTTGTCGGGATCGCACATATCCGTAATGACCGAAACGGCAGCCACGCGCATACCCATGTGATTGGCCACGATGACCTCCGGCACGGTTGACATGCCCACAACATCAGCACCCATCGTCCGGATAAAACGGTATTCGGCACGGGTTTCCAGACTGGGGCCCATCCACGCAACGTAAATGCCTTTGTGAACCGGGATATTTTCTTCGGCAGCTATTTTCTCCATTTTTTCTATCAGCTCCGGATCATAAGGCCGGCTCATGTCGGGAAAGCGGGGGCCAAACTCTTCGTGGTTTTTCCCGATAAGGGGATTGCCCGGCAGCATGTTGATGTGATCGTCAATGATCATCAGCGACGCCGGAGAAAAGTCTGTATTCACCGCGCCGCAGGCATTGGACACCAGCAGGGTTTCCACACCGAGAAGCTTCATCACCCGCACCGGAAACGTGATCTGCTGAAGGGTGTAGCCCTCATAAAAGTGAAAACGTCCTTTCATGGCCAGCACATCCACACCTTCCAGTGTACCGTAAATCAGCATACCGTGATGAAACTCAACAGTTGCTTCGGGAAAATGGGGAATACCGCTGTAATTCAGGCTCTTTTTCACCTCAATCTTATCAGCCAGCTTCCCGAGACCGGTTCCGAGGATGATTGCTGTTTTGACGTTGTCAATCCCTGCTGACCGGAGGAATTCCGCTGTTTCCAGTGCTTTTTTATACATCTTGAATTGCTTTGTTTAATCCCGCAAACCTACCAATTTTTAACTGCAACTGCAAAACGCCTTCAGCACAATAAAAACATGTACTTTTGCTTCACTGTTAAACTACGATGAAAAAGTTTCGATACATATTCTTGCCTGTTGCCATGCTTATAACCATGAGTATGGCCGGACAAACCGATACAACCGACATGACGAAACAGATAAAAAAGACCGAAAAAGACTGGCAAAAGGAACTGACGCCCGAACAATACAAAGTATTGCGGCAATGCGGCACCGAGCCCCCTTTCACAGGGAAATATTACAAAAACAAGGAAGATGGCACTTACCATTGCGCTGCCTGCGGGGCACTGCTTTTCACTTCCGGCACCAAATACGATTCCGGCTCGGGATGGCCCAGCTTTTATGACGTGGTGGACAAGAAAAATATTGAGGAAGTAGTTGATACCAGCCACGGCATGCGTCGCATCGAGATCAAATGTGCACATTGCGGCAGCCACCTCGGCCATGTTTTTCCCGACGGCCCCAAACCCACCGGACTGCGCTACTGCGTGAATTCCGTTTCGCTTGATTTTGTGAAATCTGATACGGTTAAGGATTAACCCCCTTCCGTACCGGCAGCTTCAGCCACCGAATACTTTTTTATTTCAGGATTTGTTTGATATCCGGCGACTAAAGTCATCGTAAAGATCAAGTAATGCCGCTTTTACATTCGATATAGTCCATTCTCATAAACCCGATGGAAGTAATGATAAACTTTCACCCGTTAAATAGCAACCTTTGCGGATTATTACCGTAAAATGAGTATGAAAAAAACAACTCTTCCGGAAGGAGAGTCGTAAACTGTTAGGAACCAATTACACAGACATGAAACGTATATTATTTTTGGTTGCAATTGTTTTGATGGGAGCAGCAGGCATTCAGGCCCAGCAAAAAAGCGAGGCGCCGTTCAGAAACTGTAATACCATCCAGATTCTCAAACACGGACCTTCGGACAGCCTGTTGGTCCAGTTCGCCAGATTTTTAAAACAGGAAGGTTACGGTATCGACCGTATCAACAAGAAAAACACCAATCTGCGGACAACACCTTTCAACCTGATCTCACATAAGCTGAACAATGCCATCATCCACGTGATGGCGCCGGCGGATAAATCCAAACACATGATCATCGTCACAGCATTTACCAAACCCAATGAATACGGGGCATCCCCTTATAAAATGAGGGCGCACAGCGCAAGAGAATCAGAAAACGGTATGCTCTTCAATGAAGTGGATTACCTCGCCAAAAAGTTCGCCAACACTTACCGGTGCGATATTGTGTATGTGAA
>JAOZOO010000290.1 GCA_029933225.1 Bacteroidales bacterium | reverse complement strand
TTTCTTTTAGCGGAATGAATTGATTTTTAGTAATTTTTTCAGCAGCGGCGGCATTTTTTGCTTACTTTTTTTTGCTGTAGAAATGCGGAGCATTCATGAATTCCGTTGAAAATAAACAAGCCATGAATAAAAAAAGTAAGAGCCTGCCCGGCTTGAGGGCATAATAAATAAAAATGATTTTGAAAAATCAGTAGATTAATTTTAAGTAAAGTAGCTCATTAAAAATTGAAGATACTCTTCCATCTCGGCCATCCCGCACACTTTCATCTCTTCCGGAATGTTATAGGAAACCTGAAAGCCAATGATCACGAAATTTTTGTCCTGATCAAAAAAAAGGACATTCTTGAGGCATTACTGGAAGAAGAAGGAATACCCTACCACAACCTGCTACCCGGCGGACGCAAAGACAACAAAGCAGACATCGCTCTGGGACAACTGAAACAAGATATTCGTATGCTGGCATTTGTCAGAAAACATAAACCTGATCTGCTGGTCGGCACCTCGGTAACCATCAGCCATGTGGGAAAACTGACAGGGACACCGTCTGTAAACATTAACGAAGATGATGCGAACGTAGTGCCGCTATACAGCAAGCTGGCGTATCCGTTTTCCAATATCATCCTCTCCCCCGACGTCTGCAACAACGGCCGCTGGGAACGTAAAAGCATCCATTATGCAGGTTACCATGAGCTGGCTTATCTGCATCCCACCCATTTCCAGCCCGACCGGGAGGTGGTGGAGAAATATATCGCGACAAACCATCCGTATTATATATTGCGTTTTGCCAAACTTGGCGCCCACCACGACAAGGGGATCCGTGGCATCAGCGACGAGCTGGCACTTCAGCTAACGGACAGGCTAAAACCACATGGCCGGATTCTGATCACTTCAGAGCGGGAATTGATTCCGGAGCTGGAACAATATCGCATGCCCGTCAATCCCATCGACATGCATCACATCATGGCCTTTGCACAGCTATACATCGGCGACAGCCAGACGATGGCCGCCGAAGCGGGAGTGCTCGGAACACCTTTTGTCCGGTTTAACGACTTTGTGGGAAGGATCGGCTACCTGAACGATCTGGAAAATAAATACCAGCTGGGAATAGGCATCCGGTCGCACGAAACCGAAAAACTGCTGCAAACCGTGGAAGAGATGGTGCAGGACAAAGAGCTGAAAAACATCCACAAATTCCGCCGCCTGCAGATGCTGGAAGACAAAATAGACGTCGCCCGCTTCCTTACCTGGTTCATCGAAAACTACCCGGAAAGTGCGGAAACAATGAAAAATAAGCCGGATTATCAGTTTGAATTTAAATAAAAACAAAAACTGGCGCGCGCATGTTGCGCGTGACAGTATTTTTATCTCAACTCTCGTCCTCGTTTGCAACCTTAATTCTCGTCCTCGTCTGTGACGAGGATGCTCTAACCCGGCATTTATAATGCAAAAAAACTTAGTGCACCTTAGTGTCTTCGTGGCAAAACCATAAAAGGTCAGCGTAATCTGCGTCAAAAAAACTTTTTGCG
>JAOZOO010000162.1 GCA_029933225.1 Bacteroidales bacterium | reverse complement strand
CCTACGGATCTCCAGCGCCCATTGAGGTTAAAAAAATTAATCTCTGATATCAATCCTCAAAAAATTCATATTCATACCTTGTGATCACAAAATCGGAACTACTGCCACCAAATGCGCCGGCTTCGATCTGGTATTGGTCGCCCAGGCTGAAAGTACGTTCTTCGGCCACCAGCCCCTGATCGTTGTATTTGTATTCCGTAAAATTTTCGATCAGGTTATTCATCCTGTTTTTGGTTTCTTCCATCACGGGTCTGCGTTGTTCATCATAAACCACCCGGTGGACATGGTGGTTGTTCTGCCAGGTTGTGCGGTCACCCTGCTCGTTATATTGAAAGCTTATTCGGTTGACAAGATTCCCTTTATCGGTAACTGTCGTTTCGCTTACCGGATTGTCCCTGTCATCATATTCAATCATCGTTTTGATAAAGGAGCCATCATCACCTTCATATTCTGTCTTGTTCAGCAACTTGCCTTTTTCGTTGTATTCATAAAGACTCCTGTGGACAATCTTTCCCTCCTCATCCAGTTTAACCTCTTCAACGACCTTTCCCTCCTCATCATATTTTATCCGGTCTTCCTCTTCAGGATCGCCGTCTTCATCAAAGGTCTTTACGGTAATTGTGTTTCCTTGTCTGATTACTTTTTTCACCGATATCGATCCATCGGCGTAAGTGGTTTCCACCTCGGTTCGTTTACCTTCTTCGTTCAGAATATATCGGATCTTTTCGGTTACCTCATCTTCAAAATAATGCACTTCTTCAATCAGGTGGTTCTGATCGTCGTATTTATATTCCGCAGCATTATCAACACTGCCGTCCGGGGTATATTCCACCTCATGAATACTGTTTCCCTGTTTATCGTATTCCTGTAAATAGCTTTTATACTGATGTTTCACCTCATCATTTTTATCGGTAAAAACAATGTATTTGACAAGTTTCCTGACTTTACTCATGGTTAATTTTTATAATGAAAAGGCAAAGATAATGAGGGAAAGGTTAGGTGTGAATAAAATGAGATTTTTACGGTTTTTATTTCACCCAGATTTTATCTGTGGTTACCCCGTGGCAACTGTTGCATTGTCCTGTGGGTGTGGGCGCTTTCATGCCGATGACATTTCCCTGTGCACTTTCCACCACGGGATAGACATGTCCGTCGAAACTTACGGCTTCAGTTGTATAAAAATTCCCCAGCCCATCCACTTCAACCGTGAGAATCCAGGTTCCCGTCCCGCCGGGCTCGGTAAAAAGTTTGATCGTTCCGTTTGGTGAAGGATTGGTTTTTAACGAGTCATAAACGCTTCCGGCAACTGTAAACCAGCCTTCGCCATCACCTCCCGATTTATGGCAATCCATGCAGTTTTGGCCGTTATTGTGACTTTCATCGTCGTAATGGCGGCTGATTTTCGTTTCGTTTTTTTCAGAATCGTCTTTTTCGCAGGAACCAAAGATCAATAATATGGCAATAAAAAGGAAGATTCCGGAGATTGTTTTGTTTAGCATCCTCAATTTAGGTTTGATAACGCCCGACGTGCTGTGGATATTGTTATCAGCGTAGCTTTTATCCCCTCCATCCACGTTTGCCGGTGATGAAACCGGATTGTTTATAAAATTACGGATAATTGACGAGAATCAACAGGTAAACAACTGTTTGCCTGTTGATTCTGTCAGGGTTAACTCAACAGGAAAAGTCAATTATTCGATCCGTTCGACGATCAGAAAAAGAATCAATCAGGCACATAATATCATTTGTAACTCCGCCAACGCTTATGCCCAATCTTGCATCCTGTCTTAAATGAATTATTCAATATTAATTTTTCAGAATACGAAATGCGCTTTGTCCGTTAATCGTACTTAACTTCAGCAAATACACTCCGCTTATAACGTCAGATAAGTTTAAAGTGAACCTTGAATTTGACGAATTTAAACTCCATTGACCATTTTCGATTACCCTGCCGGTCATATCCAGCAGCGCATAGCTGATCAATTCGTTTTCGTCGGAATTTATTGCCACATAAACCCTGTCAGACGAAGGATTAGGATAAATACTGATATCCATATCCAGCGTCATCTGCGTAATCCCGGTTGGTGAAAGCACACCTTTAAAAATTTTACCGCCAGAACCCACTGCCCATGCATTTGCAGAATCGGGTGCGTTTACTGTCACCAGCAAAAAGTCTGGAATAGTATCGGGCATGGAAGACCATGTTTCTCCACCATTTGCAGTATGATAAAACAAAGCATTTGTTGTACCTGATATTTCTGTTCCCGTGTTGAAGATTCCGTGATTCTCATCGGGAAATGACAATGACCAGATGCTTTGGGTTTCATCCGAAAGTTGAAAATTCAATTCCCAGACGCCACTTGTGTGAAAATCTGTCTTCCGCAAAAGTTTCCCTTTTGTGCTGCCGGCAAAACCAATATCCGAATTAACAAACTGAATGGAGTTAATATGATCATCGTTTAGCGTAAGATCAAATCCGGATGTACTCCAGAAAGAGGGCGCGTTCTCAGGCCTTCTGTAAAATATATCTGCACTTCTGATGCTTGCTCCGCTTTTTCTTGATCCTCCTACGTAAGCCATAGTGTCTGAGGTTACGGCAATTGTTCTGATCGTCGGGGAGAATACACCGGTAATATAACCTTCATGTAACCATGTATTACCACCATCTGACGTCCTGTATATGCTGTCGGTGGTAATTACCCAACCCGTATTTTCATCAACAAAAGCGATATCGTACATTAGGTTGGAAAAAATACTGCCTGCATCAAGACTTTGCCAGTTCGAGCCACCGTCAGTAGTTTTCAGCATGGTTTTGTTTAACTTGCCACCTACTGCCCAGCCCGTATTATTGTCAATAAAAAATACTGCACGCAGTATGTCGGTTACGCCGCTTGTCTGGGTATTCCAGGTTTGTCCGCCATCGGTGGTGTTCACAATAGTGCCATCATCACCAACGGCCCAGCCGGTTTGGTTATCTGAAAAATATACGTCATTCAGCAAAACGCTCACACCGCTGTTCTGGGGTGTCCAGTTAAAATTTTGTGCAAAAATTACACTACTACTTATAAATAGTAAAATTAAAGTTGTTAAAGTTTTCATAATAAAACAGTTATATTAGGAGCCTAATTAATATTTAGCTTTAGCAAAAAATACAGGCTCATTAATATTCTCTGGTTTACTTTCTCGGAGGTTCTAAAAATTCATTTCTTCATTGATGATTCGGGGGAATCAGAAGAACCTTTAAGCGAGCTGACTAAATCTCGTCAAAAGTACTCTAATTCATTGAATTATATCATATAAAACTTGTTTTTTGCCCGCATTTCTATTAACCGGTTGTTTACCAGACATATAGTATTAAAATTATTGTCGGGTTAAATACTGTTTGATCTCCGGTTAAAAATAATTTAAACAGCAGTTAAACACTTTCATTACGGCAACGGTTCCCCCGTGGAAGCAATGTAAATACGGAACCATTGTTCCGGCGACATTTCCAAATCCAGTGCTTCCACGGCAAGCTTCAGCCGCCGGATGTTTCCTGTACCTGCCACGGGCATAATAACGGCGGGGTGTTTCAGCAGCCAGGCATAAGCCACCTTGTCAATGGATTCCGTGTTCAGCTCATCTGCTATTTCGGTAAGGACTTCGGCCACCCGGTGTTCCCGTTCGGTTTTCGGGTTGAAAATCCGTCCTCCTGCCAGCGGCGACCAGGCCATCGGCCGGATGCGCTCTTTCAGGAAAAAATCCATGTTACCGTTGTCGAAATGCTCCAGACACAGGGGCGATATCTCCACCTGGTTGGTCACCGGTTTTTCATCGAGGTAAGCGGCCACCATTTCATACTGTTCGGGCGTGAAGTTGGACACCCCGAAATGCAGCACCTTGCCACTTTGTTTCAGTTTGACGAAAGCGTCTGCCACCTCTTCCGGATTGAGCAATGGCGAAGGGCGGTGCATGAGCAACACATCAAGGTAATCTGTTTGGAAATTCTTAAGTGAGTTCTCCACCGACATCATGATGTGCGCACTGCTGTAATCGTAGATGCTCACTTTCCGTTCAGGGTATTTTTTCGTCACGGGCCGGATGCCGCACTTGGTGACAATTTGAATTTTCTGCCTTAACCCCGGTTCCAGCGCCAGCGCATCGCCGAACAGCTTCTCGCAGGTGAAATCACCGTAAATGTCGGCATGGTCGAAGGTGGTTACGCCGAGTTCCATGGCCTGCCGGATAAAGTTCAGCAATTCCTTATCGGTCATCTTCCAGTCCCGCAGCCGCCAAAGGCCGTGAATGATACGGGAGAAAGTGAGGGTTGGAGTGAGGGGAACGGTTTGCATAATTTCCTAAAATTACAAATGACAAATATCAAATAAATAACAAATTACAAATCACAAATTTCAAACAAATCCCAAATTACAAAAGACAAATATCAAACAAGTTCCAAATTCCAAATGTCAAATAAATCCTAAATGCCAAATTCCAAACCCGTCCGGGCGGGCAAATGAGAAATCAAAAATACGAAACAGAGTGAAACGGATAGTCAAACAAATATCAAATCTGATAAAGTAGTCATTTTCACTTCCCGGGCATTGTTCAGGTCATTATTCCGGTCTGCCCGCCGGGAGCAGGATCTGCCTGATCTGGGTGGTCTTGCATCCGGATCGGGCAAAAAGACAACTCAATCAATTCAGGTATTACAGGATGAGGGTGGGTCAGGAGCTCCCTCATTTCAGATCAAAAGCTCCGGTTTGCGGGTAGATGTACCTTGCAAACATGGTTGAAATGTGGATACTTGATACTTGATACTGGATACTTGATGCTGGATGTTTGATATTGGATGTAGAAATTCCGGGTTTTTTTTACTGAATCTCCAAAACTTATTTAACTTTGACTGGTATAATCGGATTATCCTCAAATAATACAATGAAAAAGTTTTGTTACCTGGTATTCTTTCTTTTTGTCGTATTGGCGCAAACCGCTTATGCCCAGAAGATAAAAAAGGTTTCCGGGACGGGAATGGTCAGGATGGGATCAAATATGACGCTGGAACAGGCCCGTATTCAAGCGGAAGAAGATGCAAAAGTAAATGCCATTGAAAGAACATTCGGGACTTATGTGGAAGAACAAACCGATATTTATTCCACCAATGACGAAACGACTTACAATATTATCGGCTCAACCAAAGTGAAAGGGGAATGGATCGAAACCACTGATATCCGGTTTGATAATGACTTCAGAAAAGAAACAGGCGCTTACGGTGATGAACAGGTGAGATACGTGATCTGTTACATCAAAGGCAAAGCGCGTGATGTTGTGCCGAAAGCGAATATCCGGTTTGAGGTGCTCAACACACCGAATCCCGCTTCAAGAACAAACGCCTTCTACGACGGCGAACAACTTTACCTTTATTTCAAAAGTCCGGTGGATGGTTATCTGGCGGTCTATCTTGATGACGGAAATTCGGCATACTGCCTGTTGCCCGATGAATATTCACCCCCAGCATTTTCCAGCGGCGTTTTTGTAAAAGGCGATAAGGACTATTTGTTTTTCGCCCCAAAGCACAATGATCTGCCCCAGTCGCAGGTGGAAGAATACATCATGTTTGCCAACAGCAAAATTGAATACAACACCCTGTATATTATTTTCAGCGAAGAAAAGTTTGTTAAACCGGTGTTAAAAAGAAAAGAAAAGCGGGAAAATAAAATATTGCCCCGGTCTTTGAGTTCGGAAAATTTCCAAAAATGGCTGGCAGAGCAAAGGGCTGCGTGTAATAGCTTCCAGGACAGGAGGGTGAAAATCAGTATAAGAGCAAAAAGGAATTGATATCTCACATATTTTTTAGTGGTTGACTACAATAGAGAATGCTTCATAAGTTTCGACAATAAATATAAAAACAAATCCCGATGATTACTTCCTAACTCTTCCCAAACGAGAACTTAACTCCTCTGCTTTTTAAAGCAATAATTGAAAAGTCAACTCTTTGAATAAAGTTGTTGTTCAAAATGTTAA